>CAZCVY010000025.1:0-48113 GCA_964501985.1 uncultured Acidobacteriota bacterium | reverse complement strand
GCATAGGTTCCCTGCCGCATATAGGTGTCGTAAGGATTCACCCCTGCGGCCTTCACTCGGACCACCACTTGCCCCGCGGCGGCTTTGAGGTCCGGAACCTCCTCGAGCTTCAGAACTTCTGGCCCGCCAAATTCATGTACGCGTATCGCTTTCATGCTTGCCTCCTGTGCCCGTTGAGAGCTACTACCACAGCCCGCGGCGCGAAGGGCTGCGGAATATGCCTTCGAGGTTGCGCCGATTGCAGAGCTTTGGAGTGCGGCGGCTTGCTGCCGCTTTATCACCAGCCAGCTTGCTGGCGGGAATTCTGGCCGCAATTGAAATTTTCGTAAGCACGCCTGCCGGCACCAAAGCGGCAGCAAGCTGCCGCACTCCAAAGCTCCGCACCGGATCTTCCAAAATTCCTAAGTCTTCAGTCCTGACTTCAACGCGGCGACGCGCGCCAGGGCGGCCCAGTCCAAGTCTCCCAATCCCTGCGCGACGCCGCTGATCATGTTGTCGCGAATCAGGCTGGCGATGGGCATGGGTGCTCCCGCTTCGTCCGCCGCCGCTAACATCAAGCGCACGTCTTTCAAGCCCAGGCGCAATTTGAATCCGGCGGGTTCGTATCGCTGCTCGGCAATGATCTTCCCGTAGTTTTCATAGACGGGCGATTGAAAGAACGAACCCACCATGATTTCGAGAAAGTCTGCTGGATCGACGCCGGACTTGCGCAAGAGAGCGCAGGCTTCGCCGAGGGATTCCAGCATGGATGCGATCAGGAAATTCCCCGCGAGTTTGACGGTGTTGGCGGCAACGGGTTCAGGGCCGATCACGATGAGTTTGCGGCCGATCGCCTCAAGCTCCGGATGGCAGCGGTCGAGGGCTTCCTTGGGGCCCGCCGCCACCACAATCAGGCGCGCCGCCTGGGCTGCATCCGGGCGCCCAAAAACCGGAGCGGCAACAAAGAACTGCCCTCGCTCGCGGTGCGCGCTGGTGAGGCGGCGAGAAATGTGCGTGCTGATCGTGCTATGGGAAATATGGACGCCGCCGCGGGGCAGGCCTTCGAGAATGCCGTGTTCACCGAACACAACTGCTTCCAAGGCGGCGTCATCAGCCAGCATGGTGGCCACCACTCCGCCCGTTGCTGCCGCGCCCGGGGTCTCCGCCGAGGTCGCACCGTCAGCCACCAATGCCTCCTCGCGGCTTCGAGTGCGGTTGTAGATCTTCAGCGTATGTCCCCCCTTCAGGAGGTTGCGCGCGATCGGCTCGCCCATTCCCCCCAGGCCAACGAATCCTATTTCCATCGTGGATGCTCCCTTTGGATTACCTTACTAATTTACCATCACCGGAGCAGCGCCTCAGTTTGAATTCGTAGCGGCGAGTTTACCTCGCCATGGCGGCGTAAAGCCGCCCCTACATCAAACTGGGACACCACCATCACCGGGGACATCTCACCACGGGCCGGGCAATTGGGGTAATATTAAGAGTGGAGACCCTGCGAACACCGTGGGAGTCTTCCAGAAGTCCAACGCCGAGACGAAAGCGCCAATGGGAATTCCATCATCGGGAGAACGCCGGAAAAAGAACGCCGGGGCAAACTGGAGGGTAATCCCCGCCCTTTTGATTCTGGCCGCCATTGGCGTCGGAGCTAGTGCGCTTCGTGCTCCGGCGCAACAGTCCACACCCCCGGCGGCGCCTGCCACTCCTGCCGCGCCGGGAGGACCTGAACACTCCGACCAGAACGCGGAGAAGCCGCACACTATTCGCACCAACGTCGAACTCGTTAATGTCCCCGTGACCGCCAAAAACAAACGGGGGCAGCCGACGATCGACTTGAACATGGAAGATTTCCAGGTGTTTGAAGACGGTGTGGAGCAAAAAATCACGCACTTCGAACGGGAAACGAGCACGCCGCTCCGCCTGGGCTTGATTCTCGACACCAGCAATTCCGCGCGCCGGGCGTTATCGTATGAAAAGGAAGCGGCCAGCGAGTTTGTTTTTCTCGTGCTGCGCAACGGAGGCACGAAGAACCAGGTATTCCTCCAGACCTTCGACGCCACCAGTTCGATCGTCCAGGACTTTACCAACGACCCAGATCTGCTGAATGAAAAGATTCAGGACCTTAAATCTGGCGGCGGCAAGGCCCTCTATGATGCCATCTACATAGCCTGTCGCGAGAAGTTGCGGAATACCGGCCCGGCCGAAGAAAACCGGCGGGTCCTGGTGGTCCTCAGCGATGGCTTGGACTCCCAGAGCCAACACACGGTGGACCAGGCCGTATCCATGGCGCGCATGACCGAGACCATGATCTATACCGTCGGCACCGCCGCCTATGGATTCTCGAATCCCGGGGACAAGCTCCTTGACAACATCTCCACCGAAACCGGCGCCTACCCATCCTTCCCCTTGACCGAGAACTCGGGCACCGACCTGGAGACGGGTTACCTTTCCCACGGACAGGTGGGGGACAGTTCCCAAAACAAGGGGTTAGGTGCGGACACAGGTAAATTCTCAGCCGAGCGCATGGTGCACCTGGCCGATTCGCTGCAAGCCATCGGCCGCGATTTAGACGAGCAATACACTCTCGGCTACCGGCCGATCAAGGATGTCCTGGATGGAACTTACCGTTCCATTAAAGTTGTTACCCCCCGCCGCGGAGTGATCCTGCATTGGAAGCCGGGATACTTTGCCGCCGTCGAGTGACAGGGCCTTGCCACCATTCTCATCAGCAAATCATCAGCGGTTTGCCCAATGTTGGGCGCCGCTTCCACATCGAAATGGAGGAAGCTGTGAGCGACGTTTTTGCCCTTCTGGAGAAACTCCGCGGCCGGCGAGTGATTGACCTCAGCCAAACACTGGAAGAACACATGCCGCATTTTCCCACCCACTCGAAGTTCTTCCACAACCTGTGGAGCTCGTACGATCGCGGCGGGCGTTCACTCCATTACCTGCTCGTCATGCACGAACATAACGGGACGCACGTGGATGCTCCCATTCACTTTCTTAAGAATGCCAAGCCCGATGCCCACGTGACCATCGATCGAGTTCCCCTGACGCAGCTCATGGGCCGCGGAGTGCGCGTGGATTGCCGCGGGACTCAGGCGGGTGAGTTCGTTTCGAAAAGACAAATTGAGGAATGGGAACGCCGCTACGGCTCCATCCAAGCCGGGGACATTGTCCTCTTCGATTTTGGCTGGGCCGAAAAATGGGGGCTGCGGCCCAACGATCAACCTTACCTTGAAAACTGGCCAGGAGTCGGCATGGATGCGGCGGAGTATTTGCTGTCAAAGTCGGCTGCCGCCCTCGGCGTGGACACTCTATCCCCCGATCCCCCGGAGGCGCTGCGCACGCGGCCCATCCACCCCGTGGTGCTGGAAAAACAAATGCTGATCGTTGAGAATCTATGCAATTTGGGGGAACTTCCGGATTTCTTCCTCTTCCTCGCCTTCCCGCTGAAGATTCGCGAGGGGTCGGGCTCTCCCATTCGCGCCGTGGCTTTGGTTTAGGCCGAATGCCGGTTACTGCGATTCAACCACCAGTTCGCCGTTTTCGACACGCACGTCCTTGATGAAATCCGGCAGCCGGAGGCGTTCGCGAGTCTCGGGAGTGTCAAACTGCCTTCGCAGCAGGCGGCGGAAAGCTATGCCGGGAATCGGCAACCTTCCCAACTGGCCGGAAGTTGGTTGAATCTCTAGCCGGCCTTCGACGACCCCCAACGTACCCGTCATGCTCAGGTAGAGTTCTTTACCGCTCGCATCCAATGTGAAGACTCCCACAAACTCGTTGCCTTCCAGATGTACCGAAGCTGCCTTGAGCACCACGGCTCCCCTGTCGGGCGGGATTTCGTCCAGGCTTTGCTGCAACTTTGAACTCAATTCTGATTCCGTGATGTGGGCGACCTGGTTGGCGCCTTGCTGGTGAGCATGCTCAAGGGGCATGATTTTTTCATCGAAGGATTTTGCGTCCTGCGCGCTGACCGGCACCTGGGTGGCGCTCGGGGATTGCAATGCCATCAGGATCGCGCTGACCGCGAGAACTAGGATGCTCACGGAAATAACCCGGGAAAGTTTCATTGCAATTCCGCGCCTCAACCTCGGTGGGACTTTGGATTTCCGCTAGGCGCGGGCCGCGGACCGCGAGGGCAGAAGGCGTGTCAACCCAGCCCCGGCCAGATACGCCAGGCTGAGCAACCCGAAGGCATAACGGAAGTCGCCCGTGCGATGGTAAACAAATCCCACCGCCAGCGGACCGAAATATCCCCCCAGGTTGCCGAGAGCATTGATCAGCCCCATCGCCGGTCCGGAAACCGAGCGCGGCAGGGTTTCCGTTGGAATCGCCCAGAATGGCCCCAGCGTTCCATAGGACCCGGCGCCCACCAGGGAGATGGCCACAAAACTCAACGTGGGGGCGTGGCCGGTCAGGAGCGCGCAAGTCATCATGCAAGCGCTGCCCCATACGAGGGCTACACCAACGTGGCCGCGACGCTCGTGATGCTTGTCGGAATGGCGCGATATTAAAACCATGCCGACCGCGGTGATCATGTAAGGGACCGTATACAGAATGCCCACTACCAGGTTGCTCATTTTCCGAGCATTTCCGAGCGCCGAGGGAAGCCAAAACAGATAACCATAGTTTCCGAAGTTTTCCATCAAATAGATTGCGACCATGAGCAGCACGGTGGGCTTCAGCAGAGCTTGCAAAAACGGGGCGGGCTGGGCCGAATCGAGTTCGCGGGATTCTTCGTGGAGGGTCGACTCCAGATGCGTGCGCTCTTCGGGGGAAATCCACTTCGCCTCGTGGGGATAGTCATCGATGAAGGCCCACCAGATCACCAGCCAAAGGAACGGCAAGGCGCCCTCGGCAATCAGCAGCACGCGCCAGTTCCAGCGGCCCAGTATCCATCCCGAAAGGGGGGAAGAAACGATCACCGCGACGGGAAGGCAGAGCATCCAGTAGGCATTGGCGCGAGCCCTCTCACCGCGCGGGAACCAGTGCGAGAGCAACACCAACACCGCGGGCCACACGCCGCCCTCCGCCCCTCCCAACAAGAGGCGCATCACCCAGAATTGCTGCCAGGTGTGCACCAGGCCGCAACCCACCGAACAAACGCCCCACACCACCAGCAACACGGAGACGAAGCGTTTGGCGCTCCAGTGCTGCGCCAGGTACCCACCCGGAATTTGCAACACCACATATCCCCAGAAGAAAACTCCGGCGGCCGCGCCCGCTTGCGTGGGATTCATGTTGAGCGCTTTGCTCATCGAGGGGAGAGCCAACGAGACGTTGGTCCGGTCGATGAACGCGATCGTGTACATGATGAACGCGACCGGGAGGATGTGTAGCCATCGTTGGGATTTCATGCGTTTGGACGCCGTGTAGAAGACTGCCACAAGGCCTGGGCTTCACGGGCTGCCGCGAACTTCCCGCGAAATCAACCCGTCCATCGAACTTGCATTCGAGGCGGCAGAATATCAGCAACGACGGGGTCGGCGCAACGTGAGGAAAAATGTGTGCGGAAAACTGCGTCAGTAACTTCTCTGAGAGTCGGCGAAGCTTTCGAGTGCGGCAGCTTGCTGCCGCTTTCTCCCCAGTCGCCTCGGTGGCGGGCATTCTGGATGCGCACGAAATCCCGCGAGCAAGCTCGCGGTGCGGAAAGCGGCAGCAAGCTGCCGCACTCTAAAGCTTCGCGTCCATGCCCACTGCACCCCGCTGGTCGTGTGAAGAGGCGGTTTTCCCAACGTCCTGAAGCGCCTCGGCTTGGGCCGCCTCCCACGCCAGCATGGCTCTTTTGCGGGCGGGGCCCCAGTGGTAGCCGCCGATTCCACCCGCCTTGCGAATGACGCGATGGCAGGGAATCAGAAAGGCGATGGGATTCTTTCCCACGGCTCCGCCCACCGCGCGCGATGCACGCGGACTGCACACCCGGATGGCAAGATCTTCATAGGGGACCACGGTACCCACGGGAATCTTGAGCAACGCTTCCCACACCTTGATCTGGAAGTTCGTTCCTTGCAGCACCAGGGTGATCGGCCGGTTTCCGTTGCGCTTATCACCGCCAAAAATGCGATCGATGTAAGGCTGGGTCAGGCCCTCGTTCTCTTCCCAGCTTGCCTCCGGCCAGCGCTCTTGGTAATCGCGGAGGATCTGGGCGCGGCCACCGGCGTCGATGAACCCCAGACCGCAAATGCCCCTCTCGGTCGTCGCCAGCAGGCACTCACCGAAGGGACTTGGATGAAAACCATAGCTGATGCGGAGGCCTGCTCCCCGGGCTTTGAACTCGCCCGGCGTCATGGCCTCAATTTTGACAAACAGGTCATGCAGGCGCCCGGGGCTGGAAAGGCCGGCATCGTAAGTGGCGTCGAGTACGCTATGCGCACTGCCGAGCAGTTTCTTGGCATGCTCCAAGGTGAGAAATTGAATGAACCGTTTGGGACTGATCCCCGCCCAGCGGCGGAATAAACGCTGGAAGTGGAATTCACTCAGGTGCACACTTTGGGCCACCTCGCGCAATTCCGGCTGGCGATGATAGTTTTCTTCCAGGAAAAGAATGGCTTTCTCGATTCGTGCGTAATCTTCAGTGTTTGTTTGCACAGCGTTCGTCTCCTTCATTTGATCCTGTTTCATCTTGAAGGGAACGCAAAGGTTGAGCAACCCGATTCTTGCTGAGTTGAGGACACGGAATAAAGGGTAAAGTGTAAAGGATAAGGCCTGAGTCCGCCTGAAAGTCGATGTTGCTTTAAATTGTACCCTTTACCCTTTTCCCGTGACCCTTTCCCCTCACCCGCGGGCAGGAGTATGATGTTTAATGGGCGTCAGGCGGCGCCCCGCGGCACCTTATGTCCACACTCCGTCCCGCCATTACGCTAGCCTTCGCGCTCCTCTTAGGGATGCCTTCTCCCCGGCCTTATGATGTCATGACCGTGGATTTGGAGCCGAAGACGCAAGAGGCCTTCAATCGCTATGTCCAGGCGACAGAGGCTCGCATCGCCATGGAAGTGACCCGTCCCGGCGCCTTCCTGTATCTTGAAGGCCTGCCGGAACCCCAGCGCTCGGAAACTCTGGACAGCCTCCATCAGGGCAACATGTATATTGCGACCCTCGAAACGCCGGACGCTTCGGGCTCGGAAATCGAAGTGCCCGGCGGATTGATCCACCATTGGATCGGCGCGGTCTTCATTCCGGGCGCGACTTTGCCTCAAGTCTTGGCGCTCGCCCAGGACTATGATCACCACCAGGATATTTACAAACCTGAGGTGGTTCGCTCGCGCTTAGTCCACCATGAAGGCAACGATTACCAAATCTATTACCGGCTTCGGGAAAAGAAAGTCATCACCATCACCCTTAACACCAATCATGACGTCCAATACTTCCCGATTGACGCCACCCATTGTCGAAGTCAGTCCATCGCAACTCGCATCGCCGAAGTCGACAATGCCGACCAACCCGCCGAGCACGAAAAGCCCGTGGGGCACGATGGCGGATTCCTGTGGCGGATGGATTCCTCATGGCGATTTGAAGAAAAGGATCAGGGCGTCTACGTTGAGGTAGAGTCCATATCGCTCACGCGCGACATTCCGATGGGGTTGGGCTGGTTGATCAAACCGTTTGTGACCAGCATACCCCGAGAATCACTGGTGATGACGCTCGGCGCGACGCGCTCAGCCGTCGAAGGTCGGATGCAAAAGCGGGGTGCCGGAAGATAGAATGGAACTATACAAAGCACCGCTGCCGGGTCCTGCTTTCCAGCTCCTCGATTAAAGCGGCAGCTTGACGGGCCGGTTCTCGCGCGTGGAAATCTGCGAAGCAAAACATATTTCGTGAGTCACCGAGGCATCCTCCAGGTTGGCGTGCGACTCATGGTTGTTCAAGATGCAATCCACGAAGTGCGCGACCTCTTCGTTGAACGGATGGTGCGAAACATCGCCGTTGTCCGGCAAAATGGTGGGGAAGGTGGCCCATCCTTTTTGGCCTTTCCAGTGTTTTGAGAAAACCTGATTGTTGCGAATGGTCCCCTGATCTCCGAAGAGGGCGACGTTGAAAATGTAAGGCTGAACGCACTCGATCGACGACGCTACCTTCCCCATTGCTCCGTCCTCAAATTTCACCATCGTCAACGTGTTCGGCTCGTATTCGTAGTGCAGGGGATTTTCCCGGCTCACATTACCGTAGGCAACCACTTCCACGGGGCGGGAGCCGACGAACCAGCGCAGGCCGTCCACGGCGTGGCAGCCCGCGGTCAAAAGGCTGCTGCCGCCCATGTCCTTTCTGATATTCCATTCGTACTGCGCGTACCAGGGGCCGAGTCCGTGGAAATAATCGACCTCGGCGAGAAACAAATTTCCCAGCAGGCCGTCCCCCAGGAACACCTTGATCATCTCGAAGAGCGGATTCCAGCGGAGCACGAAGCTGACCACGGTTTTCACCTTGGCGGCGCGCACGGCGGCTTGCAGCTCGCGCAGACCCGCGAGATCCAGGGCCACCGGCTTTTCGAGGACCAAATGCTTCCCCGCCTGTGCCGCGGCGACGCCTTGCGCGACGTGCAGGTGGTGAGGCGTGCAGACGACCACGATCTGAATGGAAGGGTCCACGAGCATCGCATCCAACCGTTCATAAGCGCGGCAGTGCGACGCATGGAATGCTTCCGCCTTGGCCTTGGCACGGTCCCGGTTGCGGCTGACCAATCCCAATACCTCGGTGTGCGGGTTCGCTTCAAATGCACGGATGTACTCGCTGGAGACCCAACCCGTTCCAATGATGCCCACGCCCAATTCCTTCATTGTTGCCTCCTCATAGATTGAGAGCTTGCCATCACACGGTCACGCCCGCACACGCGTTAGGTAGAATTGCACGGCAGGCGTGATAACCAGCGACAAAATCATAGAAATCAAGATGCCCCCGATCACACCAATGGCAAGCGGTTGTAGCATCTGCGCGCCCGCCCCAAGCGCGAGTGCCAGGGGCAGCATGCCCGCGACCGCCGCGAGCGCGGTCATAACGATCGGCCGCAACCTCCGCCGCCCGGCCTGGACCATCGCTTCTTCCGCGGAATACCCTACGGAGCGAAACTTCTGATCTGCGTCGAGGAGAAGAATGCCGTTTTTCGCCACGATGCCGACGACCATGATGAGGCCCATGAAGGATGAAATGTTAAAGGTCGTGCCGGTAATCAGGAGCGCCAAGAAAACGCCGGAGGTGGATAGAATTGCGGAGGATAGAATAGCCACGGGAGCGCTGAAAGTGCCGAACTCAAACAGGAGCACCAGGAACACCAGCACCAGCGCCAGCAGGAGAACTATCAGCAAATCGTGAAACGATTTCTGCTGTTCGCGGTAAGTTCCGCCGTAGACGACGCGAATGGAGGCGGGAAGTTTTAGGGCGTCCACGGCCTTCATGACCGCCGCGACGCCCGTACCCAAGTCCACGCCCTCCAGCCGCCCGGTGACCGCGACGTCGCGCTGCAAGTTCTCCCGCAAGATTTCTGTCTGGCCGGGTATTTCGGTGACTTCTGCAAGCGCGCCGAGTGTGGCGGCCTGGCCGGTGGAGCTGACCAGCAGAGTACTATTCATGGCGTCGAGAGAAGCCCGATTCGCGGCGGGAAAGCGCACCCGCAGCGTACGCGCTTGGCCCCCAACAACGACGGGAGTGGAAGCGGGTTCACCGTCCATAATCGCGGAGGTGTCTAGTTCCACCTCTTCGGTCGTAAATCCAGCCCGCGCGGCGGTCTGCGGATTCACTTGGAAGACCAATGCCGGACCGCTGGTGGCGTCATCGACACCATTTAGGATGTCCACCACCGGTTTCTTCCCCCGCACTTGAACTTTGCTGATGGCATCGGCTACACGGGGTGCCCACTGGTTCAGCAGGCTGCCATCAGGGGAAAACATCTTGATCTGAATCGGCTGAGGGGCGCCGGTCAGATCGCTGATCATATCCTGCAAAACCTGGGTGAACTCGACATCGGCCTCCGGCTCCTCTTTCGTCACCTTGGCTCGAACTTCGCTGATGATCTCGTCGATATCGCGATGGCGGTCGTCCTTGAGCTTGACCGAAATGTCGCCGGTATTCGCCTCCGTGACTGCCGCCAGCCCAAGCTGTAGGCCCGTGCGCCGCGAGGTGCTTGCCACCTCGGGGACTGCCCGGCAAATCCGCTCCATATGGGCAACGGCACGGTCAGTTTCCTGGAGAGAGCTGCCTGGTGGCATCACGTAATCGAGAATGAATCCCCCCTCGTCCATTTCCGGCAGAAGATCCGTTCCCAGGCTGCGGTAACAAATGCAGGAAGCGATGATGAGGGCCACTGACGTCGCTGCCAGCCACACGGGATGTGCCAGGGCACGCCGCAACCAGCTTTCGTAGAATCGGATGACCTTGCCGAAGAATCCTGTCATGGAGGCCTCTTCGGCAGCCATCAGGCGGCGCATTTCCTCCGAATTGTTTTCAACGGCGGCTCCGCTGCCTCTCGACGGTTCATTCTCCGGCACCGGCGTGGATTCGTCGCGATGCTCTCGGCGCACAAAGTGCAGTGCCAGATTGGGTGTCCAGACGAGCGCCAATCCGAGCGAGGTGAAAAGTGAGACCGACATGGTCACGGCCAGAGCGCGAAAGAACGTGCCGGTGACACCCGTAATCGAAATGAGGGGAAGGAAAACCACGACCGGCGTAATGGTGGATCCCAAAAGGGGAACGGTGATTTCCTTAAGCGCGCTATGGATGGCCGCGACGCGTGCTTCGCCGGCGTCTCGATGCAGAACGATGTTTTCCACCACTACAATCGCATCGTCGATGACCAGTCCGACAGCCGCTGCTAATCCCCCTAAGGTCATCAGATTGAAACTTTCACCGAGTGCTTTCAGGGCGATGAAGGTCACAAGCAGGGTGATCGGAATCACCAGCCCGGCAACCAAGGACGTTCCCCAGTCCCGAAGGAAAAGGACCATGATGACCGAAGCCAGAACCAGTCCGATCAGAATGGCGTCTCGCACACTGTGGATGGATTGAGTGACGATCGTCGACTGATCGTAATAGGGGCGGAGATGAGCCCCGTGGGGCAGGGTCTTCTGGATCTGCGCGACTTCGTCGTGGACCTCCTGCGCAACTTCCACGGTATTGCTATCCGGTTGACGGTTGATACTGAGCAGTACGGCAGGCTTGGTATCGGCCGTGACAATAGTGTAAACGGGCTTCACCGATGGGTTGACGGAGGCTACTTCCTGGATGCGAATGGGTACACCATCTTTTGTTAGCTTGACGACGATATTTGAGATCTCGTCTGGCGTGTGGACCTGCGCGCTCACCAATCCCAAGTAGAGCTGGTGATTTCGTTCGAGCAGGCCGGGAGAATCGATCAAGTTGGTACGTCGTACGGCATCGAGAATATCGGTTACGGTCACGTGAGTCTCGAGCAGCTTCGCGGGGTTCGGGCTGATCTGGAATTCCGGCTCTTCACCGCCTTGCACGAGGACCGTCGAGACGCCATCCAGCCGGTTCAGGCGTGGCTTGATCTCATAGGTTGCTATTTCCCAGAGGTCGGTCTGCGGCGACGTGTCCGAGGTAAGGCTGTACCCGATGATGGGGAAACTCGCAAACGTCAGGCGATGAGTTTCGATCTGCACCGTAGGCGGCAACGAACTCTGCACCGCGGCCACGGCGGAGTTGACCCGCTGGAGCGTCTCGAACATGTCCACGTTCCAATTGCAATAGAGATCGATCTCGGCGGAACCGCGACTGGTGATGGATTGTACCGTCTCCAACCCCTGCACGCTGTTGACCGCTTCTTCCAGCGGCCGGGTGATGGTCACCATCATCTGGTCAATGGGCATGACGCCGTTATCAATGCCGATGATGAGCCGTGGGAAATTGGTCGAGGGGAATACCGCAACGGGGATGGTGAGCGCCAAGTAACCGCCGACTACCGCCAGCGTCAGAATAAGGAAAATGATCGATTTCGAGTGGCGAACAAACCAGTATGGCGATTCCGATTTCAAGAGGCAGCTCCGACAGTTTTGCTGTTAGTCCTTATCCCCACCGCTCCCCGCACCTTTGGTGTCGTCTTTGTCCTCATCGCCGCGCTTTTCCTGCTCGGGTGCCGGAGGCGCTTCAATCCGCACCGTGGTCTTTTCCAGGACCTCGGGGTCTTCCTTCGAGAGATCGTATGCTCCCATGGTCACAACCCGTTCCCCCGCCTCGATCCCCCCGATAACCTGAACATCGTCGCCGTCGCGGATTCCGATCTTTACACTTTTTTGGTGCGGCTTATCCTGTGTGTCAATGACCATGACGGCGGTGCCGCCGTCCGGGGCGGTCAACACCGAAATGGCGGGAATCACCACGGCCTTCGGCACGGTATCCGCAATGATTGAAATGTGCGTACTCGCGCCTGGCCGCATGCGTTCGTGTGGATTGTTAGCCTGCACCCAAACCTCCACCGTGGTGCTGCCCGGATCCACGGCCGGACTGACCATCGTCACTTTGCCGGAAACGTCGCCAGTAACTCCTGGCATCGAGACGGCGGCAGGATCGCCCACCTTGAGCACGGCAGCCTGCTGCTGGTCGATGTGGGCGCGCGCCACGACCTGCGAGATATCCATGACGGTAATCAGCGGCGATCCCGCCGCGGCCATCTCTCCTGGATAGACTGGCCGATCGGTCACCACGCCGTCGATGGGGCTCCGAATTTCCGCAAAACCCATTTGCGCCTCCGCTCCAAGGTACTTTCCCCGTGCGGACGTCAACTGGCCTTCTGCGCCCTTCAATTCCTGCTCTCGGCCAAACTTCTGCAAAGACTCCAGGTGCCGGCGCGCCAGATCGTATTGATTGCGAGCCTGGATGAAGGCAAGGTTGGAATCGTCCACGTTTTTACGCGCCGTGGCGCCTTGCTTGAAGAGATTCTGCTGGCTCTCGTAAACCTTCTGCGCCGACTCCATCGCCTCCTGAGCAGCCTCGGTGTCAAGTTCGGCCTTTTGGGTCTCCTCCGGTAATGATTGCTTGGTAGCAGTTTCATACGCTGCCTGGGCCTGTTCGTAGGCACCCTTGTTGTCGGTCACAGCAGCAACCAGGTCCTGATTCTCAAGCTGGGCAAGCAGCTCACCAGCGTGGACATGGCTTCCGCGTTCCACAAAAAACTTGCTCACCGGCGCGCTTATCTTTGGCACGATTGCCGCTTGGCGCAGCGGGAAGATGACCGCGTCGGCCGATATCTTGTGCTCCATCTTTTCGGTTTCCGCCGTCGCCACCTGGACAGCCACACTTGGGGCGACCTCAGAGGCCTCTCTTGATGAACATGCCGGCCACACGGCAACCGCCAGCAGGGTGCCGAGAATGACGCCAGAGGTAAGCGAACCCGAAGTCCCTAGCGAGAGAATTTTCGGCGGAGCCAACGTACCTTGCCGCGCGGTTATCGAGTGGTCGGCCATACCCAAGTCCCCAATCTCAGTTAGAAGGCTCCCGTTAGCGTTTGCAGTTGCGCCAGGGCCAGCCGAAAGCGCGCCTGGCCGTCATCATAGGCGTTCCGGGCTTGCGAAAGCGTGGTCTGCGCGTCGACAACTTCCAGAGCCGAGGCCTGCCCCGCCCGGTACCTCAGGGTTGTCAATCGCAACTCCTCGCTGGCCAGGTCGGCGGTCTCGCGCAGGGTGTCCACCGAGGTCTTGGCAGTCCGCGCCTCATTGTAGGAAGAATACAACTCGCTTATCAACTCGCGTTGGGCGAGGGTCAATTCCAGTCGCGCCTGCTGACGGGCATCCTCCGCCTGCCGGAGCTTGCTGCGCAGCGTGCCCCAGTCCCAAACGGGCAGATTCAGGGTTATAGTAGCAAAATATCCAAGGTTGGGAAGCGGGCCCTTTTCCGGAAATGCGGTTGCCACGCTGCGGAAAGCGTAGCGGTTGGCCTCGATACCATAATCAAGATCGGCGGTGATGGAAGGAAGCATCGCAAAGCGCGCGGCGGTAACCCCAAGATTCGAATCCCGCAACGCTTCCATCGCCACACGCAGGTTCGGATTCTCTTTTTCCGCCATCGCTCGTGCATCGCCGAAAGGCGGCACACTCTGTCCCTGGTCCAGGTCGTCGACGACAGAAAAATTTTCAGTGAGGGTCGGAAACAGCAGGACGGCTAGCGTCAAGCGGTCATTTTCCATCTGCAACTGCGCATCCTGTAATATTGCCTGCTGTTGATTGAACTGAATCTGCGCCTTGATGACGTCGCTGTGCGCGGTCTCACCCTGGCTCTCCTCGTCCTTCGCCATCGCCAGGAAACGGTCTGATTGTTTCAGGCTTTCCTCCGCCGTCGCATATTTTCTCTGTGATACGACCAGCGCATAATAGTCTTTCGTGACGGTGACCTTCAACCCCCGCCGCGCGATTTCGGCCTTGGCACGGGCCAACGCCTCCAGGGCCGCACCCCTTCGATCTCCCAGCATGGTCAGTGTGCCTGGAGAAAAATCTTGATGCACCACGCCCCACTGCCGGTACACATGGACGCCGTCATTGGTGACGTATCTTCCCGTGGAAATCTCGCCGTTGCCCTGGGTGAGGAGGGCCGAAGTTTGCAGACCCAGCGAAGGGAGCCCCGCGGCGCGCATCTGCACGTGGCCCTCCCGGGCGATTTTGGCATCGGTGACCGCGGCGGAGAACTGTGCGTCATTTTTCTCCGCGCGGGCAAGAGCGTCTTCCAGCGTGACGGTGAGGTGTGGAGAAGCCTGGCCCGGGTCGATGGGCTGTGCGAGCTGCAATCCGCCCTCCGCGGCGCCAGGCGAAGCGGATTCTTGGGCTCTTCCACTGGATGGCAAGGTCAACGCCCACAGCATTGCGCCGAGGGACGCCATTACCACCAAGCGCTCCCGCCATCGAACCCCCTTGCTCAATCGATATACTCGCGGCCGGGCAAATCCGCAGTCTTTTGCCACCGTATCAAAGCGTATGCGCATGAGTCTCCTCCTTTACTGCTGTTGCTCTCTTGGGCTCCCAAGTCCCACGAAACACGATATGATAACCTGAATCTCTACACACAGGGTTGTCGCGAACGAATCACCGTCCCGGTCTCTGTCCGCGGTCCCAGCAGCGGCTTTGCGAACCGCTTCGGGAAGCGTCCACCATGCTCCACTTCGCTTTCCTATAGATTTCGTTTGCTATTGCGAATATCATCGTCCCTTTCCGGTTCGCGCGGACCGGACGAGGATCGCGCCCTTTTTGGGTGGCAACCTCAAAGAAAACGACCAAGGAGTTCCGACATGAAACGTGTGCTCGTGACGGTGTTTGGATTATTGCTCGCTTCGCAAGCGTGGGCTCAGAAACCCGCGGGAAAAGGATGGATTGCCCTTTTCGATGGCAAGGACCTGAAAGGTTGGGTGAATAACGGACAAGAAAAGTGGGTCGCCGAAGATGGAAACATCGTGGGTGAGAGCACCGTTGGGCATTATGGTTATCTCACCACCAAGAAGACCTTCAGCAATTTTGAATTGCACGTAAAGTTCAATCCGGAGAAGGGAAACAGCGGTGTCTTTACCCGTTCGCGCATTACCGGCAACACGCCTGCGACTGGTCCGGATATCGAAGGCATGCAAGTGGAAGTCGACCCGACTCGCAATACAGGCTCCATTTATGAGAGCGGTCATCGCGGCTGGGTGGCGATGGGCACGCCCGATTGCGAGCATGCCATCAAGCCCGGCGAATGGAATGAATTGGTCATTACAGAGAATGGAGTCCACTACGTCACCGCCCTGAACGGTGTGCCGTGCGTGGACTTTACCGATCCAAAACCGAATTTCACCGAGGGCGTCATCGGGTTGCAGCTTCACACCGGCGGCGGAGTGAAAATTCGGTTCAAGGATATTTACTTAAGAAACATAGGGGTCAGGGAATAGGGATTGGGGGTTAGGCGGACGTGGCAAATTCCAGTCGCGCGCTGGCAGCCCTAACCCCTAAACCCTAATCCCTAAATAACAAGGAGGAGTGGAAATGATCGATCAAAAAACGAGCAAGTTAGGCCGAAGGGAATTTCTGGGGGTTGCCGCCGCGGCAGCGAGCTTTACGATCCTCAAGCCGCAGCAAGTGCGGGGGACGGACGCGAACTCCCAGGTTCGCTTTGGAATTCTCGGTTGTGGTGGCCGCGCTACGGAAGAGGCCACAAGTTTCGTAGAGAACGCCGGCGCGCGGGTGACCGCCATCGCCGATCTTTTTGCCGACCAATTGGAAAAGGGGCGCAAGCATTTCGACGGAATCCAGCAAGCGAAGGGGTACTCCGCCATTGATTCTGCCCAACTCTTCAAGGGTCCCGATTCCTATAAGGAAATCGCCGCCTCGAAGGAAGTGGACTTTATTCTTATTACCACTCCGCCTTACTACCACCAGCATCATCTTGAAACCGTCGTCGCCGCAGGCAAGCATGTTTATTGCGAGAAGCCCGTGGCGGTGGACGTGCCGGGAGCACACCACGTCATCAAAATCGGCGAACAGGCGCAGGGCAAGCTCAGCCTCGCCGTCGGATTCCAGATTCGCAACGCTCCGCCGATGGTGGAGATGACGCGCCGCCTTCAGGAAGGCGCGATCGGGAAGGTCGCATGCGGCCTCGCCTACTACTATTGCGCCCACATCGACCGGCCGGAATGGGCCGGCGCCTCACCCGAGGAAAAGCGCCTGCGCAACTGGGTGTGGGATCGCGAACTTTCGGGCGACATCATTGTCGAGCAAAACATCCACGTGATCGACATGTGCAATTGGATGCTGAAGGGCCATCCCATCAAGGCGGTGGGCTTGTGCGACCGCAAGATTCGCGCCGACACCGGAAATTGCAAGGACAACTTCAACGTGCTCTTTACCTATCCGGACAACGTGCAAATCAGCTTTGGATCAACGCAGTTTGACCATCCCGAATTTGACGCCGCCGTGCACTTCTTCGGGTCCGATGGAAGCGCTGAAGCGCATTACGATTGGCGTGTCAATATTGTCGGTAAGAATCCCTGGGATGCGGGAATGAAGCCCAGTGGTGCAACAGAATTTTCCGCGGCAGGAAAATTCAAGGGTGCGCTTGACGATGCCGACTCGGAAAAGGAAAAGGCGTTTGTCTCGAGCATCACCAGCGGCCAGTTCCTGAACCAGGCTGCGCTGGGAGCGGAATCAGCCATGAGCGCCATGTTGGGCCGCAACGCCGCTTATTCCGGCAAACCGCTCACGTGGGAAGAACTGCAAAAGTCGAAGGAAGTGTACGAGCCCAAAATCGATATCACGAAGTTTGCCTAATTCTGGCTCGGCGTATGCGGCTCTGCCGCTCTGCTCCGCGGAAAGGCTCCGCCTTTCCGGCCGGGCATGCTCCTTCTCTTTCCTGCGTGCCGCCTGCCCCGAGTAGTCGGGGCAGGCAGCGTGCAGGGGGTTGGTGGGCGTCCTCCCGCTACGGAAAGGCGAAGCCTTTCCGCAGAGCGAGCGGCGTAGCCGCAGGTGGCCGTCAGTGACCAGACCACCAGTTGGACGAGCTTAGGTTTACTCCGCCAACTTTCTGGCAAGCGCGGCGGCATAAAACCGCGCGACAGTAGATTCAACATTCATAAGGCGTCGGGACATAGATCTCGGCGGTAGCCAAATCAGGAGGTCATCATGAAACAAAATTCTTCCCGCAGAGATTTTCTGAAAATTTCCGTAGGTGCAGCTTGCGCGGCGCCGCTGGCGTCCATGGTTCCGGTGGCAGGCAGTCTCGCAGTCGCTGTACCGCCGCCCCCGCCTGGACGCATCAAAAAGGCCGTGCAAATCGAAATGCTGCCCAAAGAAATGAGTTATGCGGACCGCTTCAAACTCGCCGGCGACGTCGGATTCGAAGGCGTGGAAGGCCAGACCGCCGAAGACCCCAAAGTGGCCGAGGAAATCAAGAAGGCCTCGGAGGACGCCAAGGTTCCCATCCATTCCGTCATGAACATGGCGCACTGGGATCATCCGCTTTCGTCGAGTGACCCCGAAATCGTGAAGACGTCGCTCGAGAAAATGAAGATCTCCCTCCACAACGCCAAGCTGTGGGGAGCCGAAACCGTGCTGCTGGTTCCCGGCGTCGTGAACGCCGACACGACTTACGAGGATGCCTGGACGCGCTCGCAGAAGAACATTCGCACCCTGATCCCTCTGGCGGAAGAGTTGAAGATCAAAATCTGCATCGAGGAAGTTTGGAACAAGTTTCTGCTCAGCCCGCTGGAGATGAGGAAGTACGTGGACGAATTCAATAGCCCTTGGATCCGCCAATACTTTGATGTTGGCAATGTGGTTCTTTACGGCTATCCGCAGGACTGGATTCACACGCTGGGCAAGCGCTTCGCCAAGGTCCACTTGAAAGACTTCAAGATGGGAAAGGGCTGGGACCCGGTCACCGCGAGGTTCGTGAACCTCGGCGATGGCGACATCGACTGGGCGGCCGTGCGCAAGGCGTTTGCCGACGTCGGGTATACGGGCTGGACCACAACGGAGCTCGAAGGCGGAGACGAAGCCTACCTCCGCGACGTGGCCAAACGCGTCGATAAGCTCGTCCTCGGACTTTGATTTTGGATTAGGTGGTGCGGACTTGTTCGGTAGGTCCGCGGCTTTTCCGTACCGATCGCTGCTGACTTGCTCGGATGTGAAGAGCCGCGGACCTAAACGACAGGTCCGGGCTGCGAACGCTTTCGGCAGCCAATGGTGGGAGGATCGGGCTCAGGCCCATACACTCGCGTGGCCAATTCCGGTCCCAAAAGGATTGTTGCCATCCGTCGGTGCAATTCTTGTGGCGTGGCCGAGGGGAATCGTTGGCTGAGGCCCGCGAGCGCGATCTTGCGCATCGACATATTCAGATCATTCCACAATTGAAATTTCCGCCAAGAAGGCATCGCGCGCAGAATCTCGATTTGCACGCGCTCTGCGTCCGCCGAAGTGTCAAAAGACTGGGTTCCCATACGTCTTGACAATATCACAATCTAAAAACGTGGCGCGGACCTGTTCTTTAGGTCCGCGGCTCTTCCGTTTTGGCCGTTATGGAATCTGCGAAATCTGTGTAATCTATGGATCTAATGGGCGGCGACGGATGCGCCGGTGCGGGGCTTGGCGCTTTTCATGAAAAACATAAACGGAATCATGGCGATGAACGTCCATCCCAGCAGCCAGTAAGCGTCGACATAGGCGAGCATGTTGGCCTGCCGGATTAGGTTGCCATAAATCAGGCCCTGCGACTGGATGTGGGCGAGCGCGGGGTTTGCGCCTTGGTTCATCAGCATTTGCTGCGCGCCCTGGAGGGCATTGCGGTAGGGAGCGTCGTAGGGCGTAAGGTGAGCCACCAGCATGGCCTGATGCACCTGCGCCCGGCGCGAAAGCAGCGTGGCCACGTTAGCGATGCCCACGCTGCCGCCGATATTGCGCGCGAGATTGATGATGCCGGTGGCGTTGTTCATCTTTTCCTTGGGAATGAAATAGAAGGCCGTGACGTTAATGGGAATGAACAGAAACGCCATGCCGATGCGGGAAAACGTCCAGGCGCGGACCGCCGTCCAGATATCCAATTGCAGGTTGAAGGACGACATATGCAGCAGGGAAAGGCCCGTGATACCTAGTCCAAAAGCCACCAGCCAGCGTGCCTCCATTTTCTGCGTTAGGCGGCCCACAATCGGCAATGCCAGAATGGTGAAAATGCTCCCCGGCGAGAGCACCAGTCCGCTCAGCAAGGCCGTGTAACCCATGAGCGTTTGCAGCATGAGGGGAAGCAGCACGGTGGTGCCATAGAGCACGAACCCGAGCATAAACATCGTGAACGTAGCCAGGGCAAAGTTCCGATCCTTCAACATGCGAAAATCCACGATGGGGTCCTCGCGCGTGAGTTCCCAGACGAGCGCGCCGACCAGGCCCACCACGGCCACGATGGTACAGCCGATGATGAAGTTCGAGCCGAACCAATCATCCCGCTCGCCCTTATCCAGAACCACTTGCAGAAAACCTAACCCCACGCTCAGCAGCCCGAGCCCCATGTAGTCAATCCGCAAGCCGCGCAGGCTCCGGCGGATCAGGTAGGGCGGATCGTAGATCAGAAAAGCCGTCAAGACGAGGGAAAGTATGCCGACGGGAATGTTGATGAAGAAAATCCATCGCCACGTGTAATTATCGGTGATCCAGCCCCCCAGCGTAGGTCCGACGACCGGCGCCACCACCACGCCCATCCCATACACCGCCATCGCGATGCCTTGTTTTTCCTTGGGGAAGCTTTCCACCAGAATCGCTTGCGAAATCGGCTGAAGCGCGCCGCCGCCCGCCCCTTGCAAGATGCGGAAAATGACCAGCAGGCCGAGGCTGGGCGCAATGCCGCATAGGAAAGAACAAATGGTGAAGATTCCAACGCAAACCATGAAGAAGCGCTTGCGGCCGAAAAGGGACGACAGCCACCCGGTGAGCGGAAGAACGATGGCGTTCGAGACGAGATAAGACGTCAGAACCCAAGTGCTCTCATCGACGCCGGCGGAAAGGTCGCCGGCAATATGCGGCAGCGCCACATTGGCGACGCTCGTGTCGAGCACCTCGAGGAAAGTAGCGAGCATCACCGTGACGGCAATGAGCCAGGGATTAACCTCGCCGTGTTTTCGCGGACCGTTAAAGATGCCGTTCATAAATTATCGTAGCGCCCGGGCGAGCGTGCCGGTAATGCTTCACTCAGAAGCCCGAAGCTTGTCCGTTGCAGCCGGACCCCGGATGATCACCCTGAAGCCCCAACCTATCGATTGCGGCCGGACCCTGGATGATGATGTCCGGCTCCGCCGCCTGCTCTGCGGAAAGGCTTCGCCTTTCCGTTCCGGACCCCCGCTAATCGACCCCCTCCGCGCCGCCCGCCCCAGGCGGTCGGCGCGGAGGAAAAGAGAATGGACGCGACGGGCCGGAAAGGCAGAGCCTTTCCGCGGAGCAGGGGGCTGAGCCCCCTAACACTTTGAGCGCTCACTTTCGGTTTTTCCCGAGTGCCCTGAGATTGCTTCAAAACTCCGGTCGAACTCGTCCCGTCGCGCCGAGCGTGTAAAGTCTTCGCCGCGCTCAGTGCGCGGTCACAGCCCCTGCTTGTGGCCGGGCCTTCTTCATCATAAACATCAGGGGGATCAGAATCAAAAACATCACCCCCATCAACCAGAAATCGTCCACAAACGCCAGCATGGTTGCTTGCCGCTGCAATAGCCCATACGCCAAGCCACTCGCCTGAAGCTGCGCGTCCGTGGAGTTTGATCCGGCCGCGAACAGCAACCTTGCCGATCCCCCTACCATCTCCCGGTAGGCCGAATCGAGTGGCGTCATGTGGCTCAGAAGCATGCCCTGATGGAACTGGGCCCGGCGTGCGAGCACGGTCACCACGTTGGCAATCCCGAAGCTGCCGCCGATGTTGCGCGCCAGATTGATGATCCCCGTGGCGTTGTTGAATTTCTCTTTGGGGATAAAGTAAAACGCCATGACGTTGATGGGGACAAAGAGAAAAGCCATCCCCGCTGATTGATAGATCCGCGCCATCATCGCGGTGCGGAAATCGATATCCAGGTTAAACCTTGCCATATGAAACAGCGACGTGGCCACGATCACGACACCGCAAATCACCAGCCAGCGCGCGTCGAAATGGGTCACCAGCTTGCCCACGATGGGAAGCATAATGATCACCATGAGTCCCCCCGGCGAAAGGACCAGCCCGCTCAACATGGCCGTATACCCCAGCAGGGTCTGAAGGAAAATGGGAAGCAACGCCGTGCTCCCATACATGACGAACCCCAGCATGAACATGGTCAAGGTAGCGAGCGCGAAATTGCGGTTCTTGAGCAAACGAAAATCCACGATGGGATCTTTGCGATTGAGTTCCCACACCACGGCGCCCACCACGCCAAAGAACGCCAAAGCGCCGCAGACCATGATGAAATGCGATTCAAACCAGTCCTCGCGCTGGCCCTTATCCAGAACCACTTGCAGGAATCCCAGGCCCACGCTCAGCAGGCCCAACCCGATGAAGTCGATATGGATTCCTCCCTTGAAGCCTTTGCGCTTGAGGAAGGACGGGTCAGCAATCAGGAAGTAAGTAAGAATCAGGGAGAACACTCCCACCGGAATGTTGATAAGGAAAATCCATCGCCAGCTATAACTGTCGGTCAGCCAGCCGCCCAAAGTGGGGCCGATAACCGGGGCCATGACCACGCCCACTCCGAACATGGCCATCGCCATGCCTTGCTTTTCCTTGGGAAAACTCTCGAGCAGGATGGCTTGAGAGATAGGCTGCAACGCTCCGCCGCCGGCGCCTTGCAGGATGCGGAAAAACACCAGCCAGCCAAGACTGGGCGCCATCCCGCAAAGCAGTGAACTGATCGTAAAAATGGCCACACAGGTCATGTAAAACCGCTTGCGGCCAAACAGTGAGGAGAACCAGCCGGTGAGCGGGAGTACGATGGCGTTTGAAACCAGATATGAAGTCAGGACCCAAGTGCTTTCGTCAACGCCGGCGGAAAGATTGCCGGAGATGTGCGGAAGCGCGACGTTCGCCACGCTGGTGTCGAGCACTTCCATGAAAACCGCCAGCATCACTGTGAAGGCAATTATCCAGGGGTGAGTCTGACCGTTCTCGCGAGCTCGGTCGAATAAGTTCTTCATGACACGTTTCGATTCTTGGTCGCCGTCTTCCGCCCTCCCCGCAGGGGAGGACCATGAGTAGCCGTAGGTGAAACCTACGGATGGGAACGGCCTCGACCCACTTC
Organism: uncultured Acidobacteriota bacterium; assembly: GCA_964501985.1. Taxonomy (GTDB): domain Bacteria; phylum Acidobacteriota; class Terriglobia; order UBA7540; family UBA7540; genus Bog-366. Next base: position 25,438 of record CAZCVY010000025.1, on the reverse strand, counting down.
CCCTACACCCTCGTCAAGCCGCCTGGGCCCGGGAAGAGTGGAGGGCGGAAAGAATAATGGAAGCCGCCTCTTTTTCTCCCAGGCACGAGGAAATCATCAACTGATACAGATGGCGGTTCTGCCAGTCTTCTCTGTAGTGATCGCGAACGTAAGCGGCGCGGATATGATCTTCCGCATCCAGTTTTTTCTCCACCTCGGCTTTCGACAATTGGGCATCGCGGCGGAGCACACGCGACAACCGTTGACTTCGGGGCGCGTAGACGAAAACGTGGAAAACATCTTCGCGCTGCTGGAGGATGCACTGGCTTCCCCGCCCCACAATGACGCAATCGCCGATTTCCGCCGCCTCTTCGATGATTCGTTGGGTCATGTGCGCCGCCACTTCGCCATCAAAACGGTTCGGCACTTGGCCCGACATGTAACCCCGCAAGCCCGGAGATTGCCAGAAAACTTCCGCCAGCCGGTCGAACCAAGGGTCGGGACGCTCGTCGAATTTCTCTGCCACGCGAGGATCGATCCTGGCGGCTTCCGCAATTTTTTCCACCAGGCAGCGATCGAGCAGTTTCCATCCCAAGCGAGCCGCCACCATCTGGGCGACCCGTCCGCCACCACTTCCGTACTCCCGAGCTAAAGTCACGACGCGGAACATGGCCCCTCTTTTCTGGGTGCTGGGGGTTGGGGCTAGGGGTTAGGGGTTAGCTACCCCCTAATCCCAAATCCCCAACCTGGGTGCTGGGCGTTGGGGACTGGGGTCTAAACTCCTAGCATCGACCTCTTAAACCCCCCAATCCCTAACCCCCAACCCCTAACCACTATTTCGTAATGATGGTCGCTTCCACGTTCATGCCGGGGCGCAGAATGTCCTTGCCCGCAGCGTCCGGGTCGAGCAAGATTTTGACCGGAATCCGCTGCACCACCTTCACGTAATTGCCGGTGGCGTTTTCGGGCGGCAGCAGGCTCAAGCGGGCGCCCGTGGCGCCGGCGATGGAATCGACTCGCCCTGTAACGGTCTGGCCATACATGTCAACGTCGATCTCCGCCTTCTGGCCGGGACGCACCTTGGCAAGTTGGGTCTCCTTGAAATTCGCTGTGACCCAAACATCGTTGAGGGGGATCAGCGTGAAGAGCCCCTGGCCGGGCTGAATGATCTGTCCGGCCTCGACCGACTTCCTTGTCACCACGCCATCCGAAGGAGCTGTGATGGTGGCGTAGCTCAACTCCAACTGTGCCTCTTCCATATCCGCCTGGGCCTTGGCCACGGCAGCCACGGCGGAAGCCTTGTCGGCCTCGTGAATGGAAACCTGCCGATGGTTTGCCTTCGCTTGCGCAACCATCGCGCTTGCCTGGTCGACCTGCCCTTTGGCCGCCAGCATGGATTGGCGAGCGATCTCCGCTCCCTGTTGGGCGGAATTGAGTTTTTCTTTCGCGGCTTCCAATTGGCTCTCGGCCATGCGCGCGGCGGCCAAATAAGCGTCGTATTGCTGCTGCGAGATCTCACCCTTATCCATCAGGGGTTTCATGCGGACCAGATCGGCCTGAGCGCGATCATTGTTGGCCTTCTGCGTCGCCATGTTGGCGCGCGCAAGGGCCAGCTCCGCCGTGGAATCGCGCTCGTAGGTAAACCTCGCCTTGTCGTAATTCGCCTGAGCAGTGGCCAGTTGGGCATCGGCGCCGGCGGTGGCGCTGTCCGTAGTCTCCTGGGTTAGCGGGACGCCCACCCCCGCCGCCTGCGCTCGCGCCTCGGCAAGCTCCAGCGCCGCCTTGGCCTGATCCACGCGCGCCTGGTAATCGCGTGGGTCAATGCGAACCAGCACTTGGCCTTCCTTCACCGCTTCATTGTCATGGATCAACACCTCGGCGACCGTGCCGTAAACTTTGGCGGCGATCGGCACCACGTGCCCATCCACCTCCGCATCGTCCGTGGAGACGCGATTGTGGTAGTAAAGCAGCAACACCACCACGACAATCGCCAGGACGGCCGCGGCCCCGATGGCGGCGAGGCGGACCATGGGGTCAGCCCAGCGCGAGGGATTCTTGTCCGGGACCTCCGGGCTGCCCGGCGGGGCGCTGCCTAATTCTTTTTCCAATTCAACAACGTTGGGATCTGTACTCGGCATAGTTAAACACCTTTGAAAAGCAGGTTATAGGTTACAGGGACCAGGGAACAGGCCGTAGGGCGACAGCAAACCGGGAGCCAATGAAGCGTGACCGCGAACTCTTGAACACTTCCCGTAAACCGTATCTTGTTGCCGTTCGCATCTCATTCACTCCCCTTCACCTTGCCAGTGTCCTGTCCCCTGTCACCTGTAACCTGTCACCTACTTGGAATAAATTCCTTCGATCTGGCCAATGGCGTGCGATAAGTCCGCCCGCGATTGGTTGTATCCGTAGAGCGCGGCGATCTGGTTATCGTTGGCGCGGGCTAGGGCGTCTTGCGCGCTGATGACTTCGATATTGTTGGCCACACCCGCCTGGAAGCGGTCGCGGGCCTGCGAAACTTCCTCTTGCGCCAGTTTCACTCCCAGGTTGGCTACGTCCACTTCGTGCTGCGCCGCGTCGAGTTGCGCTTGCGACGTCTTCACTTCCAGCGCAATCCGGTTGCGGAGTTCGGTGCGCTCTTGCTCCACTCGCTTGATTTCCAGATCTGCCTTGGCGATCTCGGCGTGAATTCTACCTCCGGTGAAGAGCGGCACATCCACAGTGACTTGGTAAATGTAGGCCGGGATGGCGCTGGGGGCCGACAACCCCTGCTCACCCCAGGTGCCGGCGAAATTCAGCGTCGGGAGACGCGACTCACTCGCCGCGCGCTTCGTAAGTTCCGCGATGTGCGCCTGGGAATCGAGCGCCTTCATTTCCGGACGCGCTTCATACGCCTGCTCGAGAGTCTGATTGGCGTCGATTTGCGGCGTCGCATAAAAATTCGGCGTGTCGGCCAGTTCGATCTCCCGCTGCGGGTCCACATTGAGCAGTCGAGTCAGGCCGAAGAGCGCCACCTTCTGTTGCGTCTGGGCTTCCAATAGGCGTTGCTTTTCGTTTTGCAACTCGACATTCGCGCGCAAAGTGTCAATTCCCGTGCCGACTCCGTGCTTCTGCAAGTCATCGGCTTGGTCGAAGAGGGCTTGCGCCAAGTCTACCCGCGACTGGGCCGCCTGCACCGCCGCAGTGGCCCGCATTCCCGCCAGATACTGTGAGACCACCAAAAGGACAATTTGCTCGCGCACGGTGGTTTCCTGCGCTTGGCTGGCGCTCATTCCCTGTCGCGCTGCTTGCAACCGCCGCCACAACGTGAGGTCGAGCAACGGCATCGTTACGCCTGGGCCCGCCTGAAAGAATTGGAATGGACCGGCATGCTCGGGAATCCCCGGAAACTTGCTGCCAAACTCCGCGTAAAGATTGAACCGCATCGCCCGGTCGACAACTTCTACTCCGGCTTGCGGCAACAGCGCCGACCGCGCGACGGATTTGTCCTCCTGGCTCTCGGCAAAACTGAGGGTGGCAATCTGCACCTGGGGGTTTTCCTTGAGCGCGGTGGCCACGGCATCACGCAGGGTCAACCGCAGGGGGCCAGTGTCCGCGGCCTGCGTGCGCGTGGCTGCAAGCAAGGGAAGTATAAGAACAAGAAGGAGATGAGTGACTTCCTGCTTCAACTTGTGCGGCGCTTTGCTGCCCTTCTCGAGAGGCTTATCCACGCAGATCTCGTCAATCAAGGACTTCGGCATCAGGCCCGAGCCCACCAATTGCGCCCCGCCGGCGGCAATCGAGCAAAGCAGCTTCTTGCCTGCGGGGTCAACAAATGTTACCCCAGAGAGGTCCACCACCAGCCCTTTATCGTTGTGGGACGAGGCTTGCCAGCACCGCGCCAGCTCCTCCACCCAGGCGCCCGCGATTTTGCCCTCCAGCTTTAGCGAAACCTTGTCACCGACCTCGGTTGTCGTAATACGAAGCATAATGGCCGCTCTCCTCAAGTTTCAAGCCAGGTAATAAGCAACGCCCAGGCCAAACTGTTGCTGTTCCACTGCATCAATTAAGTTACTTATTTTATGTTACTTACGGTATGATCAAAGGAGGGTAATGGAGGGTTTTTCGCGATTGACATGCCGAAATATCGTCACTTGCCGGAATGAAGTCACTCCCAGTGACACGATTAAGGCATTCTTAGCCGACATTTTGTCATCTATTCCTGGCCGGGAAGCCCGGTAGCGGCTTCGTCTTTGCGCGCAGAGTTGTAGGGATTTTCGCCATATCCACTCACGTTCACGGAAAGACGGTCCTGTCCCAGCCGCAAAAAATGGGCCTGGATTCGTTTGGGTACCTTTCAATTTCGGAAATTCAGTCAGTACTCGCCACCCAGCACTTCTCGGATTTTCTGGCGTAACGCCGCCGGCGAAAATGGTTTCTGGATGAAGGGCTTATTGGAGCCGAGCACACCGTGGCGCACCACGGCATCGTCGGTGTATCCCGACATGTAGAGCACCTTAATGCTAGGCCGCAAGATGGCAACCTTCTCCGCCACTAAGGGACCGGACATGCTCGGCATCACCACGTCGGTCAGCAATAGGTCGATGGGCCCGTCATGGTTTGTACACGCCGCCAAAGCGCTTTCAGGATCGTCCGTTTCCAACACGGCGTATCCGGCCGATTCCAGCGCCAGGCGAATCAGTGAACGAACCCCTTCCTCGTCTTCTACAACCAGGACCGTTTCCGACGCGGAGGCAGTTTTCGGCTCCTTGGCCGATGGCTCTTTGACCATCAGATTCTCGCCGACGGCAGGAAGGAAGACTTTAAAGGCAGTGCCATGACCGAGCTCACTGTACACCCAGATACTGCCTCCTGATTGTTTGACGATACCGTATACGGTAGCAAGCCCGAGGCCCGTACCCTTGCCTTTTTCCTTAGTGGTAAAGAAGGGCTCGAAAATGCGCGCCTGCGTCTCCGGGGTCATACCCAAGCCCGTATCGGAGACCGCTAGCATCACATGCGGACCCGGATTCACGGTGACGTGGCTGCGCGCATAATCCTCGTCCAATTCCACGTTCTGCGTTTCAATGGTGAGGCTGCCTCCGTGCGGCATGGCGTCGCGTGCGTTTACGGCCAGGTTCATAATGACCTGCTCGATCTGCCCCGGGTCGGCCTTCACCCGTTCGAGCGATGGGTCAAGAAGTGTTTGCAGGTGGATGTCCTCACCGATCAGTCTTTTCAACATTTTCTCCATATCGGAGACGACGAAATTGAGATCAAGCACCTGCGGAGCCAGCACTTGGCGACGGCTAAACGCCAGCAATTGACGGGTGAGGGAAGCCGCGCGTTCACCCGCGTCCTTAACCTCCTTAAGGTAAGCACCAGCTTCTTTGTCGGATCCAAACTTGTCCATGAGGAGTTCGGAATATCCATTGATGATGGTCAGGAGGTTGTTGAAATCGTGGGCCACTCCACCGGCCAATCTGCCGACCGCCTCCATCTTTGTCGCCTGCCGCACTTGTTCCTCGAGGCTTTTGCGCTCTGATACATCCTGCATCGTCGCGATGTAGTGGGTGATCTCCCCTCGCGTGCCGCGGACCGGGGCGATATTCAACTGTTCGGTGTAAGTGCCTCCGTCCTTTCGCTGGTTGATGAGTTCGCCATGCCAGATTTGGCCTTTCGAGATGGTTGCCCAAAGCTGGTGGTAAAAGGCAGGAGCTTGTTCACCCGATTTCAGTATCCTGGGGTTCTCCCCCATGACCTCCTCACGGCCATACCCCGTGATCCGCGTAAACGCCGGGTTGACATACTCGATATCACCCGCGAGATTGGTAATCACCACCGCCTCCGCCGATTGCTCGATGGCAGTTACCAGGCGCGCTCTCTCCGCCTCGGCTCGTTTGCGTTCGGTGATGTCTTCCACTGTGCCTTCATAGTAGAGGGTTTTGCCTGATTCATCGCGGATGGCGCGGGCGTTTTCCCGCACGTGAAGAACCTCTCCCCCCTGTCGGTACCAGGCAGATTCCAGCCCGGAAACCTCTCCTTCCCGCTCCAACCGTTCCATGAACTGGCGCCGCGAGTATTCGGGTTCGAAACCGGTGGCATTCAAGTCGCGGGCCGCCAATTCCTCGAACGACGAATAACCCAGCATTCTTACGATCGCCGGATTGCCGGCAAGAATGCGCCCCTCGGGAGTGGTCCGATAGATTCCGACGGGAGCATTTTCAAACAAAGTCCGGAAGCGCTCTTCACTCTCCAAAACCGCTTTGTCCGCACGCTTGCGCTCGGTGATGTCCTGTACCATGCCAATGGCGCACAGTGGCCGTCCGCGCATGTCCTTGACCAACGAGACGGTCAACTGCCCCCACACCACCCTTCCACTCTTCGTGCAAAACCGCTTTTCAATTTCGTATTTCTCGCGGTTCCCAGCGGTGAGCTCGCAGTAAAGCTTCCAGTCCAACTCCCTGTCGTCGGGGTGGGTATATTCGGTGAAAACCATGCGGCTCAACTCTTCCTCGCAGTAGCCGAGCATCCGCTGGAGAATGGGGTTTGATTTGAAGGGGCGTCCCTTCATATCCACCAGAGCCATGCCGACGCCGGCGTTCTCGAAGGTCGCGCGAAAACGCTCTTCGCTTTCGCGTAGAGATGCCTGCGCCTGCTTGCTTTGGGTGATGTCGCGGGAAATGACCGATACTCCGCAAACCTCGCCTGCGACATCCTTAAGGGGAGAAAGGGTCAACGAGGTTTGAAGTCGAGAATGGTCCTTCCGCAAGTGCTCGGCCTCATAATGGATCAGCGGTTCGCCGCGGTGAAGCCTTTCCTGGTTGGCGGCCAATTCGCCGCGGTGGTCCTCAGGGATCAGGAGAGCGAAGTGTTTCCCCTTGATTTCCTCCGCCGCATAGCCGTACATACGCTCCGCGCCAGCATTCCAGGTGACGATCAGCCCTTCGAGAGTGGTACTGAGAATGGCATCATCCGAGGAGTTTACGATGAGCGCCAAGCGGGCATTCTCAGCCTCCGCGAGCTTGCGCTCGGTAATATCCAAGAGCGTGCCCTCGATAAGCGGCTGCCCGATCGCAGGTTGTGGAAGGAGGCTGATGTTGCCAATCAGCCAGGCAGGGCTGCCATCTTTTCGCCGTAGCCGAATCTCATAGTTGGTGAGGCGCCCTCCCGACGCAAGCCTCTCAAGGAATTTGGCCCGATCCTCCGCCGAAAAGTAAAGATCCTGCACACGGAGATTCAAGGCTTCCCGCGGATTACTGATGCCGAGAATGTTGGCCATCGCCTGGTTGCATTCGAGAATGCGCCCGTCCCAGTCGGTCCGGAAGACTCCCGCCAGGTTACGCTCGAACAAGGTGCGGTAGCGTTCTTCCGATTCGCTCAGCTCCTCCGACGCGCGCTTGCGTTCTTCTCGCAGACTCCGCTCTTTCAGAGCCCTCTGGACGGCCGTAGGTAGTCTTGCTGGCCGGTCCTTTAGTACGAAGTCCGCCGCCCCCTGCTTGATGCATTCCACCGCCGCTTCGTCACCCAAAGAACCGGTCACGACGATCAGCGGAATGTCTTTTCCCGATTCCTTCAGGATTTCCAGGGCGTCGAGAGCAGTCCAATTGTGGAGATTGAAATCCGCGACGATTACGTCGTACTTGGCTTTTCCCAGGTTCTCGCGAAAGGATTCGAGTGAGTCCGTGACCTCGAACTGCACTTTGCCGACTTCGCCCTCTAGCACCTTCGCAGTCAGCTTCGCATCGCGAGGATTATCTTCGACGATGAGCACCCGCAGGAGGGGCGGATGCACATTCACGCCATCAAGCACCGTTGTGTCCATCATCTGAATATCCCCATTTCAGGTGTAGGGGCGCCCCGTCTTGGCCGCCGCCGGGTAACGCTAACCCCGGCCGTGCCAAAAAGTGCAAGGCCCGTCAAGGGTTGAATGATCTCGCAGGTGGAGGCTCGTTGACGACCAGCCAAAACAACCCCAGTTGCTTCACCGCTTGGCGGAAGGAATCGAATTCCACCGGTTTCTGGATGTACGCGTTGACACCCAGCTTGTAGCTTTCCACCAGGTCACTCTCCTCGCGCGAGGAAGTAAGTATCACGATGGGAATCGCATGTGTCCGCGGGTCGCCCTTAACGGCCCGCAAAACTTCTAAGCCGTCGGTCTTGGGAAGTTTCAGGTCCAGAAGCACCAGGCGTGGCGGATGGTCGAACCTGCGGTGGGAGAATTGGCCGCGGCAGAAGAGAAAATCGAGTGCCTCCTCCCCATCGCGCGCCACTTGGATGGTGTTGGCGAGGTGGTCTTCGTGCAAAGCGTGCAAGGTCAGTTTGACATCTTTCGGATTGTCTTCGACGAGGAGAATCTGCATTTCTTCCTGGCTCATGAGTTACCTCCCGGGTCAGCCTGCTTTCTTTCAATATCGTGGCAGCGGCTCATCGCCGCTTGTCGGGGTCAACCCGCCGCTATGGCAATCTCCATCCCTAAGCTCGCTTTTCGGCTGCGGTATCTTCCGGCGACCCCACGGTGAAATAGAACGTCGCGCCTTTGTCAAGTTCGGCCTGCGCCCACACGCGCCCCCCATGTTTATTGATGATCCGCTGGACCGTTGCCAGGCCGACACCCGTGCCTTCGAAATCCTCGCTCCGATGCAGCCGCTGGAAAACTCCGAAAAGTTTGTTCGCATACTTCATGCTGAAACCCACACCGTTATCGCGCACGAAAATGGCTCGCGCGCCATCCTGATCTGTCACTCCCACAGCAATGATGGCGGGTTTGCGTGGGCGTGTAAATTTGACGGCATTCGTGAGCAGGTTGACAAACACCTGCTTCATGAGCCCGGGATCGCATTCGACAAAGGGCAACGTATCAACCTTCCACTCGATTTCACGGTCGGGGTTTGCCCGCATTAAATCGCGGCGGACCTCATCCACCAGGGAATTCAGTCCGGCCACTTCCATAACCAGTGGTTTTCTCCCCACACGCCCCAGGTTGAGCAAATCGTCAATCAGGGTTCCCATCTGAACGACCGAATCGCGAATCGTGGCGACGTAATCAAGGGCGTCTGCGGAGAGTTCAGCGCGATGCTCCTCGACCAGAAGTTTGGAAAACCCGTCCACGTGACGCAGCGGCGCGCGCAGATCGTGGGAGACGGAGTAGGTGAACGCTTCCAACTCTTTGTTGGATGCTTCCAATTGGCGTGTGCGTTCGGCCACGCGTTGCTCCAGTTCGGAGTTAAGTTGGCGGATTTCCTCTTCCACCCGCAAGCGCAAAGAAATGTCCTGGACAACCACCAAGGATGATTGCCGGCCATTCCAAGTCAAGAGGTGACTGGTCGTTTGGACGCGAATGATTCGCCCATCCTTCAACCGGTGCCGCCAGGGCCCGGACTCGTCCAAGATTTTCCGCTCGCGCCCAAGCTTCTCATATAGAAGTTTGACGTCTTCGGCAGGGCGGATGTCCGCGAGGCGCATACTCAGGAACTCTTCCCGAGAATAGCCGTAGTGGCTCACAGCGGCGTCGTTAACCTCCATGAACTCCAGGCTCTCGAGATCGTACACCCACATCGGGACTGGATTTCCGGCAAAGAGCAGGCGAAAGCTCAGCTCGCTTTCCCGCAGCGCCTCCTCCGCGCGTTTGCGTTCCGTGATGTCCCAGCACACTCCCGTCAGGCGCGCTGGCTGACCGGCCGTATCACGGTGGAGCTTTCCTCGACCGCCCAGGAAATGGATGGTGCCCTCCGGCGATATCGCCCGAAACTCTGTTTCGAGCAGAGTGTCGTCACTCCGGTATTCTGTCATCCACTTGGCCACACCGTCGCGATCTTCGGCGTGAACCAGGCGTAGCACGTCCTCGGGCTTCCCGGAAAACGTACCCGGCTTGAGCCCGAAAAGAAGTGGCATGGAGTCGCCCCAGGTCATGACTTGGCGGGCGATGTCCAAATTCCATGTGCCGATGGCGGCGGACATCAGTGCAAGATTGAGCTGCTCTTGCGCCTTGTGTAAGGCGTCGTCGCGCTCCTGAATTTGCGCCAACATGCCGTTGAAGGTATCGATCAGCGTGGCGATTTCATCGCTGCCCTCGGTGGGGGTCGCGCGGACGGCATAGTCCTTGTCGCGGGACACCCTTCGGGCCGTTTCCGACAGCTCTTGGATGGGTTTGGCGATAGCCCGCCGGGAAATCGAAGAGACAAGAAAGGCCGCGAGCAGAGACGCCAGCATCACTCCGACGCCGATCCCGATGAAGGTTTCCAGCCGCTGATACAATCCAAGAAGGTCCGACTGAATGTAGACGATGGCGGTCAGCTTTTGCTGGAACGTGACGGGGTGAACCAACGCGAGCTGGCCGTTCTTGAAATGGTGGGTCTCTGCCGAGCCCCCGGAAAAGGGTGGCAATTTGGGCGGAGCGGAATTCCCGTCACGCTGATAGCCGGCGAACGGCTTGCCGTCCGGGGTGTAAATCCAGGCGGAGGTAACGTGGGAGGCGGCGCGGAGAGCCGCCAAGGTGTTTTCGGCCGAGCGCGGATCATCAAAGAGCACCGCGGAAACGCAATTCGTGCCGATCATCTGAGCCTGCACGGAGAGGTCGAGCACCATCGTGTGGCGGTGAAGAACCGTCTCGTAGGCGATGAAGGCTCCTGATGCCAGGAGCAACGCGGCGCCGCTCACCAACATGTTCATCCATGTCAGTTTTGTCGTGATCGAATCGTCGCGAAGCCTGAGCATAGCTCCTCAGTTCCCGGGCCGGGACGTTCCTCTGACCTCGGTGGCAACCTTGAGCAGTTCAGAGCTCAAACTCAAGCCGGCTTGCTGAGTCGCCGCTAAATTGATAGCAAAGCGCACCCGCTCATCCGCCACCACAAACTGCACCATCCCGCCTTGCTGCATGAAATCGGGTATATCGCTAACCGTCAAAACGCTGAGCTTTCCGAGGTTTGAAAAAACCTCTTTCAGCTGCTTGTTCTCGGACGCACTGATGAAGAGCTCCCGGCAAGTGGCCGCTTCTGCCACGTCGGAGATTCGCCTGGCAACCACCGGTTTGTCGTTGATTTTCTGGCCGGAAATCGTTGTATCGAGCGCTCTGCCGAACGGGTCGTGGCCGAGCACGCAGATGGCAAAATCGTCGGCTTGACGCGAGGGGACGTTCGGCGGCCAGTCCACAAAGCGGCCGAAATTGAAAAGATAGGCTGCCTTTACTTCGTACTCGGAGGGGCGCGTTGCCCAGGTGTGGTAGGCCGGAATACTTACAAGTATCCCCATGCCCGTGAGGATCGCGAGCCGCAGGAAACACCGCGTGTTGAACTCCAGGGTCATGAGCCTTGGTGCGCCGTTTCCCGAGCGGCGGCGCTGGAAAAACGCGAATACACCACGTGAGATCTCGCCCTCCCGTCTTTCACTTGCTTTGACTCTCCCATGTCAGCTTGGCATAAACACTTCGCTTGATGCCGACAAACATTCCCGCGTCCCCGCCATATTCCACGTGATGCGGTTGGAGCAAGTTGTCGCCATCAATCGACAGCTCGAACTGCCGGGTAAGGTGCCAGGCCAGCCGCGCGTCCGCCGTGTTGTACCCACCGACTGACTGGGCAACGAGACCGCTGACGTAACGGTAGGTCTGGTCAAACTCGAGACGCTTCGGCAGATCGATGAAAGACTGAACCACAATTTCGTGGTGAGGACTGGAACCCTGCACGGTCTCACGATTCAAAACTTCAACGGCATTGGGATTAGGGCTTTTGCTCTCCAGGTCCATGTGCAGGTATGAATATGCTCCCTTCATCTGCCAGCGTTGAGTGAGCTGCCACTCCGGACCGAACTCAAATCCATCGGTGAAACCCTTCTCCTCGTTGGCGATCGGAACCTCGAAAATGATATGCGGAGGCGCGGGAGTGAGCGCGGCCGCTGCCGACGGCGTACCGTAGCCGTAGAGATCGTTGTATCCGTTGCGAAATAAGGCCAGGTCGAGATAGAGCCGCGAGGTTATCAGACTTCGATAGCCGGCCTCGAACGCGATTAATCGCTCCGCCACGAAATTCCGGTTCCCATTGACTTGAAGGTAAATCAATGGGGCCGCAGCGAGGAAGTCCGTCAACTCGATGGACTCCTCCAATCGCGACGGCGTGCGCACCGCGCGTGAGGCCGACACCCAAAACGATCGCTTTTTACTGGGAGTCCAAAGCAGGCTAGCGTCCGGCTGCACCTCAAAGCCCGTGTAGTTATTGTGCTCAAGCTTTGACCCGACCGTCACATCCAGGGTGTCGTGAACGAGCGGAATTTCGTCCTGTACGAATCCGCTGTAGATTTCATCGGTCTGATAGCCCGGAGCGAAATCCAGCGTGGGAACCAGTTGGCTGAAGTTCCCGGGACTAATTCGCGCCCCCAGTCCCCAGATGAAATCCTGCTGCTTGGGAAGCGTCAGGTGATGGATGAAATCGATGTCAAAAGTATCACGCGTCTCACCGAATTGCGGCTCGAAGTGATTGGTATGATCGCAGTAGGCCTGTAATTGCAGGTCTGAGCCATTGCCGAGATCGCGTTTCCAGCGACCCAACAGATTACCACCCGAAAACTGGCCTCTGCCGGTAATGGTGAGCGTTGAGGGTGGCGTGTAGTCGCCGACCTGTACAATCTCGCCCGCCTTTTCATCGTAGATGTCGCCCTGAAAGGTAAAAGCGTCGCGACCCTTGGAAGTCCAATCGGAGCGAAAACCCGCCTGGAGCATTCGCCACTCATCGAAGTTGTCGTTATTGGCGTGGAACTCTGGGCCGTTGTCGAATCCCTTGCCGTAAACCCGGTAACTGAAACCATTCACCGTGCCGCCGTAGCGGACACCAGCAGTGGCTTCGTCCACATTTCCGCCGCCCGCCGTGACCAACGCACCTTGAGTATCCTTGGCGCTTTTGGTAATGATGTTGATGACGCCGTCTACGGCGTTCGCTCCCCATACGGTTCCGCCCGGCCCCCGAATTACTTCGATTCGCTCAACGTCTTCCAGGAATACGTTCTGCACCTCCCAGTAAACGCCCGCGTAGAGCGGTGTGTAAACGCTTCGACCGTCAATCAACACCAGCAGCTTGCTGGAGAGCACTCCCCCGAAGCCGCGAATGCCTACAGACCAGTGGTCGGAATCCACGCGCGCCACTTCCACGCCCGGGGCGAGACGCAGTACTTCGGGAAGGCTGGTGGCTCCCGAGCGCCGGATGTCGTCCTGAGTGATAACGTAGATGGCGGCGGGCGTTTTCCAAACCTGTTCCGGCTCCTTGGAAACAGAGGTCACTTTGATGTTTCCTAGTTCTTCCAGGCTCAATTGCGTAAGACTATCCGCTTGGTCTCCCGGTGCCGCACTTAGCCAGCATGCTTGAAAGGTTCCTGCTGTAAACAGCAGAAAGTGCAGGAACCTGAACCGGCGTCGTCGCCGCAGGGAAACCACATTCGCGCGTGGCGAATTCATGGTTTCACTCCAAGTTCGTCCCCGCCCTCCCCCGGGGCTCCACAGCGGCTCGCGCCGCCTATGGACTCCGAAGAGATAGGCTCATTCTTGCCGATGTCTGGCATCGACTAGCCCTTTTAGATTGTTAGAACTCTATTCGCCCTGATTTAAGGAGCACAATCCGTTGCCGCGCCGACTTCCCCCGGAGATATTTGACCGTTTGGGAAATCCATCTTGGCAGTAAATAAGCCATCGTCCCTCCTTAAATTATTAAGGAGTTAGCTGATGACTCTAAAGAAATGATACTCCTAAAAGTACGCGAGAACAAATCTTGTCTGAGGGGCAGGTAACACGCATCGCACGAAAGGAAGCGCCGAGAGGGGGGTTAAGTAGAACTTCCCTAGAATCCAGAGCCCGCCACTGCGCACTGGGCACGGATTCGGTCCTTGACCTTGAGAAAGATAATGCGTTCCGAGGTTCTTTGGTCCCGCAATCCACACCTCAACTATAATTTAATTCTACAACAACTCGCTTAGTACTGTCAATTTGATTGAAGACAGGCGACTTCGAGACTCCTTCCTCTTCCGGAATAAACTGCCGGCACTAGTTGGAAATCTTATTCCGACTATAAAAACAATTCATTGAAAGGTAAGGCGTGGGTCGGGGATAATCAAGGGTGCGTCGTTTGTGGGGGAGCCTGTCTCTCGGGGGATGAGACGGTGGTTGAAATCATTGATTCCGCAGCACCTTAAGCCATTTGGATCCTGGCCGGGAAGTTGTTGGCCACGATGTCTCCGCCAGCAAAAAACCCACGCGCCACTGACCACTGGCGGCTGTTTCGCGTACGGATAGTCATCAGCCATCAGCGCTCAGTCGTCAGTAAGGACCCCGCCCGAGGGACCACCCAACGACCGCGATCGGTAAGTGGCTCTTGTTCTCTTAGTGATGATTAACGACTGTTTGCGGCACCTAATATGTCTAACGAGTTCACTTTCGCCGGCTTGCCGAAGGCCCAGGGCCTTTACGACCCCCGTAACGAACATGACGCTTGCGGGATCGGCTTTGTGGCCAACATCTCCGGCGAAAAATCCCATGACATTGTTATGAAGGGGATCGAAATCCTGATCAACTTGACGCACCGCGGGGCCTGCGGGTGCGATCCTCAAACTGGCGATGGCGCCGGCGTGCTAATCCAGATTCCCCACGCGTTTTTCGAGGGCGAGTGTTCCCGCTTGGGTTTTCCGCTGCCTTCGCCCGGTGAATACGGCGTGGGAATGGTTTTCCTTCCTGTCGAGCCCCACGAGCGGATGTCCTGCGAAGCGATTCTGGAAGAAATTACTCGCGATGAAGGCCTGACCGTGCTGGGTTGGCGCGACACGCCGGTTAATGCCAACACCATCGGGCGCCTGGCCCGCAGCACGCAGCCCTACATCGAGCAGTTTTTTGTCAAGCGGGCGTACGGCATGGACCCTGACGCCCTCGAACGCAAACTCTATGTCATCCGCAAGCGCGCGGAAAAGGAAGTGGGCCGCACCAATCTGCGAGAGAAGAGCTTTTTCTATATTCCCTCGTTCTCCTGCCGCACGATTATTTACAAGGGCCTGCTGCTCGCGCCGCAAATTGCCAACTTTTACGTTGAGCTGTCGAATTCCGAAGTGCGGAGCGGCCTTTGTCTGGTCCATCAGCGCTTCTCGACCAACACATTTCCCACCTGGCATCTCGCCCATCCCTATCGCTACATTTGCCACAACGGTGAAATCAACACCCTGCGCGGCAATGTGAACTGGATGAACGCGCGCACCTCCATACTGGCTTCTCCGCTGTTCGGCGACGACATCAAGAAGCTTGAGCCCATCATCGCGCCCGGTGGGAGCGACTCCGCAAACCTGGATAACGCTGTCGAGTTGCTGCTTCTGGCGGGCCGCAGCCTTCCTCACGTGATGGAGATGCTGATTCCCCAGGCTTGGCTAAACGACCCCACGATGCCCGACGACGTCAAGGCGTTTTACGAATATCACGCTTCGTTGATGGAGCCCTGGGACGGTCCAGCCGCGGTGGCATTTACCGACGGCCGCATGATTGGGGCCAAGCTGGACCGCAATGGATTGCGCCCCGGGCGATTCGTGGTGACCAATCGCGGCTTGGTGATCATGGCTTCCGAGGCCGGGGTGCTGCCTGTCGATCCCGCGGACGTGCGCTTTAAAGGCCGCCTGGAGCCCGGACGCATGCTGCTGGTGGATACGGAACGCGGGCGCATCATCCCCGACGAGGAAATCAAGAAACAATTGGCGGGGCGCCAGCCCTATGCGAAGTGGCTGAAAGAAAACCAGGTCACCCTGAAGGATTTGCCCGATCCCCAGCGCATCCACCCCAACGACGGCTCGACCATCCTCATGCGCCAGCGCGCCTTCGGATATACCGACGAGGACTTGAAAACCATCATGATCCCCATGGCCACCCACGGCGAGGAACCTGTGGGGTCGATGGGGACCGACACGCCCCTCGCGTGCCTATCCGACAAGCCGCAACTGCTTTTCAACTACTTCAAGCAGATGTTCGCGCAGGTCACCAACCCTGCCATCGATCCCATTCGCGAAGACCTGGTGATGTCGCTCTACGACTACATCGGCCGCGAAGGGAACATCCTCGACGAGACGCCGCAACTCTGCCACACGCTTAAGAAGCGGCACCCCATTGTGACCAATTGGAATTTGGAGAAACTTCGCCGCGTGAGTTGGGGGGATTTCCTTGCCACCACGCTGCCCATGCTCTTCCGCGTCGAAGGCGGGGAGAAGCAATTGCAGGAGGCGGTGGAGAGCCTTTGCCGCCGCGCCTCTCTGGCCATCAAATCCGGGTACACCCTGCTGATCCTTTCGGACCGCGGCGTGGATGAAGAGTATGCGCCCATTCCCGCCCTCCTGGCGCTCTCCGCCGTGCACAACCACCTGGTCCGTGAAAAAACCCGGAACCAGGTGGCGCTGATTGTAGAAACGGGCGAGCCGCGAGAGGTGATGCACTTTGCCTTGCTGGTGGGTTACGGCGCCAGCGCCATCAATCCCTATCTCGCGCTCGAAACGCTGGAGGACCTCCACACCAAAGGTTATTTCCCCACGGGACACACGTTTAAGAAGGTCCTGAAGAATTACATCAAGGCCGTTGACAAGGGCCTGCTGAAAGTCCTTTCGAAGATGGGGATCTCAACTCTACAGAGTTATTGCGGCGCGCAGATTTTTGAGGCCGTCGGGTTGAACAAATCGTTGGTCGAGCGCTACTTTACGGGGACGTCGTCGCGGATCGAGGGCGTGGGCCTGGAAATTCTTGCGCGCGAAGCCCTGATGCGGCACAAGTTCGCCATGCAGCCTCCGGCGGAATCCGACACTGAACTCGAGATCGGGGGCAACTATCAGTACCGGGTGCGCGGCGAAAATCACATCCTGAACCCCACCACCATCAGCAAACTTCAGCACGCGGTGAGGAATTCCAGCTTCCCGACTTTCCAGGAATTCGCTCGCATTGCCAATGAGCAGAGCCGAAATCTCTACACATTGCGCGGCCTGCTGGACCTTCATCCTGCCGGTCCGCCTGTCCCCATCGACGATGTGGAACCGGCGGCGGAAATCGTAAAGCGCTTCGCCACAGGCGCCATGTCTTTCGGGTCCATCAGCAAGGAGGCGCACGAAACCCTGGCCATCGCCATGAATCGCATCGGGGGGCGCTCCAACACCGGCGAGGGCGGCGAAGACGAGGCGCGCTTCAAACCCGATGCCAACGGCGATTGGCGGCGCAGCGCCATTAAGCAAGTGGCGTCGGCGCGCTTCGGCGTGACCACCAATTACCTGGTCAACGCCGACGACCTCCAGATCAAAATTGCTCAGGGTGCTAAGCCCGGCGAGGGCGGGCAACTTCCGGGTCACAAGGTCGATGAGGTCATCGCCCGCGTGCGGCACTCCATCCCCGGCGTGGGATTGATCTCGCCGCCGCCACACCACGATATTTATTCCATCGAGGACCTGGCGCAACTCATCTACGACCTCAAGAACGTGAATCCGCAGGCGAGGATTTCCGTCAAGCTGGTGGCCGAATCGGGCGTGGGCACCGTCGCGGCGGGCGTGGCGAAGGCTCATGCGGACGTCATCCTGATCAGCGGTTACGACGGCGGCACCGGCGCCTCACCCATCTCTTCCATCCGCCACGCGGGAATTCCCTGGGAGCTTGGCCTCTCCGAAACGCAGCAGACTCTGGTGATGAACGATCTGCGCAGCCGCGTGCGTCTTCAAGTGGACGGAAAGCTTCAGACCGGCCGCGACGTGGCTATTGCCGCGCTGCTCGGCGCGGAGGAATTCGGCTTCGCTACCCTGCCGCTCATTTCCCTGGGCTGCATCATGATGCGCAAATGTCACCTGAACACTTGTCCGGTGGGCGTGGCAACGCAGGACCCCGTGCTGCGCAAGAAGTTTCAAGGCCAGCCGGAGCACGTGATCAATTTTCTTTTCTATATCGCCGAAGACCTGCGGCAGATCATGGCGCAGCTCGGCTTCCGCAAGATCGACGAGATGGTGGGCCGCGTCGATTGCCTTACCCAACGCCACGATGTTGACCACTGGAAAGCCAGCGGCCTGGATCTTTCCGCCGTGCTTTACAACCCTCACGTGCCCACGCGCGTGGGGCGCCACTGCACGATCAAGCAGGACCACGGCCTGGAGAAATCGCTCGACTACCAGTTGATTGACCACGCGCGCGAGGCCCTGGAGCGCGGGCAGAAGGTTTCCATCAGCCTGCCGATTCGCAACACCCACCGTACCGTGGGCGCGATGCTGAGCGGTGAGATCGCCCGCCGGTATGGCGAAGCGGGACTTCCCGACGACACCATCCGTTTCCAGTTCACGGGGTCGGCGGGGCAGAGCTTCGGGGCGTTCCTGGCCAAAGGCGTCACCCTGACACTCGAAGGCGAAGCCAACGATTACGTGGGCAAAGGACTCTCCGGCGGCCGGCTCATTGTCTATCCCTCGCGAAGTTCCTCGTTCCAGCCGGAAGAAAACATCCTCGTGGGCAACGTGGTTTTGTACGGCGCCACGAGCGGCGAGGTTTTCTTCAATGGCATGGCCGGCGAACGTTTCGCCGTGAGGAACTCCGGCGCCACCGCCGTGGTGGAAACGGTGGGCGACCACGGCTGCGAATACATGACCAGGGGAACGGTGGTGGTGCTGGGGAAAACCGGCCGCAATTTTGCCGCGGGCATGACTGGCGGCATCGCCTATGTGCTCGATGAGACGGGTGAATTCGTGCGCGTGCGCTGCAATCGGTCGAGCGTGGACCTTGACCCCGTCATCGATCAACAGGATATCGACCTCATTCAAACCTTGATCGCGCGTCACGCCGAGCTCACCGAAAGCCCCCGCGCCAAGTGGGTTCTCGACAACTGGGAGACCATGTTGCCGAAATTCATCAAGGTTTTCCCGCACGAATTCAAACGCGTGCAGGGAATTCCGCGAACAGTCGTGAATCCGGAATCTGGAGTTCGGAATCCGGCGGGGGTGCTGCATGGGTAGCAATCGTAGGGGCATCCCTCGTGGGTGCCCTCCGTCGCCCACAGGGCGACCAGACTGGGCAGGCACGAGGCCTGCCCCTATGGGAGCACGCGAGGTGCTGCGTGGGTAAACCTACCGGATTCATGGAAGCCACGCGTGAGGTTCCCACGCGCCGCCCTGTGGACGAGCGCGTAAATGATTACCAGGAAGTCTATCAGGCCTTCCCCGAGCAAAAACTGCGCACCCAGGCGGCGCGCTGCATGGACTGCAGCGTTCCCTTCTGCCACACGGGCTGCCCTCTGAGCAACATCATCCCCGACTGGAACGACCTGGTACACCGCGACCGCTGGAAAGACGCCATTCGCACGCTGCATGCGACGAATAACTTTCCGGAATTCACGGGTCGCATTTGCCCCGCCCCCTGCGAGGCCGCCTGCGTGCTGGGCATCAACGAGCCGCCCGTCACCATCAAGAACATCGAAAAGACCATCATCGAGCACGCCTTCATGGAAGGTTGGATTCGGCCTGAGCCCCCTTCGCGCCGCACCGGCAAACGCGTGGCCATCGTGGGCTCGGGACCGTCGGGACTCGCGGCCACGCAACAACTGAACCGCGCGGGGCATTCCGTGACCCTGTTCGAAAAAGCGGATCGCATCGGCGGCTTGCTGCGCTACGGCATTCCGGATTTCAAGATGGAAAAGATGGTCCTCGACCGGCGCCTAAACCAGATGCTTCAGGAAGGCGTGGTCTTTCAAACTAACGCGCACGTTGGCAAGAACGTGCCCGTGGAGGACTTGCGCCGCGAGTTCGACGCCCTGCTTCTGACGGGTGGCGCCGAAAGCCCCCGCAATCTCCCTCTGCCGGGGCGGGAATTGAAGGGCATCCACTTCGCCATGGAGTATCTACCCCAACAAAACCGCCGCATCGCGGGCGACGTTGTGGACGGGCAGATTCTTGCCACCGGCAAGCGCGTGGTGATTATCGGCGGCGGCGACACCGGAGCCGATTGTCTGGGCACGGCGCACCGGCAAAAGGCGGCGGCTGTTTATCAATTTGAAATCATGCCCCAGCCCCCGCTTGAGCGCTCACCAAATACCCCGTGGCCGCTCTGGCCGCTTCAATTGCGCACTGAGAGCGCACACGAGGAAGGTGGTATTCGCGATTGGGCGGTTGCCACCGTGCGCTTCACCGGGGATGAAAACGGCAACGTAAGACAACTGCACGCCATCCGCGTTGGCACTCCGCCGAAGTTCGAGGCAATTCCGGGCACCGAATTTACTCTCGATGTTGACCTCGTGTTGATCGCGATGGGTTTCGTCGGCCCGGTAAAGAATGGCATGATCGAGACGCTCGGTGTGAAGCTCGATGCGCGGAGTAATGTCGAAACGGATGCCAACTACATGGCGTCCATCCCCGGCGTCTTCGCCGCCGGCGATATGCGCCGAGGTCAGTCGCTAGTGGTCTGGGCGATTGCCGAAGGCCGCAAAGCCGCCCGCGGCGTCGACAAGTTCCTCATGGGCGAAACTCACCTACGGTAGCAGCTCTTGACGATGTGCCACAGGATGTGGCACGATCAAAGCATGCCAAGTATCAACATTCGGCAACTCCGCGATACCCCAAGACTTAAAGCCTGGCTGCGGGCCGGCAAGACTGTGGAACTCCGCGAGCGCAACCGCCTGATCGGCCGAATTGTGCCGGAAGTCCCAGCACCCGCAGCGCGTAAGTGGCCGGATTTCGCCGCCCGGCGCCGTGAGATTTTCGGCGATCGCGTCCTGCCCGGAGCCGACCTGCTCATTGAGGAACGCGAGCGGTCACGCTATTGAGTATCTACGTCGATACGAGTTTTTTGGTATCTCTTTATGTGACTGACAGCCACTCGGTGGAGGCCGTGCAACGGATGGCTTCCCGCCCGAAGTGCTGGCTCACGCCCCTGCACCGTGCCGAGTGGGCCCATGCGGTCGAGCGGCACGTCTTTCAAGGGCATTTGTCAACTCGCGAAGTGCAGAAACTGTATGTGGATTTTGACCAGGACCGAGCGGGGGGCGTCTGGGTTGAGGTCAGCCTCCCAGAATTGGCGTTTGAAGTCTGCGCTCAACTGGCCCGGCGCCATGCAGCACGCCTGGGAAGCCGCACTCTGGACGCTCTCCACGTCGCATGCGCCCTCGAGTTGAAGGCCGAGAGCTTCTGGACGTTCGATCAACGGCAAGCGAAGCTGGCGCGAGCCGAAGGCCTAAGAATAAAATGAATTTCCCCGGCCGCCACCTCGTCCCAAAGCTTCTACAAGTTCTTGCGCGGTGAAGCTCACCTGCATTGGCGATCATCATTTGTCCGTCGCTATGAACTTCGAAAAACCGAAATCGCCGTTCACGCCCGTAGCCCCGTCGATGAAGAACCCCATGCCGGGGTTGCCGCTCTTAAAGGCGTCATCGGTTACTTTGATCATCTGAATTCCGTGGATATACAACAAGCCTCCAAGGGCACGTAGCGCAGGGCTCGCCCTCCGGCCCTGCGGCTTTTCCAGCGGCGACGCCGCAGCCAAAATCATGGTCCAGGTCCAGGCCAAAGCGTCCAGACCTTCAGCCACGCCGCGGACTCCAATCGATCCACCTGGCTCGTTCGACGCCAAGACGCGGACGTGCCCCTTGTCCCGCTTCCCTAATCCCGTTTCCCGTCTCCCGTTGTCAGTAGATTTCAAACCGCTCCTGGTGAACGTTGGGATCGCTCTTGATGATGATGTCCTTCTTGGTCAGCGATTCGAGCTCGGAGACCAAGCCTCCTTCGCGAGACTTCAGGGCTTTGGCAACTTCCGGACTGACTCGCAGGGTCATGACGGCGCCGTCGATTCCCTTGGCCATCTTGCGGGCTTCGGCCAGGATTTCGTTGCAGATGGTGTTGACGGACTTCACCCAGCCGGAGCCGGTGCAATAGGTACACGGCTCGCAGAGGGTTCGCTCGAGCGACTGCTTCACGCGCTTGCGGGTGACGGCCACCAAGCCGAAATCATGGAACGAGATGACCTTGGTCGGGGCGCGGTCGAGGCGCAGGGCCTCTTCCAGCGCTTGCACCACCCTGGCGCGGTTCTTGCGCTCGTCCATGTCGATGAAGTCGATCACGATGATGCCGCCCAGGTCGCGCAGCCGCACCTGGCGGACGATTTCGTTGACGGCATCAACGTTGGTCTTGACGATCGTATCCTCAAGGCGATTGGTCTTGCCCACGTACTTGCCGGTGTTGACGTCGATCGCCACCAGCGCCTCGGTTTGATTGATGACGATGTATCCGCCCGACTTCAGCCAAACCTTGGGTTTGAGCGCCTTGTCCAGCTCCGTCTGGATGCCAAACTCTTCGTACAGTGGTGTATCGCGGCTGTAGAGCTTGACCTTGCCGACGAGAGCCGGCTGGCAGCGATTCACAAAATCCAGCACGCGCTCGTAGTCAATTTCGCTGTCCACTCGGACGCACTTGAAGTCAGGCGTCAGCAGGTCGCGCAGCAGGCGCTGGACGAGGTCGAGATCGCGGTGGATCAGCGTCGGGGCCTTCATGCGGTCCGACTTTGAGCGAATCTCGGCCCAGAGGGTGGAGAGAAACTTCAGATCTGCCTTGAACTCTTCTTCCGACCGGCCTTGACCCGCCGTGCGAACAATAAAACCTCCGGTGAGCGGCCCTTTGTTTTCCAGGATAATGTTGCGCAAGCGCAGGCGCTCCTCTTCCGAAGCGATCTTGCGCGAGACGCCAATGTGGTCAATGGTCGGCATGAACACCAGGTAGCGGCCGGGCAAGGCGACGTGCGAAGTGATGCGCGCGCCTTTGGTCCCGAGCGGCTCCTTGGCGATTTGCACCAGGATTTCCTGGCCTTCCTTCAGCACCTCGGCAATCTGCACGGGATGATGATTGCCGCCCGGCCGGGAAGCGTCGCGCGGCTTGTCAAAACGGCGCGGACCACGATCCGGACCGCCTGGGCCTCGGCGGCCACGGCGGCGGCGCGGAGCAAATCGCGGGCGCTGGTTGGGCTCGCGCAAAGTGTAGGTGCGGTCGCCCGGCGCGCCCGGGGCTTGCGTCCCGGAATCACCAGCGGGGGCGGATCCCGGCGCGTTGGCCTCGCCTTCCGCCGCTGGTCCGGCGGCGCCCTCGGCCGTTAGCACACCCTCGGGGGCGAGTCCCCCTTCGACCACGAGTTCATCTTCGGCGCCCTCGGCGAGTTCCTCAAACTCCTCCGAGATTTCCTCTTCGGCGTCGAAGCCTTCCTCTGACCCATTGCTTTCAGCACGTTCAGAAGGGGATTCGGCATCTGCGGCTTCGGTTGAGGCTGTTACCGGCACGGACGAGGCGGAGATTGTCGCGGCTTCTGCCACCGAAGCTTCAGGGACCGATTCGGCCACGGGAACGTCCACACTTTTGTTTGGCTCAGGTTCGCCGGAAGAAGGTGCGGCAATTCCCTCCACCGAATATGAAGCGGCAACTTCCGCCACAAAGGACGGCGAGGCGGGACTGGCCGGCACGGGCTCAGGTTCCGCAGTCGCTGCGGAGGTCGAGGGCGACTGGGACTCAGGCGTTGCGGCGTGGTTGTGGGTGGACTCGGCAGGAACATCCCCCGCAGACTCGGGTGTCTCCTCGCGGGCGCTTTCAGTGGGACCGGAAGCAATAATGGAACGGAGCGCGCCGGGAGCAAACTCGATTGCAGCATCAGCTAAGACGGCACCGATCGCTGAAGGCACCGGGGATTCGTCGACAGCGCCGGGGGCTTCTGGTTCGGAGGCCTCATCGGCGGGCGCAGGGGTGGCGCTTTCGGACATTTCGTACGTTTGAACGATCGGGCTGTTGATGGCGGCCGAGTCGTCGTCCTCTTCGGACATCTTGTCGAGAATCGTCGTTTCCACTGCCTGGTTCCGCTCTTCTTCGGCCCTTTGCGGGCTATCCACAATGTCCGCAGGGGAAGAAGGGGCATTGCGGTATTTTGCCAAAGACTCGCCTGGGAGGATTTCAAACGCGTGGGGTTCGGCAGATGGCTCCTCGGCGCGCGGCGGAGGTGCGAATCGGCGATCCTCGTGACGGCCCTCGCGATAATCGGGCCGGCCGCGATGCCTCCGACGGCGGCCACGTCGCGGATCGAAGTCGCGGCGGTCGCGCGAGTCTCTCGGAGCTGGAGGAGCGGCCACCGGGGTGGGCGGCGCAACGGTCGCCGCGGGTACCTCCAGGGGTGGAGGCGCGACCGGCGGCGCGGGCGGGGGTGGAGCAACTTCCGCAACCACGGGCGGAGGGGGCTCGACCGGGACGGGAGCGGGCGGCGGCGCCTGCACCGCGGCGGAATCAGCCTGCTGAGTGGTGAACTTGGTGGCGCGGGCCTCGGCTTCCTCGAAGACCTTGTCGTATTCTTCCTGGTCCTCATAGAAGTCGGAAACGTAAAGGAAGGCGTCACGGTCGAGGCCGATATCCACGAACGCCGACTGCATTCCCGGCAGCACACGGCTGACGCGGCCCTTGTAAATCCCGCCGACAAGGCCGACGTCGGTGTCGCGTTCGAAATACACCTCAACAAGTTGGTCGTCTTCCAATACGGCGACCTTCGTCTCGTGAGGAGACGAGGAAATATACATCTCCTTGGACATGGAAACTCCTTTTTCTGAAACGCCGGGGAATCAATCCGTTCACATGACGGAGATCTGCCAACAGCGTTTCTGGCGGCCGGGCGTCCCGACTCGCGGGGACGGAAGCAGTGACCTCGGCCGGTTATAATTCAGCGCCGGAAAACCTCCCAGTGGCGCGCTCAGGCGCGGAACTCACTGGAAACGTCCGGCTTACGACCCGCGGCAAACACCTGCCGACGAACCGTTGGGATTACGGTATCGCCCGGGGCAGGGCACGATCCCCAACCCAGCGGGCGAAGGGCTGCAATCAATTAACATATCGCCTGGCCCTTACGCTCATCGCCAGCCCCAGGCCGAGGAACGTGAAGAGCAAGGAGGAGCCACCCTGACTCATGAGCGGCAGGGGAACACCGGTAATCGGGAGCACGCCGATCATCATCCCCGTGTTAAGAACCACTTGAAAGAACAAGACCGCGGCCAAGCCAATCAGCAGGAAGGCCCCCGCGCGGTCCGGCGCCATCTGCGCTCCATCGAGCAAGCGCAAGAGCAGAGCAAAATACAACAGCAGAACGAGAAGCGATCCGACAAATCCCTGTTCTTCGGCGAAGGCGGCGAAAATGGAGTCCGCGTGGGACACAGGGATGAATCCCAGCCGACTCTGCGTGCCATTGCCCATTCCCTTTCCCCAAAAGCCGCCCGAACCAATCGCGATCTTAGTTTGAGTAACCTGGTAGCTGGAGCTTTGAGTGTTTTGAGTAGGATGAACGAAGGTCATCAATCGCTCGCGCTGATAGGGTCGAAGGAAGTGCCAACCCACGGGCAACGCGAGGATTCCGGCCAGGCACAGAACGGCGACGTGTTGCCAGCGAATCCCCGCAAAGAGAACGCCGGAGGCGATAATCGGAATGAACGTCAAAGCTGTGCCCAAGTCGGGCTCCAAGGCCACT
>CAZCVY010000024.1:0-48401 GCA_964501985.1 uncultured Acidobacteriota bacterium | reverse complement strand
ATAAGGTCTCGCCTTTGCGAGCGTAAAAATCTGCGACTTCACGCCGGATTCAGGTGGTATTGAGCGTGCCCGGAGCAAAGCTATAACTTAGAAGGCGCTCGGGTTCCACCGCGATGACTTCGCAGGGCTGCTGTCCCCACTGCCCCATGTCAAGAGTGAAGCGATGCCCAACCACCGCTTTGATATCACCCGCTGCCCACCATTTTGCATGGATGCGCGGATCGGTGAGCGCGCGCCAAACCTTCGACGGTGAATGGTTGAGAAACTGCGACAGTCGAATCACACCAGGTTCAATCATGGCTTCTCCTTGTCCAAGACGTCATCCAGGGCTTGTACCCTTCTGCGCCAGTAGCGCTCAAAGGGCTTGAGCCACGCGGAGACTTCCGCCAGCCGGCGCGGGTCGACGAAATAGCAACGTTCGCGGCCGCGCCGCTCATTTCTAACCAGCTTGGCACTTCGCAAGACGTGCAGATGCTCCGAAACAGAGGGGCGATGGAGATGAAATTCGTCCACGATGCTGTTGACCGTGTAGGGGCGATCGAGCAAGAGTTCCAAGATTCGACGCCGAACCGGGCTGGCAAGAACTGCAAAAACATCCGAAGTCTTCATGGCCGGATTATACGTCGGATTTTTCCGACATGTCAAGCGCGACGGGCGCCGATGGCCGGTCGTACAGGACGAGGCAGTAGCGCGGACCCCCATCTTCGGGGTCCGCGGCTCTTAACAAACAATAGCCAAAAATCGTGATGACCCACGCCCGCCCTGGTGTTCGGGCGCGTGGGGCCGGTGAACAACTTGAGTTTAGGAGAGAAAGGCCAGGGAAAAGCCGCAGGGCCGGAAAGCGGGCCCTGCGCTACGTTTGCGATTGGGTTGGGAGTGCGAATCGGGGAGGCTACTTTTGCCTTTTGACTTTTGACTTTCTCTTCCAGCTCCGCCGCGCGGAGTGGGGCGGGTTAGTTCAAGAGAACCCGCGTGATAAAGTCCAGCGCCCGCGGGTCGCGCGATTGCCCCAGCCAGAACATCGCTTGTTTACGGACCTCCGGGTTCCGGTTCGTCTGGGCGACGTTAATCAGCATGGGAACACCCTGATCGGCGGGAAGTTGGGAAAGCGCGAAGACCGCCTTCTTCTTGACCTCGGTGTCGGGATCGTTTTCGGCGGCGCTGCCGATGACTCCGGCGGCTTTCGCACCGGCCTTTTGCGCGAGCCAAAATAGAGCCTGCTCTCGCACGCGGGTGTTGGGGTCGTGCCGAGCCTCGTCGATGAGTGTGTCAACCGCGTCGGGCACGGGGCTGACGGAGAGCGCGAAAATGGCACGGTCGCGAACGTCATCGCTGGGATCGAGTTTCACGATGTTCTTCAGCATTTCGTAGCCTTTGCGCCCGCGCGCAGCTCCCAGCCAGAAAACGGCTTCCTTGCGGGTGTCGGTCAGGGACGACGCGCTGGTAAATTCCTGCATGGCCGCGTCGGCAGCGGGATCGTCAGTCGAGGCGATGGCCGCCAGGGCTGCTCCCCTCGAATGGCGTTCGTCATTCCCCCCATCGCCGCGCACGAAGGCAGTCAGCAGTTCCACGCTCTCGGCTGGCCGGACGCTCGTGAGCCAGTGCACCGTCATGCCGTCGGCATCCACTTGGCAACCGCTGTCGAACATGCGAACCTTCTCGATTCGCTGCTGCTCGGTGCGTAGAAATATCAGGATGCTCCGGTCTGAAGGTTCCGTAAGGGCGCCGGCGTCGTTAGTAATATTCCTACCTTCTTCCAGGTCGGCGCTGCAATAATTCCAACCATGGTGCCCTTTCCCCTGACTGTCCGGGACCGCCGGCACGTCGTAACCGATCCACGACGCGCCGGAATCGTGCTCGGTGGCGCTGGCGATGGCGGCTTTCAATCCCGCCGAGGAGGAAGATTGATCCAGCTTGGCATGGGCAATTTGCAACTGCTGGCCGTTCCCGACGACCGTACTCAGCAATAGAGCGGCGACGCCACTGATAATGAGCGATTGAGAGCGCATATGCCTCCTTACTTATTCAGAATTTCCATCATGAAGTCGGTGGATTCCTTGGAGTTCATCACCGACAGTTTTTCCACCGCGGTCTTGCGCAGTTTCGGGTCTTTCTCATTGCGAGCGAGGTTCACCAGGGCCTTGGCGTTACCCTGAATAAAGAACGCATTCATGATTTCCTTGCGGATATCGACGGATTTCTCGTTTTGGTAGAGCGAGGTGAGCTTGTCGGCCGTGCCCGATCCCAGCAGCCCCAGGGAGCGAATCGCCTCACGCCGCATTTGATCGTCCTTTTCGTTTTGCGCGAGATTGTAGACGCGGTCCACCTGTCCTCCGACGAATAAGGCCCTGATAATTTCCCGCTTGGTGTCGGGGCTGGATTCGGTCTGGTAAAGCTGCCAAAGTTCGTCTCCCGCCCCCATCACACCGAGCTGACGCACGGCCTCGCGGCGCAGCTCCGGATTCTTTTCGGTTTTCGCCGCGGCCAATACCCGGTCCTTCTCTCCCGAAATCATGAACCCGCGCAGAATGGATTTCTTTACTTCGACATCGTCACTGCTGGCATAGATCGACGCGAGCTCCGCCTTGCTCTCCTTCCCGCCGAACAACGCCAAGTCTTCGAGCGCTTTCCGCTGAAGGGTGCGGTCCCCTTGGCCGCGCGCGATGGAAGAGATAATCGCTCGTGCCTTCGGAGATCCGCTCTGCGAGAGCACGAACAACGCGCGCTCCTTCACTTTGGGTGGCTGGTTACTTTGCAGGACCTTTTCCAGCAGCGGAACCGCGCGGTCAGGATCGGAGTTCATCAGCCCGTTGATTGCGATGAGCTTGAGGTCTTCATTCGACACGTTATCGGGTGAACCGGTCGACACGTTGTCGGGAGAAACCGCCTCACCCATCGACTGGCGAATTTCCACTTCCAAGGCCTTGGCGTCGTTGTTCCAATGGCTCTGCGCGTAGGACTTCTGGAGTGTCGAAAGTGCCGCGAGCGCATCCTCACGCCGCCCCAGCTTGTTCAGCGCGTAGGCTTTCCAGTAAAGAGCGCCATCGGCATGGGGGCCGCGCATCTGCACGACTTGATCAAACCCTGTGAGGGCGTTCTCCCATTGGTTCGCGTCGAGATCTTTGGTGGCTTGGTTGTAAAGGTCGGATTCACGGTCGGGCGCTGGGGGCTCGGACGCCGGCGCACTCACCGCGAGCGGCGCCGGCAGCGCGGCCTCCGCCGGTTGGGCGAAAGGCTCCTGCGCGATCAGCAGCGCAGCGGCCATCAAGAAGTTTGTTATCGTAATTAATGGTCTATTTAAGATCTTCATGTTTCCCTCGTCTAAAGCACGGATCCAGGCAGACGCGGTCCTGCGGTTTTCTGCTTTTCCTGGACTTGCGTTTCAATCACCCGGACCTTAAAAAGAATTCCTTGGGCCTCAATCTGGTGTTGGAGCGACGCGAGATCCTCGGCGGAAATCTCGTTGGGGCTGTGCGAAATGTTCAGCAGAACGCGCTCCAAGTCGTCGAGGACGTTGGCCATTCCGGCATCCCCATCGCGCAGCGCGGTCTGCCGGTACAAACGGTTCGACTGCACGAGGTCCTGCGCTAATTGCTTCGACTGTGAAACGTCCACAGAGCCCGCTGCCTCTTGGTTCATAACTTCCACCAGCAACATTTGCGCGCGGTCGAGGTGGTCGCCGACCGCTACCATCAGAATCCGTTCGCGAGCAGGAGCGGGAATAGCGGCCACCGTCGGCATCTGGCGTTGCTGCCAAAATCTTCCGGCCCAGAAAGCCAGGACTAGAAGCAAAGCGATACTTCCCGCCAGCGTCCACGTGCGTAAGGGAAGAAAGAAGGTCCAGCGCTTTTCAGGTTCTTCCGCCAGCCGCGGACGGATTCGGGCCCATACTTCGGCGCCATAGTTTTCATCGCGCTCCGGAACGGGGAGTGCCGCGATCATTTCCAGCGACTGCGCAAGGGTGGCGAACTCCTGGCGGCAGAGATCGCAGGACCGCAGGTGTTCTTCCGCGTGGGGTCGGTCCACACCGCCTTCTTCGTGGTAGTAGAACAAAACCAAGTCGTCCTGGGTCAGATGTCGCATTTATGAATTCACCATGGGTTGGAGCGCCTCACGCAACTTTTGCACAGCCCGGAAGATCGTGTTCTTGGCCGCCGATCCCCGAAGGCCCAGCGCCTTCCCGATTTCGTCAATGGAACAGCCATCGAAATGCCGCATTACAAACGCCGCCCGCTCGCGGTCACTCAGCTTCGCCATCGCTCCCTCGACTTTCAGCTTCAGCTCGACGCTTAAGATCAGCCGCTCAGGAGTGGGGCTGGCGGCAGGAATGGAATTGAAGGCCCCGCTTTGCTCATCCTCGGGAAGGCCCTGCGTGTCCTCCTCGCGGCGCTTGACTCGCCGCAAGTGGTCGAGCGCGCAGTTGACGGCCACCCGATGCAGCCACGTCCCGAAGTCGGCCCTCGCCTCGAACGTATGCAGAGCGCGGTAAGCACGAAGGAAGGTGTCTTGGACAATGTCTTCTGCATCATGTTCGTTCCCGGTCATTCGATACGCCAGCCGAAAGACGGCACGACTGTGCCGGTCGACAAGGACACGGAAGCTATCTTGATCTCCCGCGAGGACTTGCGCCGCTCGGTCGTTTGCTTCCATCTGTCCCTTAGACTGCCAGGAGGCTTGGCGGTTAGTTCGAAAGCCGAAGAAAACTCAGGACGCGCCCAAACCATTTCGGCGAGGTGTAGCGCGGGCATCCTGCCCGCTGTGGCGGGAGCGTCTCGCTCCCGCTTGTGGCATGGCCATCCTGGCCATGACTGCGCACGGGCGGGACGCCCATGCCACACCCGGCAGGATGCCCGCGCTACTTCTCTGCGTCCGCTACTTCCCTACTCGCGCCAGCCCTAGAAAAACGCCATCCTGTTGTATACTAATATTGGTCCCCAGGGAGCCAAAACAACAAAAGCTGCAGTTGGAAATTCAGCCCAACGTAAGTGGAGGCCATCATGAGAAGGACTGCATTAACGGGCCTGTTTTTCGTCGCCATGATTCTGTCTTGTGTCCTCGCGTTTCGCCACCCCACGACGCTGAATGCGCAGTCGCCGGTAAGCTGGGTCACCGTCCGCGACAATCGCGAGCAAGCCTTCTCGATCGAAGTCCCCAAACGCTGGAAGGTCTATGGGGGGATGTTTCGGTTTAGCAACGTCGACGCGCGTCCTTATGTGGACATGACCTCACCGGACGGAAAGAGCAACATTCGGGTAGGCGATGCCACGATTCCGGGTTACGCGACGCCCAGCCCGTTTCTGCCCCGCCAATCGCCCCGCGTGGCCCCCTATGCCCCCGGTGACGTGTTCGCTACGAAGTATGGACAGGCGCGCTTCAGCTCGATGTGCCAATCCGTCCAGGTGCACGATACTCACCCCGTGACGCCCAAATACCATCAGCCCGGGCAGGGGTTGATCCGCACTACCGGAGGCGAGACGATCTTCACGTGCTCGGACAAAGGACAGCCAATGGCCGGGTATGTCTATGCGGAAACCATGTTGGTAGGAACCGGGGGCCCAAACTCGCAGTGGTACGTTCTGGCGCTAGGAAGCTTCCTAGCCCCGGTGGAGCAGGCCAAGGCGGTGGGAGAGATGCTGAAACACACGGGCGAATCCCTCCGCTTAAACCCGGAGTGGGCCAAGATGGAGCAGCAGCTCGTGGATCAGGAAACCGCTAGGATTAATGCTGCCACCAGGGCCAGCATCGCTACGGGAGAAGCCCAACGAGCCCACCAGGCGAAGATCATGGGGATGCAGCAACAGGAGAACGACAACTTCAACGACGTGATCAACGGTGTGACGTTCACGCGCGACCCCCAAACGGGCCAGACACGCGAAGTACAAACGCGGCAGGGCGGACCCTATTGGACCAACGGTCTCGGCACAGTCGTGAACTCCACGATGTCACCCGGCCCGGCTTACCACCAACTTCAGGTTATCAGCCGGTAGCATTCCCTTGGTCCACCGTGCGGCCTTTTGCCTCTTCCCTTCTTGAAATTGTTCTCTTGGGGGCTCGGGGGCAAAACAAGATTAGCTTTGGTTGGATGTTCAGCCTAGCGCAGATGGAGGCCCATGTGAAGAGGAATACCTTGGTGAGTCTAGTCTTCCTTGCCTTGATTCTATGGGGGATACCCGCGTTTTATCACCCCTCGATGCTGAATGCGCAGTCGCCGGTAAGCTGGGTCACCGTCCGTGACAATCGCGAGCAGGCCTTTTCGATCGAGGTCCCCAGAGGTTGGAAGGTCTATGGCGGGATGTTCCGTTTCAGCGCCGTCGACGCGCGACCTCTGGTCGATATGACTTCTCCCGACGGAAGAACCAACGTCCGCCTCGGGGATGCCACGATTCCGGGTTATGTGGTTCCCAGCCCCTGGATGGCTCGCCAGCCACACATGGCCGCTTATGCCTCCGGCGACGTGTTCGCGAGGAAGTACGGGGAGGCACGTTTCCGGACAATGTGCCAATCCCTCCAAATGCAGCAGGTTCACCCCATGACGCCCAAGTATCACAATCCCGGCCACGGGATGATCCGGATCACCGGCGGAGAGGCCTTTTTCGCGTGCTCGGAGAAGGGACAGGCCACGGCCGGCTATGTCTATGCGGAGACCATCTTATACGGCACCGGCGGACCTAATTCGATTTGGACCGTCGTGACGTTGGGCAGCATTCTTGCTCCCGCGGAACAAGGTCAGGCGGCGGGGGCCATACTGAAACACGCAGGAGAGTCCCTCACACTCAACCCCGAGTGGGCCAAAGTACAGAAGGACCTGGACGATCAGGAGAACGCGAGGCTTCAAGGTCAGATTTACCACACCATTCTCGCTACCCAGGCGGAAAATGCTCGTCAACAAGGGATTATTCAGAACATGGGACACCAGAACGAGAATTTCAACGACATCATCAACGGGGTAACTTTTACCCGTGATCCTCAGACGGGTCAGACCCGCGAAGTGCAAACGGGCCAGGGCGGACCCTATTGGACCAACGGTCTCGGCACGGTGGTAAACTCAACATTTTCTCCCGGTCCCGCGTACCGCCAACTTCAGGTCATCAGCCGGTAGCGACAAATCGGCACTTGCGGTTCACTGCCGGTTGACTTTGGCGGGATCGGGGCGTATACCACCTGCATGTCCCGCCTGCCCTGTCTTCTCCGTTGCTGCCTGATCAGTGTTTTCCTACTCCTGGTTGCGCCCGCTGCCGGTCTCGCGGAAAAAAACCAAGCTTGGAGCAAGCTGCGCAGCCCCAACTTCGTCGTCGTCACCAATGGCGGCGAAAAACAAGCGCGCCGCGTGGCTTACCAATTCGAGATGATCCGCGCCGTCTTCCGCCAGTTCTTCAACATTCAGGGCTCAGCCACCGATCCTTCGGTGATTATTATCGCGGCCAAGGACGAGGCCACGTTTCGGCCGCTCCTTCCGGAAAGCTATCAGAAGAAGGGATCACTGCATCTCGCCGGCCTCTACATGGCCGGTCCGGAGAAAAACTATGTGGCCCTGCGGCTTGACGTCAGCCTTAGCCGCGAAACCGACCAACCCTTCGAGCCGGTGTACCACGAGTACGTTCACTACCTCATGCGGCGGTCGATTTCGCGGCTGCCCCTGTGGCTGACAGAGGGCCTCGCGGAGTTCTACGGCAACACTCTCGTCGAGAGCAAGACCGTGTATGTGGGGGCGCCCAGCAGTTTGAATCTGGTCGTCCTCCGCCACAGCGCGCTCCTGCCCTTGAGCACGCTGTTTGTCGTGGACGCTTCCTCGCCGTATTACCACGAGGAGAACAAGGCCTCCATTTTCTACGCCGAATCCTGGACGTTCACCCATTTCCTCATGACCCACGACTGGCGAGAGAACACCCACCGCATGAGCCAATTTGTGACCCTCCTGGGGCAGAACGTCGGGGCGGAAGCTGCCGCGAAGCGTACGATCGGCGACCCCGAGGCATTGCAGGAGGCGCTCAAGCTCTATATTGGGGAGTTCTCGTTTACTGCGGACCGAATTGCCGCGCCCCCGAGTGTGGACCCCGACGCCCTTGCGCCCGAGCCGATCTCCGAGGCGGCGGCGCTCGCGGTGCGCGCCGATTTCCTGGTGCACGCCCGCCGCTACACTGACGCCCGCCAGATGCTGGAGGAAGCGCTCAAATCCGATCCCAAGCTCTCCGAAGCGTATGAAAGCATGGGACTGCTCTACGCCCAACAAAACAAGACGGAGGAGGCGACCAAGTGGTACTCGCAGGCCGTGGCTCTGAACTCCCAAAGCTACCTCGCTCATTTCTACTATGCGACGAACCTCCTCAAGGGCGGTATGAACGACGATCTTGCGGGTAAGGCGGAATCGAGCCTGCGGGCGGCGATCAAGATCAATCCGGAGTTCGCTCCCTCTTACGACGCCCTGGCCTACTTGCTGGCCAGCCGCCGCCGCCTGGAGGAGGCTCGAGCCTTGAGCCTCGAGGCGATAACCCTCGAACCTGGGAACGTTGCCTATCGCCTCCGCATGGCGGCGATCCTGTAACAGATGGATCGCGCTGACGACGCATTGCGCGTTGCCGATCTCGCCGCTTCCATGGCACAGACCCCGGCGGAGCAAGCTGAAGCACAATCGACCGTGGAGAACATCCGGCAGATGCAAGAATATAAACGGCGCGTGCAAGAGCAGCAGGAAGCCTTCAAGAAGACCCAACTGGATTCGGTAGAGCAAGCCAGGTCAGAAGGCAGCGCCCAGACGGATCGCCCCGCGCCGAGCGCGGACCCGTCGATGCGTGCCGAGTCGTCTACGGTTAACGTCGCCCCTTCGCCGGTGCAGCGCCGGGACGAGCCAGCCGCAGCCGGCTCGGGCGGTGTTGCGCTGGAGGCGAGGGCCCTCGCGCCTCCCCCGCGACCGGAACTCCTTCCAACTCGCCAGGTGGCCGACGGCATCATTACCGGCAGCGCGTGTGCCGGCAAAGCCACGCTTGAGCTCACCCTCGGGTCCGCAGCCGGAACAAAACAGCTTTATAGCGACGACTACTTCAAGATCCCCTTCAGCGCTCTGAGCTATACGCCGGAGGGGATACTGAATCCCTGCTCCGACCTCAAAGGCCGGCACGCGCACATCACCTACCTTCCCGCAAAAAACCATCCCGAGCAGGGAGAGGTCGTGGGGGTGGAGTTGGTGAAGTAGAGAGCCACCGAGGGCGCGGTATTGGATATGAGTTGTTCGGCGGTATGGCGAACGCTGCGCTCTGTTTGATCCACGATAGTCCTGCGATGTGCTCAGAGATCGGTAATCCCACCCAAGGATATTGGGATGGAAGCAAACTTTGTGCGGACCGTTGCGGTCTGGAGTCCGGGGCATTAGGCGTTCCCCCGGGGTAGGATCAAGTCATGTCCGCAATTCCTCCGGGAGGAGTAGTTCGGGGTGATCCTTCGCGGGCTGAAACAAAATGTCCGTGTACCCGGAGGGAGAGACGAGGCGCGCCCAAATAAACCCGTCAAAGCCGCTGACCCGAGCGTCTGTGGCTTCGAGCCTTTCGGCCCGGGCAAAAATCGTATCGGCCATAACCCAGGGGTCGCAAATGTTATCCACTAAAACCTCCAACGGCCGGGGTCTACCACGAAGTTCCTTCAATGCCTGCAGCACTTGCGACTGCATGGCCAGGCACGGCTCGGTATGACAGTCCAACATCTTTTCGACAGCATACAGCGCGGAGTAATTGACGCGATCGATGAAGGCTACGTAGAGGTGTTGGCTGGTGGGGATGTGGTGGACCGGAACCATTTCCGCCACTTCCAGAAGGTGAAAAGGAACAAAATGCGCGTATTCTAGGAACCTTCGACTTTGGTTGAGGGGAAAGACCGGAATGGACCACTGGATCCCGAGAATCTGGGTGACCTGTTCCTCCGTAACCGCGCCGATGTGTCGCAGCCATTCTCCCACGCGGCCACTGCCCGAGTCTTTCTGTGCTTTCAATGCCCTTTTGAGTTGCTGGTTATCCACAAGACCGCGGGAGAGCATAAGCAACCCGAGCGGAACCCGATGAGACTTGGCTGGCTGCGGCGTACCCGGTAGAAACTCACCGATAACAGAAGCGAGAGCACGTTCAAAGCACTCGGGACTGCAGTACCAGTGCCCATCAAGGGACAGGCCGCGACGGGGTTCAAGCCATGCCCGCCACAATCGACGGCTGTGGGGGCAAGAGGAAGACTCACATTTTCGCACGAGGTGCTCGACGTTCATTTTTGCCATACAACCTGCTCCCTGTGATCGGTTGATCGGGAGATCGGGTAGTGGGCTGAACAGAACCCGAATTGGCCCGACTTTTCAGGGTGACGTTGATTTTTGCCCATCGCCCCGCATCGGCATTCCCACTCCGCCGGTCGGCGTCTGAGAACGCCGCTCTACACTACCCGATCCGTAGTGTTCTTTGTTCGACCGATCACCCGATCATCCGATCACACGATCCGTCAGGTTCTTAAGGACTCGATTCGCTCCATGGGACTTATGATTTCCAATACTCGCAACCCGTAATTGCCGTCCACCACCACGACTTCCCCGCGAGCGATTACTTTCTTTCCCACCAGGAGTTCCACGGGGTCCTGGACATATTGATTTAGCTCCACCACCGACCCGGCACTCAGGTCGAGGATGTCGCGCAGTATCATCTGGCGCTCACCAAAGCGAAGAGTTACGTCCAATTCCACGTCCATTAAGAGTTCGAGTTTGGGTTCGCGCGTTGGTCCCAAAGGGGTGGGGGGCAGTATCGGAGCTGGCGGTTCGAGGGGCGGGCCAGGTGACGGGGAGGCCGGAGTCAAAGCCGCGACCAGCGTCGAGTCGAGTTCGGCAATCAGACTCAGAGGCGTAAGTCCGGGGCTGTCCCATTGAATCCCTGCCTGCAAGGCGGGTTGACCAGGAAAGCAATCTAGCCCTACCCACTTAAAACTCACCTCTCCTCCCGCCAGGCCTTTGAGAGATGACGCGGCCGCACCGGCGAACTGACGAAACAATTCGGAGACGGCGTCCCGGTGGTCGTCGCTCATCGTCGGACTGCCATTCTCCGGCTCCGATAGAAGCAACTGTGCCAAGCGTACGGCATCCTTCTTTGACAGTAGAAACCCTTGGTTCCCTGACAAGTGCTGGGTCACCTCAAACTGAAGAGCGACACAGTTCTCCTTCAGCGACGCAACCAGCGCCCGCATGGCCTCGGGAGAAAGTATCTGCCAGGTGTGGGGTGCGCCTGCCACTTCCTGAAGGACGCGGCCAATGCTTGTTCCCCACGCTTGCAGATACTCCTGTATTTTCGGATTGTGGGTGGCCGAGATTTCTGCGCTCACACCGCCTCCTTTTGGAGCAAGTCCAAACAGTGGACACGGCCATCCACCTGCGCCGCGCGACGCCGGCCGATGCGAACCGGGTGCGCATTGAACAACTCCTTGCCGCAGACCAGCAAGTTGGCGG
Organism: uncultured Acidobacteriota bacterium; assembly: GCA_964501985.1. GTDB lineage: Bacteria > Acidobacteriota > Terriglobia > UBA7540 > UBA7540 > Bog-366. The sequence continues at coordinate 36,937 of CAZCVY010000024.1, read as the reverse complement.
TGCCCGCGAGGGAGCTGTCCAGTTTCAAAACGTCACCTTGCGCTAATGCCAAAATCTGCGAGACAGGAACGTGCTGCTCGGGCAAAACCAATTGGACGGGAAAGATACACCGGTCAAGACGGCGGCGCATTTGTGAGGTGCTGTCCGCAGTGCCCTGCCGCTTCCGGTAAGAAGCCTGCTGTGTCAGCTTCCGCAAAAGGGCGTTGGCAACGGCGGCGGGCAGAGCAATGTTCAGCATTCCACGGGCATCGGGCATGCGAATTTCGAAGCTGAGAGAGAGGATTTTCTCGCTCGGGGGCATGAGGCGCGAAATGTCGGCCTGCCGTAGACGCTGATCAAACGTGAATTGCGCCTCCAGAACCGGACGCCAGGTATTCTCCAATTCTCTCCCGATGATTCTCACCACGCTCTCCAGGATCTGCTCCTCGATTTCAGTGATCTCCCTTACAGTAGCTTCCGCTCGACCGGGCCCTCCCAGCAAAACGTCGATAATTGGAAATGCGAGTGGCAGATCAATTTCGATTGCCGCCGAGACTGCCATGGGTCGAAGCGACATTGACACGAGGTAAGTCACCTCGGGGATACGTTGCAGAAACTCGCCGTAATTGAGTTGCTCTGCCGATACAAGATTCACTTCGAAAGCGAGCCGCAAATAGGCGCCGAGCGAGTGGGTAAGATTCCGCGCGAAAAGCTCATGCAACTGGCTTACCGAGCGGAGTTGCTCCTTGGAGATTCTGGCCGACTGACGAAAATTGCAGGCCGCCAACGAGCGCTCCCCGGTCGCGGGCTTCGGTTTATCGACCACCTGCCCTTGCGCGGCTCGAAAGAGAGCGTCAATCTCTTCTTGGGTTAGAATCTTTTCCATGACGACTCCATGGCGCCAGTCTGGAAGTGAGCGGGACTATCCATTCGTGGAGGCGATGTTTCGATCATGCCCCTCATTCTCGCTCGCAGTCGAACCAAAGCCGCGGAGTGGATTTGCGAAACTCGCGCTTCGCCCACCCCCAACACCGCCCCAACTTCTTTCATAGTGAGTTCTTCGAAGTAATAGAGAGAGAGAACCTGCCGTTCTCGGGGCTGAAGCTCACCAACCGCGTGCGTGAGAAGTTCGCGAAGCTCGCCTTGCAGACACTGCGTGTAGGGCTCCTGTTCCGGCCCCTCGGTGGGCGCGGCCAGACTCTCGCGCTCCTGACCCGACTCGGTAAATTCATCTTGCAAACTGCCCAGATCAAGCCCCCGCAGGTCGCCCAGCAGGTGCTGCAATTCCTTTAGCTCCATCCCCAGCTCAATGGCCAGTTCTGGTTCCGTCGCCGGGCGCCCAAACTGCGCTCGCAGCCGCTGGTGAGCCTGCTCGAGCTGGCGCGCCTTCTTGCGTAAAGGGCGCGGGCTCCAGTCGAGATCGCGCAAGCTATCAAGGATCGCCCCCTGAATCCGGTGTTTTGCGTAGGTCTTGAGTTCCACATTCTTGCTGGGATCGAACTTGTGAAGCGCTTCCATGAGACCGAGAATGCCCGCTTGCACCAGATCGTCGAATGGGATGTGCGAGGGTAAGCGGTCGTGAATCCGGCGGGCGATGTAGCGCACTTGGGGTAGTTGTTCCAAGAGCAGCTGCTCCTGATCCCCAGCTTCGAGATAAGATACGGACTCATAGGCTTTCTTGGCGGCGTTCATACATCTCACCTTTCCCTTTCGGCGATCGATCACTTCCTCGAGTCTCGGCCCCCTCGGTTCGCCGCTGGACTGCGGGCCTCTGCACCTGCTCACTGGACAACCCCAAGAGACTGAACGGACACCGCGGGAGGAATCTCCGCCGGCGATAGAACCACGACTCTCGGGAGAAATGGTTCCATCAGGCGCCGCAGGTGGAAACGCGTGGGGCTGCAGCAAAGAACGATGGGCGAAGGAACCGACAATGGTTCGCCTAATAGCCTCTTCATACCGTCCAGCACGCGGCGAATCAGCGAGGGTTGCAGGGCGTTCGGTGAACGGTTGGCTGCTTGCGGATCCAGAACCTGCGCGAGTTGTTCTTCCACACCCGCATCAAGCTGAATTACAGTTAGTTTCCCATCCTCCCCCAGCAAGGGCTGAACGAGGGCGCGTCCCAGGGCCTGCCGAACGGTTTCCACCAACAAAATCGGATTCTTGTTGGCGCCCGCGGTGTCGAGGAGGGTTTCCAAAATCGTGACCAGGTCGCGAATCGAAACCTGTTCACGCAACAGTTGCTGTAACACCTTCTGAACCTCGCCCAGGCTGAGCAGTTTGGGCACGAGTTCTTCCACCAGTTTGGGCTGAGTCTCCGCATGGGCGTCGAGCAGCCGCTTGGTTTCCTGCCGGGTGAGCAGTTCATGAGCGTGTTGCTTGATAACTTCTGCCAGGTGGGTTGCTAGAACCGAGGTCTGGTCCACCACCGCGTAACCGGCGGCCAAAGCCCGGTCGCGAAGGATGGGCGCGATCCATTTGGCCGGCACGCCAAATGCCGGCTCGCGAGTTTCGCGCCCTTCCAGCGGCTGGGCGGTCGCCTCGGAACTGATGGCGAGCAGGCTCTCCTGGGCCATTTCCCAGCGCGCAATTTCCACTCCCCGGAGGCGGATGACGTACTCGCGGGGATTAAGCTGTACGTTGTCCGTGATGTGAACGGGAGGAATGATGAAACCCAACTGCAGTGCCAGATGTCTCCGGAGGGCGCGAATGCGTGCGAGTAATTGGCCACCCTGCGCCTGATCCACCATCGCAACCAGTCCGTAGCCCACTTCCAGGCTTAAGTCGTCCAGGCGAAGCAGGGTTTCCAATTGCTCCTGGGTCTTTTCGGGGGGCAGGGTGGTGGCGGGGGTCACCGCTGCCGACTTCACCGAGCCTGCCCGCTGGGCGCGGCGGGCCATCCATGCGAGCAGCCCGGACATAAGGAAGAAGGGGACCTTGGGTAATCCCGGGATCAGTGCAAGCGTACACATCACGCCGGAGACGATCCACAACGGATCGCTGCGCGGAAGAAGTTGCCGGGTCAGGTCTGATCCTAGACTTGATTCGGAAGAGGCCCGCGTGGCGACCATCGCTCCGGCGACGGAAACCAGAAGCGAAGGGATCATTGTGACCAGCCCGTCGCCGACGGTGAGGATCGTGTAGGTTTTCAGGGCTTCGCTAAGCTGAACCCCGTGATAGAAGACTCCGATCAAAAAACCGGCGATGATGTTGATGGCGGTAATGAGCACGGTGGCCAGCGCATCGCGTTGGCTGAAGCGCGCCGCGCCATCCATGGCGCCGTAGAACTCGGCTTCGCGGCCCACCAGTTCACGCCGCGTACGCGCCTGGGCTTCGTCAATCAGACCTGCACCCAGGTCGGCGTCGATAGCCATCTGCTTTCCGGGCAGCGCGTCCAAAGTGAAGCGCGCAGTTACTTCCGCGATGCGCACCGCTCCGTGGTTGATCACCAGGTACTGGATCGCAATCAGGGCTACGAACAGAACGAAACCAACGATATAATTGCCCCCCACCACAAACTGCCCGAACGCCCCAATAACGTGCCCGGCGGCGGCAGCGCCCTCATTGCCGTGAAGAAGAATGCGCCGGCTGCTCGCCAACCCCAGGGATAAGCGGAAAAGCGTCAGGAGCAGGAGGAGCGAAGGGAAGACGGAGAACTGAACGGGACGCGTAATGTACATCGCCACCAACAACACCAGGACGGACGCCGTGAGGCTGGCCGACAGAAGAAGGTCCAGCAGGAAAGGCGGCAGAGGAACCAACATCACAAACACCAAAGCCACGGCGACTAAAGGAACCGCCCAATCCATAGCCCTGCCTTGGGGGGCGGAAGCCGGCTTTGGGGGAGCAGGTTTCATCTTCTGTCCTGAGCCTCGGCCGGATGCGCCAGCCGTTGCGTGCGATAGATAAATGCCAGGATTTCCGCGACCGCGGTGTACAACTTCGCCGGAATCGTCTGTCCGACTTCGGCGGCGCGATAGAGCGCCTGAGCCAAGGGCGGGTTTTCCACCACGGGGATTCCGTGCCAGCGCGCCTCGCGCTTGATTCGCTGCGCCAGCAGGTTCCGGCCCTTCGCCACCACGACCGGCGCCGCCATGGTTTCCGGTTTGTACTCCAGGGCCACCGCATATTCACTGGGGTTGGTCACCACCACGGTGGCGCGTGCTACATCGCGCAGCATCCGCCGGCGTCGCATCTCACGCTGAAGGCGCCTAATGCGCCCGCGGATCGCCGGGTGGCCCTCCGTTTCCTTAAAATCCTCGCGGACTTCCTGGCGAGTCATGCGGTGCTGGCGCTCGAAGTTCATGCGCGCAAGTAGCAGATCGAATCCCGACCAAAGGATAAAGATCAAGCCGCCCTTCCAGGAAATCTCGAAGATCCGCGATAGCAGCCATCCCAGTGACGACCGGACGCCGACACGGCTCATTTGCAGAATCTCGCCCCAGTCCCGAACCATGATGGCCAGCGCGACATAGAGCACGAACGCAGAGGGAATCAACGACTTCAAAAGCCCTTGCAGCCCACCCAGCGAAAACAGCTTTTGAAGATTGCTGGCGGGATTCAACCGCTGCGGTTTGGGGGCAAGCGCCCCCGGAGCCATAACAAAGCCCCCCAGAGCGAAACTGCCGGCGAGGGCAATCATCCAGGCCAGGGCCAAGCAGGGCGCCGCCCAAAGGCAAATTCTCCACGCCACCCAATTGAGCACGGGCATGCCTTCCGCCATGTCACTGTGGACGGCGGAGTTGAGAGTCCGTTCCAGGAGCTCGCGCCAGTCATCCTTCCAGTTTTGCGGGTACCACCACAGAAACAGCACCACGGCCAAGACTGCCAGAGCCGCGGGCAGTTCCCGGCTGCGCGCGACATCGCCTTCACGGCGGGCTCGTTGCATCCGCCGCGGGGTTGCTTGTTCGGTGCGACTTTCGTCTGCCACGCGGTCTGCTCCCTATCGTGCCAAGTGCATCAGTTGCTCACTCGTCGCCAGAGCTTCGCCGAAATACTTTTCCAGCAGCCCCGGCCAAAACCGCAATGTCCCAATCACCACCAAGAACGCCACGACGCTCTTGACGGAGATGCCCACAAACAACACGGGAAGCTGGGGAGAAGCTCGCCCCACAAAACCGAGGGCGATATCGGTGAGAATCGTGGCCAGAAGAACGGGAATGGCAACTTGCACCGCCATGACGAGCATGCCGCCGGCGGCTCGCCATACCTGCTCCGCTAGTTTGGGAGTTGCCACCACCATTCCCGGCGGACAATACTCGAAGCTTTTCGCTAGGCCTCGAAGCACCCAGTGATGAACGTCCAATTGCAGGAAAATCAGCAGCGCCACTGCCTGGTAGAAGTTTGAAAGAATGGGAGTCTCGGCATCCGACAAAGGGTTGATCAGGTTCGCGAGCGAATGCCCGACCTGGAAGCCGACGACTTGCCCCGCCAACTCGACGCCCTCGAAGACGAACTGGAGTGTGATTCCCATCATCAGACCGACAACGAATTCGCCGCCGGCCACCTGCCACCCTCGGCGACCGGATAAAGCGGGCAAACTCCGCGCCACGACCGGGTAGAGGAGAGCCGTTAGCGCCACGGTGAGGCCCGCCTTGATTCGGGGCGAAATCGTGGCACTCGCGAAGAAGGGCGCAAATATCATCAGCGCGCCTACGCGCGCAGCCACCAGCACAGCTCGGCCGATCACCAATTCGAGTCCCAAACCCACATTTCACTCCGCGGGCATTAACCCAGGCAGCGATGGAAGTCCGCAAACAACTGCACGGTGAAACTCATCAGTTTCCGCAACATCCAAGGCAACATGACAATCGTGGTAGCTGCCACGACGACAATGCGAGGAACGGTAGCCACCGTATGCTCCTGGATGGACGTCATGACCTGGGCGATGTTGATGAGCAGACTCACCACGGTGGCAACCAAGAGAATGGGGGCGGCGAGGAGCAGCACGACCTCGAGCGTTTCACGAGCCAACTGCACGACCACGTCGGGAGTCATAGAAAACCTCAATAGAAACTCTTCATGAGAGAACCGACTACCAAGTTCCAGCCGTCCACCATTACAAACAGCAAGATCTTCAGCGGTGTGGAAATCACTACGGGGGGCAATTGCATCATTCCCACCGAAGTGGTAATGGAGGCCACTACCAGATCGATCACCAAAAATGGGAAGAACAGGATGGTCCCGATTTGAAACCCAGCCTTCAGCTCCGAAAGGATGTAGGCGGGAATGACCACGCGCATGGAGAGCTCTTCCGGACGCCGGGGGCGAGGCTCCTTCGCCAACTCGACAAACAAGGCCAAATCTTTCTGGCGCGCGTACTTGAGCATGAAACGCCGCAAGGGAGCGGCTCCGCGGTCCAATGCTTCCGTGGCGGTAATCTGATTGGCTTCGAGCGGAACCACCGCAGCTTGATAAACGTCTGCCCCAACCGGTTGCATAATGAAGTAGGTCAAGAAAAGCGCCAACCCGATCAGCGTCTGGTTGGTCGGAGTGCTCTGCGTGCCGAGTGCTTGCCGCAAGAAGTGGAAGACGACCAGCAATCTCACGAACGGCGTCATGGCGAGGAGCAGAGCAGGCAGCAGTGTCAGGACCGTGAGAAGGATGACGATATTCCAGGGCACCGAGCCGGCCTGCGGAAAGCCCGGAACAACCAGACCCTTCGGAGTGGTGGGCGGCGCGGAATAACCCGCCACTGGAAACATTACGGCGGCGATTCCCGCTGCCAACCATCCGGCTGGACGGAGCGGCCAGAGATGCTTCATAAGTCGACTCACGGGTCCTCAAAAAACATGCGCGTCTCCTCGTACGGGAGATTCGGGGACCACCTTTCCTCCCTCCAGACGCGCCAAGAGCACGAGAGAATTTCCGGTACCAGCCACCAGGAATTCCTGGCGGTCGAACTCGATCACCGCGAAGAATCGCCGCTCACCCAGCGAGAGTGATTCGCATACGCGCAGGCGGCGGACCTTACGGGCTTTCACGGCTCGGCACGCCCACTGCCATAGGTTCTGAATGGCGGCCGACAAGGAAGCCGCTGGCGGGGATTGCACTTGGCTTGCGGCATTGACTTCCATAGACATTGTCCCCTCCCGAAGGGCGGGCCGAGCGGCGCCTGTCAGAGCATTTCCGTCATCCGCACCGCCAGTCGGCCATCGATCACATCAAACTCCGCCCAGGCCACCATGACGGTGTTCACCAAGACCGGCACATGGGCCCCTTCACGACGTTGTGTGTCCACCAACGAGTTCACACTGAGTGTCAGAAGATCACGGACAGTGAAATTAGGAACCTCGATGGCGGCGGACAGTTGGCAAGGTAATTCCAGAACCTCCGGCCAAATTTCCCTGGACGTTGGGACCGGTTCCACCACACGGGGTTGAGGTTCATTTCCCATAAGTCATCGTTGAACCAGGAACTCGGTGAGATAGATCTCCTTCACTCCCAACTCGGGCACCCGGTCCTGCAGCGCGTGTAAGAGTTCATCTTTGAGTTTCTGCTTACCTTCCGGGGCCAAAAGGGCGTCAGAGCGCCAAGTTGACAGGACGGTCAGAATGCAGTCGCGGACGCGGGCGGTAGGCACACCACCCTCTCCCTCTTTGCCCGAGACCGGAACTCCCAATCCCAGATCAATTCCCACGCGGAGAAATCTGTTCTCCTCGGTATCAGCCAGATTCACAACAAAAGAGTCGAGATGCAGGACAGCCTTGATTGGCGGAGTATGCGAACCTCTGCCTGAGTCGTCGGGGGCGGCGGACGACTTTTTGCATCCGAAGCTGCTGGAGGCAGCCACCATCGTCAGCCCCACCACCAGGCACAGCGCAACTCTCGGCCGTGCCCTGCTGTTTTTCAATACCACTTGGCAATCGTTGGTCATACGCGCATCTCCAAAAAAGCAAGTCACTGCCCACAAGAAAGGCAAAACGTAGGACACGCGCTAATACTCAGTGAGCTGAGCAAACCCCTTATTACGTCGGGCATTGTGCGGTATTGACGGAGGAGACTCTAAAGTCATGCTCGCGTCCCGGCGAACCGCAGGCGTTCCAAATTGGGAATGCCTCATGAGGTTGTTCCAAGATGGAACGAGCAGTCCGTCGAACCGAGGGTTCGCGAGATAGGCGCCGGACTCGAGGGAAAGCTGAGCAAGTTGCGACAACAGGGTGTCAGAGGAGTTGGCGGGCAATCCAGGATGCGCTACGATACAATGTTGGCATTCCAAAGAATGCAGGCGGCAAAAACGGTGATCCGTGGATTGCGCAAATGAGTCAGATCGTACCAATAGGATCTCGGGCAATCGACGCAATCTGCGTAGTCTGTGGATCCAACGGAGGTTGGCATGATACTGGAAGGACAAGTCGCGTTGATTACCGGGGCCTCAAGCGGCATCGGCCGGGCAACGGCCGAAGCCTTCGCGCGCGAGGGCGCCCGTGTAGGGGTGAACTACCTGAAAAACCGAAAGGGCGCAGATGAGGCGGTGGAAGCCATCCGCAGAGCGGGCGGTGAAGCACTGGCAATTCGCGCCGACGTAACAAACCAACAAGAGGTTCACCCCCTCGTCGCCGCCGTGCGCAAACAATGGGGACGCATTGATATTCTAGTGAACAACGCCGGCGACCTGCTGGCACGACATACTCTTGTGGACATGACTGAGGAATATTGGGACCAGATTATGGATCTGAATCTGAAGAGCGCCTTCCTCTGCACGCAAGCCGTGTGGGAAGAGATGGCCGCCCGCAAGAGTGGGATCATCGTCAACGTGACGTCGATCGCCGGCCGCAACGGCGGAGGCCTGGGCGCAGCAGCCTACGCGGCAGCCAAGGGCGGCTTGCTGACTTACACTAAAGGACTGGCCAAGGAACTAGCCCCGCATGGAATTCGCGTCAACGGGATTGCCCCGGGAGTGATCGCGACGCCCTACCACGAACGTTACAGTCCGCCCGAGCTCATGGCGAAATTCGTGGCGAACATTCCACAGGGTCGCGCGGGGACCTCGGAAGAAGTCGCCGATGTCATCTTGTTCCTCGCGTCGCCGGCCGCGCGTTACATCCTGGGAGAGACAGTGGAAGTGAACGGTGGGATGCTGATGGATTGAAGCGTGGCGTTTAATCCTTGGCCATAGGCGCCAGCCAGAGTTCTGCCCGGTTCGGAGCCTCTGCTACCGCCCGCCCAATCAGGTGGGAGAATGCGCGGTTCGCTTCGAGTCTCGATTCTATCTTTCGTGATCTTCGGGGCTTCTCTTCCAGTTCCCGCAGCCCGGGACCCGCAGAGCCCCGCGTCGCCGATCGCTCTTTCGAGGGCCGAGACGAGTGTGGCCGCGCGTTTCATTTTGGAGCGTACTCTGAAAGTCCCCGTCGAACCCATCCGCGGGTTGGCGTTTGGTGGCGATCATCCCAAGTTAGCGGCTTTGGCTGACGACGATAAGGTACGGGTGTTGAACGCGGCTACGGGCGAACTCCTCCATGCCATCGCACTCTCCGACCATCCCAAATCGGTGACTTGTCTGGCTTTCAATTCCGACGGCAAATGGATTGCTGTTGGCGAAGGATTTTCCAAGCCTGGGGTCTTTACCGGAAAGATTGAAGTGCTCGACGCCGGAGCGGGCCAAGCGGTTCGCGCGCTAGCGGCGCATCATTGGGAAGTGGAGAGCCTCGCGTTCAGCCGCGATGGCCGGTGGTTGGTTTCCAGCAATTGGGACGGAAGGGTGCGCGTGGTAGAATTCCCATCGGGTAAGCAGATCCGTGAGTTCGCAAGCGCGTCCAAGCCCGCTTACGCGGCCGTCAGTCCCGACTCGAAGCTCGTTGCCTCGGGAGGCTCGGACGCGATGGTGACCCTTTGGGATTGCGCGACCGGCAAGGTAATTCGGCGTCTGTTCGGGCACAACCGCGCTATCTCTGCCATCACCTTCAGCCCCGATGGTCATGAACTCGTTTCCGCTAGCGCCGATGGCTCCGCGCGGCTTTGGAGCGTTGTTACGGGGCGGCTTCTCGGGACCCTTTCGGGCCACGTGGGTCCGGTCAACTCCGCACTTTATAGCCCCGACGGGCGATTTGTATTTTCGGGCGACGACGACGGCACTGTGCGCTTTTGGGATGCCGCAACCGGCCAGAACCTCGAAACCCTGGGCGCACATTCGAGTGTGTGGCAGTTGACTCTCAGCTGAGACGGCAGGTACCTGGCCGCCGGGTACGCCGACGGGACGATCAATGTATGGAGGGTGCAGTGATGACAACCCTGATTCGCGTTCGCACGGGGGCAATCCTCTTGTTTCTCCTTGCTGTCGTTTGGCTGGCCATTCGGAATAGCTCGCAAGCCAAGGCGGAAGTCCCCAACAATTCCCGCTCATCAACTCGCGCCCAAGGGGGGCCGCGCAGGATCGCGCCCGTTTGGGGAAGGCCGCCGGCCGAGGCGAGCGACTTCCTCTCCGCCGACCCCTCCGGGTGGGTTGACATCATGCCGCACGACTCTTTGCACGGCTGGACACGCGTGGCTATTCCGCCCGATAAACCTTTGGATCCCGTCAACCAATGGAAGCTCCCGAAGGATCGCGGGACCATCCTCTGCGAGGGCGATCATGGACACGAGTGGCTGCGCTACGATCGCGAGCTCACCAATTTTCTTCTCCACGTGGAATGGCGCTTCGAAAAGCGGGAAGGGTTGAAAGGGTATAACAGCGGAGTGTTCGTGCGAAACGATCTGGACGGACGGGTCTGGCACCAGGCGCAAGTAGGCACTCTCGCGTTCATTTTCGGCCAAACTCTTTGGCATGGAGAAGTGTCGCCGGCCATCGATGAGATGTGGAAGAACCCTCCACCCGAGGTCAATCCTCTCCATCCGATCGGCGAGTGGAACTCGTACGAGATTCGTTGCGACGGCCCGAAAATCACTTTGTGGGTCAATGAAACCCTCTCCGGCCAGTTCGGGGTGCCCGAGGTTCCCAAGGGCTATTTCGGCCTGGAAGCCGAGGGCTATCGGATCGAGTTCCGGAATATCAAAATGAAGAACCTGCCGTAGCGTTTAAGAGATTATTCAAATCCGTGGTGAGCGCAGGTGGCGCGGAATAGTTGATATGTCTTTTCGTACGCTTCGAGCATTTCAGGTTGGGGAGTGAAAGACTCCGAGATGCGCGTCATTCCACGGATCGCCGCGGTCAAATCTCCGCCATAGAGGACGGTCCCCGCCGCCAGGATGGCTGCCCCGAACGATGCCGTGGGATGGGCGGATCGCACCACGGTGCGGCGCAGCAAGTTGGCGCGAAGCTGCGACAACACCGGACTCGAGGCAGCGCTTCCGGCAGAGAATACTTCGCTCCCGACCATCACGCCCGAGGACTCCAGGCGCTCATAACCCCATCGCTCCACGCACGCCAGCGATTGCAACTGCGCGGCGTAGCCTTCTCCCTCTGAGGCCGGGCGCCCCTCAAAAAACGTCGTGGCTCGAGAATTGAGGAATGGGAATCGTTCTCCGCGCGACCGGAGGAGATAGCAATGAATCGAGGTCGGCAGGTGCGCGGCAGCGCGCTGGTCCATTTCCGCGGGTGTCAGGCCATCGAACTTGAGGCAGCCGGGTCCGGTGTTGCTGGCCGCGCCCGGGGCCCACAGATGGCTGGGCAGGTAGTGGCAGTACATTCCCGGCCCCAACCGCGGCTTAGTGGGCGCTAGAGCCTTCCAGACCAGCGTTGTCCCCAGCGTTGTATTTGCATGGCCCGCTCCGCTCGCCCCAGAGCCAATCAGACTCGCCAGGCCGTCCGAGGCCCCGGCCAGTACGGGCACGCCGGCACTCAAGCCGGATTCCTCGCTGGCTCGCGGGGAAACCGCTCCCACCTGGTCTCCAGGCGCAACGACCCGGGGAAACATCGAAGCAGGAATTCCGGCACGACCCACGGCCGCGTTCCACTCGTTTGTTTCCGGGTCATAACCGAGCTTCAGCGCGTTGGAGTAATCGCTTAAACCCCACTCACCCGTGACCCTTGAGGTCAGCCAGTCGGCAGGGTGCAAGATGTGGGCCGCGCGCTCCCAGACTGACGGTTCCTGCTGCCGCACCCAAAGAGCCTTGGCGAGGGAGAACGAAGCATTGACTTGCGCCTGCCCGGAGGGAAACTGCCGGTTCAGTTCATCGGCGACGGCAGCGCCGCGGCCATCATCGTAAAGCATCGCCGGCCGGACCAGCTCGCCCTCGGAATCCGCCAGAACCAGCGAGCCCGACGTCGAGGTCACCGCAAGCCCGGCGATCCGCGCCCATTGCTGAGCGCTTTCCAATTTCTTCCGAAGCTCTTGGGTGGTATGGCAGACTGCGGACCACCACGCCCTCGGGTCCTGCTCGTGGGCCGCCCCTATAGTGGGCAAATCGGAAAGCGATGTGTGCGCTTCCGCGAGAACCCCCCCTTGCGTCGTTGTGGCCACGGAGCGAACGCCGCTGGTTCCGACGTCGATGCCGAGCACAATGGGAAGATCTGATCGGATCATATAGACTCTTATTTCTTTACCAAATCGTGCAGCGCTCTTCGCGCACCATGGGGTCTCCTGCCTTGCATCCAAAGGCTTGCTGGAACGCCGGTATATTGGAAGGCGCAGCGATGGCACGGAAACTGTGCATCGGATGGGGGTCGGTGTTCACCATGAGGCGGATGTATTCCGGTCGGTCGTTGCCCGCCCAAATTTGCGCGAAGGAAAGGAAAAAGCGCTGTTCGGGTGTGAGCCCGCCGATCTCCGAAGGCCGCGGCTTCCCTTCCAAGCTTTTCTGGTAGGCCTTGTAGGCAATCGTCAGCCCGCCCAGGTCGGCGATGCTCTCGCCGAGCACGAGCTTACCCTTTTCATGGATGTCGTCGATAGCCACATAGGCGTCAAACTGCTTTTCCACGCATGCGGCTCGTTCCTGAAAGTTTTTGAGATCATCGGGGGTCCACCAGTCGCTGCGGTTACCGTGCGCGTCGAACTTGCGGCCCTGGTCGTCGAATCCGTGAGTCATTTCATGACCGATTACGGCGCCGATGCCTCCATAATTCGCGGCGTCGTCGGCCTTCGGATCAAAGAACGGCGGCTGAAGGATTCCGGCAGGAAACACAATTTCGTTCATCGAGGAACTGTAATAGGCATTGACGGTAGGCGGCGTCATTCCCCACTCCGTGCGATCCACAGGCTTTCCGATTCTGTTCAGAGTACGATGGAACTCAAACAGGTCGCCGCGAAGAACATTTTCCACGTAGGGACCACGGTCCACGCTGAAAGCCGAATACTCGCGCCAGTTGTCGGGGTAGCCAATCTTGGGAGTGAAAGCGTCCAACTTGGCGAGCGCGGCCTTCTTGGTTTCCGAGCCCATCCAGGGGAGGGTCTGGATATCCTCGCGTAAGGCCTCGATGAGATAGTGAACCATCTTGTCAGCACGGGCTTTGGCCTCCGGCGGAAATTGCTTCTGCACATACTCCTTGCCGAGGGCAAAGCCCAGATGCCGGTCGGTCGAGTCCACGCAGCGCTTCCAACGCGGCAGGATTTCCTTGGTTCCCTGCAAGATGCGTCCGTGAAAGTTGAAGTCCTCCTGAACAAAGTTGTCGGAGAGCGCCGGAGCGGCCGCCGAAATCAATTGCCAGCGCAGGTAGGTCTTCCATTCGTCGAGCGGTGCAGAGGCCAGCAAATCATTGAGCGCTGCGAAGAACTTCGGTTGGCCGATGTTGACCTGATCGACTTGCGCGTAACCCAGATCGCTCAGGTACCCTTCCCATGAGAGGTTGGGCGTCATGGTCTCAAGCTCCGCCAGCGGCATTTTGTGATAGGTCGCGTCGGGATCGCGCATTTCGATCCGGCTCATCGAGGACTGCGCAAGCTTGGTTTCAAGCGCCATGACCGTCTGCGATTCGGCTGCGGCTTTGGCGGAATCGTCGCCTAATAGCGTCAACATGCTGGCAATATGCTTCACGTATGCATCGCGAATCTGCTTCGATTTCGCGTCGTCCTCAAAGTAGTAGTCGCGTTCCGGCAAACCCATTCCGCCTTGGGAGGCGCTCGCAATCATTTGTGTACTGTCTTTGCGGTCCTGCTGCGCGGAAAAGTGGAATAGAGCATTGACTCCAGACCCTTGCAGTCGGGAAACCTCCACCCGGAGGCTGGGCAAATCGTGAATCTGACCGATGCGGTCAAACTCCGGCTGCAGCGGCTTGGCGGCTTCGCTCTCGACCTGGGTTGTATCCATGCAGCTCGCGTAGAAGTCGCCAATCTTTTGCTGGTCGCTTCCCCCGGGCGAGTTCCTTCGGCTGGCAGCGGTCTCAAGGATCTGGTGAAGGGCTTCCTGGCTTCGATCCCTCAGTTCCCTGAACGTTCCGTAGCTCGGGTATTCCGGCGGAATCGGGTGTGAGGCCATCCACCCGCCGTTCGCGTACTGATTGAGGTTCACGCACGCGGAAATCTTCGTATCCATATACGCCGGGTTGACGCCGTGGACGGTATCATCGTTCGCGGGAGTGGCGAAGCCCAGCGAGAGAGAGAGGAAAAGCAAAGCGGCAGCGCAGACCTTCAGCAGTCTCATGGTGAAATCCTTATGGCCGAGTTTAACGCCCTCAATCCGGAACTACGCTTGGCCGACAGCGGGAGGGTTATCCTAACAATTCGCTGGCGGGTTCGCAACGACCGTGGCGCGTGACGCATTGTGGATAAACCGCAAATGCCCAATGATAAGCGCTAATACCCGGACTCGAGTTGGGGGGACAATATGTCGCTCCGCGGAGCGCGCAGCCCCCAACGACGCTGGACATATTTCTCCGGCATGATACAACTTGGCATCAGCAGTCTGTTTCTCATCCCGTAGTAAATCTTGGCGGCTTTTCCGAGGAGCAGAATCATGAAAGCGAACCGTTTCTTCCAGATCGCGGCCGCAGTAGGGCTACTGGCAGTGAACGCCGGCGCGGCCGATCCTCAACTCACGATTTACAATCAGAACTTCGCGGTGGTTCGAGTGCTGATTCCCCTCGATCTAAAGCCCGGCGAGAATCGCATTCAATTCACCGACACGACCGCTTACCTCGAGCCCGAATCGGTGATTCTCCGCGACCCCACGGGAGCGCGGACCTTGCAGATTCTCGAGCAGAATTACCGCGCGGACCCGGTCTCGCAGCAACTTCTTCTCTCGCTGTATGAAGGGAAGACGCTCGACTTCCTTTTGCAACCCAACGATCCTAAGTCCGTGGTGCGAGGCAAGGTCATTCGCAGCGGTTACATCTCCCCCCGAGTGGGCTATTCGGGCGCGATGCAGGAGCCAATCATCGAGGTGGACGGCCAGTTGCGCTTTGGACTACCCGGTTCCCCTGTCTTCCCCGCTCTCATCGGTGACACTATCCTGAAGCCGACGCTCAATTGGGTTTTGCAATCCGATAGGCCCGGGGAGGTGAATGCCGAGTTCAGCTACGTCACCGGCCAGATCACATGGAACGCGGACTACAACCTCGTCGCTCCGGAGAAGGGCGACCAGCTCGACCTGGTGGGCTGGGTGACCGTGAACAATCAGACGGGCAAGACCTTCGACAACGCCCGAATCAAGCTGATGGCTGGAAACGTCAATAAGATACAGCCCCCCATGAATGGGCGTTTCATAATGGGCATGGCGCAAGCGGTTGCCGTCGATGGGATGTTTGGGGGCGTCCCTCCCCAGGTTTCCGAGAAGTCGTTTGAGGAATACCATCTCTACGAACTGCACCGCCCCACCACGCTCAACGACCAGGAAAGCAAGCAGGTGGAGTTCGTGCGCGCTGCGGGAATCAAGTCTGAGCGGTTTTATGTATACGATGGGGTGAAGATCAACCCGAACCAATACCATGGATGGAATATGGAAAGCATCCGGCAGAACGGCGAATACGGAACCGAATCGAATCCCGATGTTGCCGTGATGCGGGAGTTCGCGAACTCGGAGGCGAACCATCTGGGCATGCCCCTGCCCGCGGGCCGCTTACGATTCTACCGGCGAGACACCGACAGCCAACTGGAATTCGCTGGCGAGAATGACATCAAGCATACGCCGCGCGATGAGACGGTTCGTGTTTACACGGGCGACGCCTTTGACATCAAAGGTGAACGCCGGCGCACGGACTATCGCAGCGACATGGCCCGCCGGATGCTCGACGAGTCCTTTGAGATCAAGCTGCGTAACCATAAAAGGGAACCGGTCGAGGTCCGCGTGGTCGAACACCTCTATCGCGGCGCAAACTGGGAAATTACCGAGAAGTCCAGCACCTACCTCAAAACCGACAGCCAGACCATGGAGTTTCGCGTCCAGGTGCCGCCCGATTCCGAGAAGGTTGTCACCTACACAGCGCATTACACCTGGTGAGGTGAAATCACAATTACTGAGGCATCTCCATGCGCATCTCACGTCGCCTGCTGCTTTGCATCCTTTGTCTCGCACCGAACCTCGCCGCGCAACCCTGGCGCGTGGACCCGACACGGCTTAACGCTCTGGCGCAAGACTCCACGGGCAGGGTGTGGGGGATCGGCGTCCTCATGAGCGAGAACCTCTACCGCTGGGAGGATGACCGATGGAATGCCGTCACGGTTGACGGCATCCCCTCCAGTTTCTGGCCAGCCGCACTGGCAAGCGGGCCCGAGGGAGAAGTTTACTGTCTTTGGAGCGCGGGAGAAGACGAGCATGCCGTAACCCGGCACCAGGGATCGGTCTCAAAGCTCCTGGTTCACTTCACCGGCAACATCAACAAATTCTTTCCCAACATCTTTGTCGATCCCAACAAAAACATCTGGATCACCGAAGCGGGTGTCCACATCTACCGAATTACTCCGGATGGCAAAGCCGAGTGCGCTTACACGATCGAGTACGATCATCGCTACGATGCCAATCTGCCCAAGAATGCGCGCCTGAATTTCGACTCCGTCTACGCGGCCGCCGATGGGCAGGGGCAGGTTTGGTTTTGGTCCGGACGTCGCGGGGGAGGCGGCGGAGTGCCCTCGCTTCCGGGCATTCTGATTTTCGATGGCAAAGATTTCACCCTCCACTCCGATCTTCCCGACCCGTCGGCGAAGACGTTTTCCGCGGTCGTGCCTGAAGACGCGAACCACATGTTGCTCGGGGGGCCACGCGGCCAGTTCTACAGGGTTGACACCCGGACGCTCGCCGCCGAGGTGGTTGCCGAACCGGCATCCAACCCCTTCCGTTTCATTCAATCCATCTACCGTGCGGGGCAGGCCACTTACATCGTCTCGGTCGACGGCTCCATGCCAGTCGCCGAGCGCAGAGGAGAGGGCCGGATAGGCGACTTCTGGCAGTTGCAAGATGGCGAATGGAAGCGCCTGGTGAATGGAATTGATATGCGCCCCCAACTCCTCAATGACTCGGCTCGCTCGTTCTTGGCGACACCGGCAGGGTTATGGCTCGGCGCCTTTGGAACCGGACCCTGGTTTATCCCGGCGGGGCAAGTCGAGCCAGTGCACATCGATTGGAGATACGGTTACCCGCTCAACGGATCGGAAGGTGTAGTGGCGCTTCCCGGCGGCCGGTTGCTTCTGGTGGCCGCCACCAGTGGCAGCTTGAACTGTGGAAGCATCGCGGTGAAGCCGGCGGATTTGCTGGCCGCGTTGCAGTCGCCAGCCGGCACTCGAACATTAAACCCGCTCCGCGCATTAGTTCCCGACAGCCGGAATCACCTGTGGGGCTTCCTTTCGGGTGATAAGAATGCGATCGGCGAGTGGGATGGAAAGATCTGGACGGACCATGCCCTGCCGGAGGATTTCTCCAACCGGAATCTTTGGAATTATGGCGTGGATTCCCAGGACCGCATCTGGCTCCTCTACAATCGCTGTCGCGGGCCGGTCGCGATCCTCGACCCCCGGCGGGGGAATTTCGAGAATTATCCTGAATTCTCTGCCGCCCTTCAGTCGCAATTGCCCAATCGCGCGAGTTTTCATGTGGAGGGAAATCGCTTTACGGTTGCAAGCTTTTCAAAGGACGGCCACATCGCCTACCGTGACGAATGCGGACAGGCCCATTACTTCGATGGCCAAGCATGGCAGGCATGGAAGCCGCAGGATATTGACGCCAGCCAGCGAAGGGGATTTGATGGGCCCGCCTTTTTCGATCGCGCGGGTAACTTCGCCGTGAACATTGCGGGTAAGACTTGGGAGTACACCAAATCCGCGAAGTGGAGTCCGACAGCTTTCGAGAGGGGATTCGGCACGGACCAGGAGAGAACGGCTCAACACTCCGTTCCGCCGCCGTCCGGCTGCGAAGTTGGCATTCCTGAATCCATAGTTCGGGACCGCTTGGGAACCTACTGGTTGACCGCCCACGGCCAGTTGTACCGCGCGATACCGGGGCTCTGCGCGGCGCAGTTTTCCCCCGAGCAGCGCCAGCCCTTTATCGACTCCCGGACGATAAAGAACGCGTTCATCGATCCACAGGGAAATGTTTTCCTGGAAACGTACTTTCGCGCTCACCCCGATGTTGGCGAGTACGTGATTCTCGACGCCCTCACCCCATTGCCCCAAACAAAGGTGCATGCGAGTGTGGAGGCGTCGGGAATCGTGAAATTACATTTCGAGACTCAGACGAAAGGCAAGGCGTCGTTCACCTGGAGGGTCGACGGCGGGGCATGGAGTTCGCCCGCGGAGAACGCGGACGCCACCATAAACTGGCTGGCCAATGGACGGCATAGGATTGAAGCCGCGGCGCTGGATGTTCGCCTGCAAATCGACCCGACACCTGCCGCGACGGAAGTGACAATCCATGTGGATCCCCAAATGCAGGTTGCCACGCTCATCGAGCAACTTAAAAATCCGAATTATGACGTGCGGGAGGCTGCTGTGGCCCGCCTGATCCGCCACCCGAGCGTGGCCCTGCCCCTGCTGCAATCCGCCCGCGAAAAGGCCGCGCCCGATCAGCGCTGGTGGATCGACGCTGCCATTCAACAAATCGAAGAAACCCGCTCGAAGAACACGCAACCGTAGGCTGGTCGCGCGGAGTTGTGCGCATCTCAGCACTACTCCGCGGCTCTAAATATGGCGTCCGTTCACGCGTTAATTCAGTAGCCAAAAGCCGCGGAGGAAAGCAAACGACGCGCACCTCCGCGCTACGGCATGCGGCCCCGGATTCTCAGCAGCACCTATTGGGGCGGGTATAGCGCGCTTCGATTTGGGAGAGGAAGAAATCATCGCGGCTGATGGGAGTCAGGCCGGCGCGATTGGCCCATGCCAGGTAGCGATCGTAATCCCTTTCTCCCGAGGCTTCCCGCAAATACTCCCAGATTGTCAAGCAAACTCTTTTCCAACCTGCCATATTTCGCCCCGCCTTCTACCGAGTTTTACGAAATAGGGTAACGAACAGCTTTCGTAGCGCGGGCGTCACGCCCGCTGTGGCGTGGGCATCTTGCCCACGCTGGGCGGGAGCGGGACGCTCCCGAGACAGCGGGCAGGATGCCCGCGCTACGTCGGCATTTGTCACTATAATTTGCACCATCAGTAGACGTCGATGGGGAAATAACCCTACAACATTTCCGACGCCTCCGAAGGGACAAATCTTGAAACGGTGACGACCGACTCCTTCAGGACCGGCCGCTTGCGGCGTGTGGCGTATAACCACCAATGGCGGGCGGACTCCGCCAGAATCACAACGACGAGGACAGCAAAAATGCCCGTCACCGCGGCATCTAGCCGATCGTTGAAAATCAGGCGCGAGGTGGCGGCGGCCTGAGCGGCGGGGATGGTTCCCGAGGCAACCTGCGCCGCGAGGACCCGAGCGTGAGAGAGGAATCCGATGCGCGGGTTCTCCGCAAAGATCTTCTGGTAACTCGCCGTCATGGTGACGGCGCAAAGCCAGCCCAGTGGCACGAACGTGACCCAGGTATAACGCCATTTGTCCATCTTGATCAGGATGGTGGTGCACACGCACAAGGCTACCGTCGCCAGTAGTTGGTTCGAAATCCCGAACAGCGGCCAGAGGCTGTTGATCCCCCCGAGCGGGTCGGTGACGCCCTGGTAGAAGAAGTATCCCCAAGCGCCGACGATCAGGGCGCTCGAGAGAATGATGCCGGGGTACCAACCGGTTCTGCCCAGCGGCTTCCAGAAATGCCCGAAGGCCTCCTGCAACATGAAGCGGCCCACGCGCGTTCCGGCGTCAATGATGGTGAGAATGAAGAGGGCCTCAAACATGATCGCGAAGTGATACCAGATGGCCATCACCGCGCGGCCGCCCAAAACGTGCGCAAAGATCTGCGCCATGCCGACGGCGAGTGAGGGTGCTCCTCCCGTGCGATTGAACAGGGTGAGCTCACCGACGCGTGCGGCGAGGTCCGCCATTTGCGCCGTGGTCACCGGAAATCCCCAGCCGGAAATGGTGGCGACCGCGGCGGCGGGCCGAGCTCCCACGATTCCTGCCGGACTGTTCACGGCGAAATACGTGCCGGGTTCCAGAACCGCAGCCGCCACCATCGCCATTATGGCCACGAACGATTCCATCAACATGCTTCCGTACCCAACTAGCCGTGCATGACTTTCCTGGCTGAGCAGTTTCGGGGTGGTGCCAGATGAGATCAACGAATGGAATCCGGAAATGGCGCCGCACGCGATGGTAATGAAGCAGAAGGGGAAGATCTTTCCGGCGAAAATGGGGCCAGTCCCATCCACAAAGCGCGTGAAGGGCGGCAGGAGCATTTGCGGATGGGCAGCTAGAATTCCCACGGCCAGAAGGAAGATGACGCCGAGCTTGACGAAGGTGCTGATGTAACCGCGCGGGGCCAGCAGCAGCCACACGGGCAAGACGGAAGCGGCGAAGCCGTAGATGATCACCATGAGAGCGAGCGCCGGCCCGGCATATGTAAACAGCGGCGCGGCGGTGGGTGAATCCGCGATGTAACGCCCTCCCAGCACCGCCACCAACACCAGCAGAAAGCCGATAATGGAAGTCTCGAGCACACGCCCGGGACGCAGGTAGCGAACGTAGATTCCCATCAGCACGGCGATGGGGATGGTCATGGAAACGGTGAACAATCCCCAAGGACTGGACTTGAGCGCGTTGACCACCACCAGCGCCACCGCGGCCAGGAGGATCACGAGAATGCATAGCACGGCGAACATGGAGGTAAATCCGGCGGCGGCGCCGATTTCCTCCTTGGCCATCTGGCCAAGAGATTTTCCGTCGCGGCGAATCGAGCAGAATAGCGTGACGAAATCCTGAACCGCGCCGCCGAGAACGCCGCCGATCACGATCCAGAGTGTGCCAGGCAAGTACCCGAATTGGGCGGCGAGGATGGGTCCGACGAGCGGACCCGGGCCGGCAATCGCCGCAAAGTGCTGCCCGAACACTACCCATTTGTTGGTCACAACGAAATCGCGGCCGTCTTCCAAGCGCTCCGCCGGGGTGGCGCGGCGGTCGTCTAACTGCACCACCCGGAAGGCCAAAAACCGGCTGTAGAAGCGGTATCCGAGCATGTAGATGCAACCCGCCGCGACGACCAGCCACACGGCGTTCAAGTGCTCCCCGCGCGTGGAGGCGATGACTCCAAGCGACAGGGCCCCCACAAGTGTGACGAGTACCCAAACGAGTTTCTTCGGCATGCTCATAAGATTTGCCAAGTTTGTTGAAGCCGCCCCGAAGATGCAGAAGAAAATATAGCATGAGTGAACGAGGCAGCGAGCGCGGGAATCCATCGCCGGAACGGTACGTGGCGCGGGCATCTTGCCCGCTGTCTCGGGAGCGTCCCGCTCCCGTAAGCGCGCGGGCAGGATGCCCACGCCCCAGCGGGCGAGACGCCCGCGCTACGAACAGAGTTCGTCACTATATTTTGCAGGCCTCAATAGGGCCGAGGGGAAGAGTCCTCAGGACGAGTGGCGGTGAACTCATGAAGCAAGAAACTTGCTGATATCGTTCAGCACCTGCTGAAACATCTCCGGGGTCAGGCGGCCCGTCTGAGTGTTTTGTTGGCTGGGGTGGTAAGAACAGAAAAGGCGTGGTGGAACGGCGGGTGGATGCAAACTCGCCGAATGTGAAAAGACCGCGGGCAGCGTAAGATTTGTACCGTGGGAAAAGACTAACGTCGAGCGGCGGGGGAATCCCTCGCGCTTGGCGAACACTCGCAGGTAAGCCTCGAACGCGATGCGCCCCAGCACCAGAACGGCGCGCACACGCGTTAAGATTTCCAGTTCCCTCTCCAGAAAGGGCTGGCAATTGCGCAATTCTTCAGGGCTCGGCTTGTTCTGGGGCGGCGCGCATCGAAGCGGCGCGGTGATGTAACAGTTGCGAAGTTCGAGACCGTCGGTTCGATCGCGGGAAGTGGGCTGGTTCGCAAAACCCGCTTCGTAGAGGCCGCGATAGAGGAATTCGCCCGAGCGGTCGCCCGTAAACATCCGCCCCGTGCGATTGGCGCCATGCGCTCCGGGCGCCAAGCCGAGGATCAGGAGTTCGGCCCGCGGGTCGCCGAAGCTCGGCACGGGCTTCCCCCAATAATCGCAATCGCGATACATGCGCCGCTTTTCTTTGGCCACTTTCCGGCAGTAGGCAATCAGGTTCGGGCAGCGAGTGCAGGCAATCCCCTGCCGCTGGAGCCGGGCGAGTTCACGAGAGGCGTTGGGCATGAATTCCGGTTCTCTTCTTACGGCAGGTTACCATGAGTCTGAGGCTCGCCACGATGGATGACGAAACGCGAAGCGCTTTGGAGTGCGGCCGCGAAGCTGCCGCTTTTGCTTTAAATCCATGCCGTTGATTTGCCAGTTTCCAATTCGGCGAAAGGGTCAAGGCGGTACCGCCGCTACCGAAGCGAGGACGGCGCTTGGTGCCGCCGCACCCAAAGCGGCAGGTTCGCGGCCGCAGTCCAAAGTGCCTTCGGCACAGTTAATTTCATTCCGGCGAGGACTTCTTCGCCATCGCCAAAATGGCATTCCAATGGGCATCGGAAACGGGCATCACGGAAAGGCGCGGCATCCGCACGAGATCAAAATTCTTGAACGCACTGGATTTCTTGATTTCATCGAGGGACACCGGTCGGGCCAGTTTTCCCTTTGCCTGTAAATCGATCACCACCAAGCGCGCATCTTTCTGCTGGGGATCAGGATAGGGATCGCTCACGGCCTCCGCCAGTCCCACGGCCGCACGTTCGTCGCCGGTGTGATAAACCATCACCTGGTCGCCGCGCCGCACGTTGCGCAGGTTTTTGAGCGCCAGATTATTTGAGATGCCGTCCCAAACGGTTCTGCCGTCGCGCTCGAGGCCAAGAAAAGAGTAGTGTTCGGGATCGGATTTGAGCAACCATTTCGCCGCCATGGTATCCTCTCTCTTTCGTTCTGATCTGCGGTAATGAACGGATGTTATTGTACGGGAAATCACCTGGGTCTGCACAGAGTGTCATAGTCGGTTGTCATCACCTGTTCGTGCGCCGTGCTGCCGTAGGCCGTAGCGGCGAGTTTACCTCGCCATATGGCGGCGGAAGCCGCCATCGAACGATCGTGCGGAGGGTACCAGAGACCCAGATCATCTGTATCGATTTGCACTGGATTGCATCTAAAGACTGCTGGAGGTAAAAGGAGAAGACTATGGAAAAGGTTCTACATGTTCAACCCGCCGATTGGCAGGGACTCGAGACAAGCGCCAAGCCGGTGTTCCTGGACTTTTGGGCGGAGTGGTGCGGTCCGTGCAAAATGCTCGGGCCGACGTTCGATCGGCTCGCGGAGAAGTATGGCGAGCAGATAACGTTCGCCAAGGTCAACGTGGACGAGATGCCTGATGT
Source organism: uncultured Acidobacteriota bacterium (assembly GCA_964501985.1). Classification (GTDB taxonomy): domain Bacteria; phylum Acidobacteriota; class Terriglobia; order UBA7540; family UBA7540; genus Bog-366. The sequence continues at coordinate 13,257 of CAZCVY010000024.1, read as the reverse complement.
TGCCAACAAGTTCGGGATCAGGTCGATTCCCACGCTGGTCTTACTGCAAGGCGGCAACGTGGTGGAGAAAGTGGTGGGGCTGCGGTCAGAGCAGGAACTCGCACAAGTGCTCAGCCGCTTCGCAACCGGCAACGGCAATAGGTAATCTCTCGTCCGCCTGACCCCTCCTGTGCCGGGAGGATGGAGCAGGCGCCCCCACAAAAAGCAAGGGTGCCCCGACTGGAAGGGCACCCTGAGTTCTCGCCAAAGGCGGTCAAGCCCCGTCGCGGCCCTTGTGTCTATGTCCCGGGCCGTTGGCCAAGCACATTCGTCGTGTTGGGGAAGAAACCCTTCGGCGTACTCATATAGCCCGAGATCGTGTCTTTGCCTAGTTTATTGACCACCAACTCCAGTGCACTCGAGGCCCCCTGCACGTAGAAGAACACAGGCTCGTTCATCGCCTTGTTGCTGCGCTCAGTCCTCTTATCGTCAAAGAGCAGGAACACGCTGAAGACATTGCGTTTGGGGTCGGTCTTTTCCAATTGCAAGGTCACCGTTCCCAGTTTCTGTTGGGCTTTCTTGTTGGGCAAGGTAAATTCAAAATAGTCGCGATCGGTCTTGTGCGCCAGGGTAACCAACTCGTCGTGAGTTTTGGCGATGGCGCCATTCAACTCACCCTTCGTCCCCGTGAGGGCATTGGCAAACTCGGATTTGGTGTTGGATAAATCCTGCTTGGTTCCTTCCAAATCCGTGCTCAGGCCGCCGATCTTGGCGTTGGAGTCCGCCTGAAGTTTGTTCACCTCATCGGCGCTGGCCTTCTCCGCGATGGCTTTGTTCAATTGCGATACCGCGGCCTGCTGTTGTTTTTGGACTTGCGTGGCCAGGTCGTGGGCACGGGCAAGTTCCGCTTGGGTCATGCCGAGCTTCTCCTGGGTGACCTGGAATTGGCCCTTCAGTTGTGCGTAGCGCTCGTCGCTGGAGTCCAGGCGCCGGGTGATCAGATTCATCGCGTCCGCCTGCTTCGTCGAATAGTCGTTAAACTGCGAGCGGGCCATCAGCACCAACACCAGGTTAGCGATGGCGAGCACACCCACCGCCGCTAACAGCCACGGCAGCGCTTTCCCGCCGCCTGTGGCAACGGCTTGCTGGGGTTGCTGGACCAAAACGTATTGCGGGACTCCGGGTTGGGTCGCCGTGGGGACCGCCTCGGGGGAAGGCACTTCGCGGGTGGGCGCATCGTTCAAACCAAACATCGAGTGGCCAGGACTAGGATCTTTGTCAGCCATACGTTCTCCTCTGTTTGCGGATGCCGGTTCATGCGAACCGCCGTTTCAACTTAATCTTTGATGCCGCTTTCGCCTCGTAGGATTTAACTGTAAAGGCATTTTAACTTTTTGAGAACATGCACAGTATCCCATTAAACGCATACGGGTACAAGCGCTGGGTCGTGGTGTCATTTGGAAGTGCCACGGGCGTCCCGCCCGTGAACGGTCACGGCCAAGATGGCCGTGCCACAGCAAATGACACCACTCCCAAGCCTGGTGAAGGCGCTGACAAACGGTTGTCGTGGGCGATTGATGTGGCTGCGGCTTAACGCCGCGATGGCGAGGTAAACTCGCCGCTACGTCTTGAACCCCAACGCCTGTCAGGCGCGGGTTTGAATCAGCGCCACGGCATCAGCTCGGATGGCTTCACCGCGGCCGACGGCGTCTACGCCTTCGCCCGTCTTGGCTTTAACGCTCACCTGGCTGGGATTAAGCGCGAGAGCCGCGGCCACTTTCTTTTCCATCAGAGCAATGTGCGGCGCCAGCTTGGGCCGCTCCAACCCCACTGTCGCGTCTATATTAATGATGCGATGCCCGGCGGAGTCGAGCAACTCGCGGACGTGGCGCAGGAAGACCAAGCTGGAGGCGCTGTTCCACTGGGGAGAGGAGTTGGGAAAGTGGCGGCCGATGTCACCCAGGTGTGCCGCGCCGAGCAAGGCGTCGCAGATGGCGTGGGACAGAACGTCACCATCCGAGTGGCCCACCGGACCTTTGTCGAACGGAATTCGCACTCCCCCCACGATCAGCTTGCGACCCGGCGCCAGTCGGTGAAGGTCGTTGCCGATTCCCACTCGGCTCCCTGGGTCGAGATGTGGGACTTGGCTCGGCAACAGGCGTTTCGAGACACTGAGCGGGGACAAAATGCCGCTCGCACTCGGTTTTCGCGTGCGGAGCGAGGAGGTCATTTTGTCCAAATCAGGCGTCATCCCGGATGAGTTCGCGCTCTTGCGCGATGTAGAGGCGGGCCAAGGGCAGGTCCGAGGGTTTGGTAATCTTAACGTTCCGGTCCGAGCCCATCAGGACCTTCACTTCGTGGCCGTTGTGCTCGACCAAGCTCGACTCGTCGGTGCCGTAATAGCCTTCCCCCAGGGCGCGGTCAAATGCTTGACGCAAAAGGTCATAGCGAAAAGCCTGGGGTGTCTGGGCCAAAACAATACGCTCGCGGGGGATGGTTCCCAGAATGGTCTGCCGCTCGACCTTCTTGACCGTATCGACGCTGGGAATGCCCAGAATCGCCGCCCCGTCCTCGCGCGCAGCCTCCACGATCTGGCGAATCATGGCGAGTTCGATGAACGGGCGCACCGCATCGTGTACCACTACGATCTGCGTTTCCTCCGGCGCCTGATCGAGGCACCGAGCCACGGTTTCCTGCCGCGAGGCCCCTCCCGCCACCAGCCTCACGCTCTTGCCAAAATGCTCCGTCGAGATCTCGCTCGAGGCTCGATCCATGTCTTCCGGCCGCACGCCCAGGAAGATCTCGTTGATCGCGTCGGAAGCAGCAAATTTCCTGAGGGTGTGAACGAAGATCGGCACGCCTTCGAGGGAAAGAAATTGTTTGGGTGTGGCTCCTCCCATCCTCAAGCCCGTACCCGCCGCCGGAATGATGGCTAGAACGCTCATAGCGTCTCCCTCGGCACGCGCCACGACGCGTGGGGATCCGTTCCCACACCCTCATTTCGCCCCCGGGGTGGGAACGGAAAGGCGACGGAGCGCACCCGGCCTCCGTTGCCCAATTAGCCTTGAAAACTCCGCCTACTGGTGGACCGCCTCGACCAAAGCCCGCCGTTCATCGTACTTGCCGAAGATCATTTTCCCCGCCGTGGTCTGCAAAACGCTCGTCACGGAAATGTCGATGGTCTTGGAAATCATTTTCTTGGCGTTGTCCACCACCACCATCGTGCCGTCGTCAAGGTAGGCCACTCCCTGGTTGTACTCCTTGCCTTCCTTCAGGATGAACACCCGCATGATCTCGCCGGGCAGCACGACGGGCTTCAGAGCGTTAGCCAGTTCGTTGATATTGAGCACGGGCACGCCCTGAAGCTGCGCAACCTTATTAAGATTGAAATCGTTGGTGACGATTTTCCCTTCGTAAGCCCGCGCCAGCTCGATGAGTTTCAAGTCGACCTCGCGGACCTGGGGAAAATCTTCCTCGGTAATCTGCACGGTAATGTTGGCCATTTTCTGCATGCGCGCGAGGATGTCCAACCCTCTCCGACCGCGATTGCGCTTCAGGGGATCGGAGGAGTCGGCGACCAACTGCAATTCCCGCAATACAAACTGGGGAATCACCAGCGTTCCGTCAACGAAGCTCGTTTCGCAAACGTCGGCGATCCGGCCGTCGATGATAACGCTGGTATCGAGTACTTTGTAATTCTTGCGCGGCGCCTTTTCCGTTGTAAAAAGCCCGCCCAACGCGCCAAGATTGAGCAAGTCGCCTTTGTTAGCGCCCAGCACCAATCCCACATACGCCATCAAGAGCAATAAAGTTACCTGGAAAAACGAATTCGCCGCTCGGTCAATTGCCGTCAAGCTCAGCAGATGGCTGATCATGAAGGCGCCGAGAATACCCAGTATCGACCCGAAAGCCGCACCCATCAACCGCTTCAGGCTCGCTTTTTCCAGGCGAATCTCAAAAACAATGAAGAAAATCCCTAAAGCCAACCCTAAAAGTGCAGATTTGAGTTCGGTAAAGCCAAAAGGATGAAGATGCATTGCTGCGGCGGAAATGATGATAACAAATAGGACGCGGATTGCTCCCATTTCCCACGACATGAGGCCTGCCCTCCTTCCGGAACCAGCTCACCAGAGTCCACATGATTGTACCGGCCCCCTCTTCGCTCGCGGTATATCACAGGGAGTATACCATCCCCTCATGCGGAGGGAAAAGCAAGTTAATTAGGCGGGTGTTTACTTACTCATAAAGGTTTTAGAGGGAGTTAGCCGCCTCCAGGTGGATGTAGGGCCGGGCGGTGCCCGCAATAAAGAGAATCCCGACGTTCGCTCACCGGCGAGCTTTCGCCTTAATGACAATGGGCGTGCCCAGGAAGCCGAACCTCTCCCGGATGCGGTTTTCGAGGAATCGCTCGAAGGAAAAGTGCAGCTTGCCGGAGCGGTTGGTGAAGGCGATAAAAATGGGCGGCGCCACTCCCGCCTGAGTGAAGTAGTAGAGCCGCGTGGGCTTCCCCGCCGGTGAGGAAACGCGTTCGAAATCCACTTCCTCAAGAAACCGGTTCATCTCCGCCGTGCTGACGCGAAGCTGGCGGGCCTCGGCGACTTGCGCGATCGCCTTCAGCAGGTTCCCCAACCGTTGTCCGCGCAGCGCGGAGATAAAAACGATGGGCGCGTAATCAAGGTACTTCATGCGATCCCGAATTTCCTCGGTGAAGTCCTGAGTGGTAGTGGGCCCCTTTTTGATCGCGTCCCATTTGTTCACCACAATGATAACCGAGCGCCGGCTCTCGTGCGCGTATCCGCCGATGTGCGTATCGAGGGCGCTCACGCCTTCCTCCGCGTCGAGAATCAACAGGGCCACGTCCGCGTGCTCAAGATGCTTGCGCGCCTGAATGACGCTGAGCTTTTCCGCCAACAACTTGGTTTTGCCCTTGCGCCGGATGCCTGCGGTGTCCACAAAGCGAAAGTGCAAACCGTCAAGCTCCACTTCCGCGTCCACGGCGTCGCGCGTAGTTCCCGGCACGGCCGAGACAATCGAGCGCTCCTCCTTTAGGAGCTGATTGAGCAGGGTGGACTTTCCCACGTTGGGCCGGCCAATGATGGCCACGTGAATCGGGTGATCGGGGGAGCCGGGAGTCGGACGATCGTGAATCGGGGGATCAGGGGATTCAGGCATCGGGCGATCGGGTGATCCGGCGATCGGATGATCGGACGGCGGGCGTTCGGGCGGCGCCGCTTCTGCCTCAGTGTCCACCGAAGAAGCGGTGGCGGGCCCACGGTTCTTGTGTACCCGTCGAGGCTCATCCTCGACGATGGCGCTGTGGGTAAATCCTGCTGTGATGTGGTCGAGCAGATCGTCCAGCCCCAGGCCGTGCTCGGCGGAAATTGGAAAGATATGCTTGATTCCCAGGCGGTGAAACTCCCCCGCGAGCGGCTTGTGCTGCTCCGCGTCAACCTTGTTCACGACCACGGCCAGGGGCTTCCCGGTGCGGCGCAAGAGTTGCGCCAATTCTTCATCCAGCGGCACCACGCCTTCGCGGCCGTCCACCACTAGAATCAGGTGCGCGGCTTCCTCGATGGCCACCTTCGCCTGGCGATATATTTCAATGGGGATCAGTTCTTTGTCCGACGGGATAATCCCCCCGGTGTCGATCACTTCAAAAGGCATGCCCAGCCACTCGGCGCGAGCGTACAAGCGGTCGCGAGTCATTCCGGGTTCATTGCCCACCAGTGCCCGGCGCTGCTTGCATAGCCGATTGAATAAAGTGGACTTGCCTACGTTAGGGCGGCCGAGTATCACGATGCGAGGAAGGTTGGGCATGAGCAGAAAGTATAAAGGGTGAAGGCCAAAGGGTAAATTTGGAGCGCCGACCTTCAAATCGGCACCACTACCGGCTATCCGAATTCATGCCAATTGGCAATCAGCAGTCAGCAATTGTTGGTATGCTATGCTGACACCCGAGAACACCGTTGGCCCATAAACCAACTTAGGCTTCCCGGGGGGAGGAGTCAAGCCGATGCGCTATTATCCCATCTTCCTCGACTTGCGCGCACGGCGTTGTGTCGTGATCGGCGGCGGACGCGTCGCGGAGCGCAAGGTGCTCGCTCTTCTGCGAGCAGGAGCAAGCGTCCAGGTGATCAGCCCGGCGGTAACGCCGCGCCTGGCACTGCTGGCGGCGTGCAAGAGGATCGACCTCACGCCGCGCGTTTATCGGCCCTCTGATCTGCAAAGCACGGCGCCTGCAACGCCTGGAACCCCACGCGGGGGCCGGCCCGTCCTGGTCTTCGCCGCCACCAACAGCCCCAAGACACAACGGGCCATCCAAAAAGACGCGGAAGAGTTTGGCGCGCTGGTGAACGCCGCCGATAACGCAGACGAATCTGATTTCATCGTGCCTGCCTCATTTGCCCAAGGTGACTTGCAGGTCGCCGTTTCCACCTCCGGCGCGAGCCCGGCGCTGGCCCGACGCCTGCGACGCCAGCTTCAGCTCACGCTGGGGATCGAATACCGCGGCTACCTGCGGTTCCTGCGCCAAGCGCGCGAGCAAGTTATGAACTCGGTTCCTGATGAAACTCAGCGAGCCAAAATTTTCCGCCAACTTTCCGGGGCCCCGGCGATGGATTGGGTAATGAAGGGTCCACCCCGCCGCGCGGCTGAGGATGTGAGAAAGTGGATCGAGAAAGTCACCGGGACCGAATGAAAAGACGGGACACGGGATGCGGGGCAGACGTAAAACCAATTCTTCGTGGTGGGCCCAAGGCTCGTAATATCTCCGCACTGATGACCAAACTTGCGCCATGGCGACGAAATCGAGATCGGGTGTGAGTGAGCGAGCAGCACTGGCTAAGGCAATAGAGTAAATGCGAAATTAGGCGGCATCGTCCAGGAGGAACTCCTCACGCTCGGCCGCCTGCCGCTCCAGATCTCTGAAGCGGGAATCGTCGGGTTCGCTATCGGGAATGCCAAAGGGAGCATAGAGCGCCAGCAAGTGGGTGGGCTGTTGGGACTGAAAAAGTTCACCCTCCGATTGCAAAAGTTGGTGATAGCGACATTTAGTCTGCTCAGCCGAAGGAGCGGGGAAAACGCAGCCTTTAACCGAGCACCTCGGAGACGGCCGGGGAGTGGGAGGAACCGGGGCCGGCTGAGCCGGCAAAGGGACGGCGGATGGGGCTGACTCACTCGAGGGGACAGGAGACGGAGCCAACGCTCTTGGGGTGGCAAGCGCCCCGGAAGGCTGAGCGGTTTGGAGTTGGATTTTCGCCAATGAAGGCCATGGAAATATAACATTAGACATGGAGTTAGTCCTCTTTCGCGTTCGGGCGGTGAAGATCGGATGTCGACGGGGAGGCCCGCGCCGGCGTTCCCGAGCTTCGCCCGGCCGGGAGGCGTCGCAGGCACTGGGCTACAGTAGGGACTTGGTGACCGTCTTCGGCCGAAGCTCGAGGCCGGAGGGGGAACGGGGAGCGCCGTGGATTTATTGTAAAAAAAATTTGATTTGCTATTCCCCTCGATTTGCAGGGCGTGGTATGATAGGCGGCGTCAAACGGTATTTTTGGCGAGTACCCTAGCCGAGAAACCGCCAATGAAGAGTAGCCCACGCGTATGACAAGCCTGTTCGGATGGGGATTCGCAACACCCGCGGAAGGAAAAAACGCGAAGGAGCCAAGTCCCGGCAAGCCGCGAAGCCATTTCAAACCGACCGTCGCAAGCGAGCGGCCGGCATTTCGTCCGAGTGGCCCTGTCGGAGCTCGGCGGCGAGCTATGGAGTTAAGAAACCCCCGCAGTAATAATGTATTCGTAGTTTCGTTTCCGCCCAGTAATCTTTCCAAAGAATGCTTCCTCCGATCGTCAGATTGTAAAGGGAGAAGCGACCACCCGGGCGGGTGCAGTGGAACTTCGGCCGGAAAGGATTCCCGGCAAGACCCCGGGGACATAAAGCAAGACTGCAGTCTGGAAATAAAATTTACCAAGGACTTTTTTAAAAGACGAGGAGCTTCAGTATGGACAATATGACGCCCGCGAAAGTTATTCGCAGAGTTCGAAAGCGCATCGAGGTTAGCCAGGAGGGCCTGGCTCGGTTGCTGAACGCCACGAAGGGTGCGGTCCAACATTGGGAAAGAGGGCGCAATAACCCTGACCTTGCCCGCCTCAACGCCCTGCGGCAGCTTTGCCCGGCGGGAGCCGAGCGCAAAGAGCTGGATACGCTCATCAAGAATACCCAGTCGCGGCTGGCGCCGTTGCCGGACATCAAACCCGGAGAATTGGGAAAGCCCGGCGAGGGCACGACGACGGTTGCAATCCCCGGCGGAAGTTTCATTTATCTTCGCCGCGAGAATCACAAACTGCAACGTCAGGTGACTCGCCTGGAAGGGTTGGTCCAGCGCCGGACCGAGCAACTCCGAATTCTTGAGGATCTTGCCACCGAGCTTCAGCGCGAGATGGCCAAGCTCAAGGCCGGTCAGGAACCTGCTCCCGCGCCGGCAGCCACCGCACCTACGACCACAGAAGGATGACCTCCCTCGGGAGGAAAGTCCGGTAATTGCCCAAAGCTCCACTCTTGATGGGTCGAGGGTGAGGTGTAGGCTGAACTCATGACGTGTAGGCATCATCACACTTTTGTCTTCACGGGCGGGAGTAGTATGTCCGTGTCGGCAAGGAGCTAGGATTTCCGCAATTGAATCACTCGAACCGACAGCAGGATCGGAGGGACGCCCGCGTCTTTTTCCCGCGCCAGCATTCCCAGAAATGCAATGGCTTGATTGAGTAGAACCTGAGCGTCTTCGCGCTCACGCAACTGCAACAACAGCCCAAAGGCCTCTCTTGCCAATTCTCGCGTTGTCCCCTGCGCCACTTTCATAGGTTCCCTTCCCCCTCTCCTCGAATAGATCACTCCACCCCAGGGAGATGGAGACAGCAATTTCGAGTCCCCGAACGTGAAAACTGGATCGGGAGCGCGTGATTTCTCGCGCCCACACAGAGGCTGGAGACCTGGGGCGGTTGGGCCGCGGCCTAACTTTAATGTCTGCTATCGCTTTAGTTGATAAACAAGTATTGGTCATATGTATCGTCATAACACCACAAGTAATATACCCGCGACAAGCTTCCCCGCTTACTGCCTCATTTATTGGCGCTATGGACGAAAATCGGCACTTGGCAATGACAATTCTAGTCGCCGGGACAGTATGTCAAGGGTGTCCAATTGAGCGGAAGATCGAGCCGTTTGCCCGGGCTCCGTCCGCTGCTCCTCGATGGTCGATTCATAATTTGGACGAGTCTGAGCGCCGTCTCCGGGGTGAGGGTGGGGTCTTCAGACCTCCGTTCTGTGAGACCATGCATGCTGACGAACTTTAATCGTAGGGCGTGGTAAAATCACGGGCATCCCATAATGGGAGGGTCAGTGGGCTCTGCACCTTCCAAATCCATTCGATTCGGTGACTTCGAACTCGACGTTCGCGCCGGCGAATTGCGCAAGGGCGGATTTCGCATTCGTCTGCAAGAGCGACCCCTGCAAATTCTGCTCATGCTGCTGGAACGTCCCGGCGAAGTAGTGACGCGGGAAGAGGTCCGCAGGCGCTTGTGGCCGAACGACACGGTCGTCGAGTTCGAGCACAGCATCGGGACCGCAATCATGAAGCTGCGGCAAGCGCTGGGCGATGACGGCGACACTCGGCGCTACGTCGAAACCCTTCCGCGACGCGGCTACCGGTTCATATTTCCGGTGGAAATCCCAGGCGAATTGGCCGCAGAGTCTTCTGAATCGGCGCAAGAAGTGGCACCCCCAACGCTTTCCCTTGAACACGGAATGCCCGGCACACCAATCCGCACTGGACCGAGGATCGAGGCCCAGAGCCCGCCCGCCATCGCCCCCGAACCGGCAAAGGATTTCAGTCATTCTGATCTGATTAGCCGGACTGTGTCCCATTACCGCATCATCGAGAAGCTGGGCGGGGGCGGCATGGGAATCGTGTACAAGGCCGAAGATGTAAGACTCGGCCGGAAGGTGGCGTTAAAATTCCTGCCTACGGGCTTGGCGAGAAATCCCACGGCCCTGGCGCGATTCCGGCGGGAGGCGCGGGCCGCCTCGGCGCTCAACCATCCCCATATTTGCACCATTCATGAAATCGACGCAGTTGACGGCCATCCCTTCCTGGCGATGGAGTTGATGCAGGGCTGTACGCTGAAGCACCTCATCAACGGCAAACCGCTGCCGGAAGTCCAACTTCTTGAACTCGGGATGGAAATTGCCGAAGCGCTGGAAGCCGCGCACGCCGAGGGCATCATCCATCGCGACATCAAGCCGGCGAACATTTTTGTGACGAAGCGCGGGCAAGCCAAGATCCTGGACTTCGGGCTGGCGAAATTTCAGGGCTTAGGGATTAAGGGTCAGGGATTAGGAACCGGGCCACTAGCAGAGGACAACCCCCGACCCGCAGGGGAAGAGGGTGCGAACGCTAGCGGAGTAGGTGCGGGACCCCCACCGCACGCCGCTCCCACGGCTTCCATCGAACCGGACGATATCACCATCGCGGGCGCGGCGATGGGGACAGCGGCCTACATGTCGCCTGAGCAGGCGCGAGGCGAAAGGGTGGACGCGCGCACCGACCTGTTCAGCTTTGGCGCGGTGCTTTACGAAATGGCGACGGGGCAGCAGGCCTTCAGCGGCGAGACTTCAGGTGAGATTCGGAACTCGATTCTGACAGGCCAAGTACCACCGCCGCAGCGCCTGAATCCCGCCCTAGACCCGCGGCTCCAAGCCATCATCGAAAAAGCCTTGGAGAAAGACCGCGACGTCCGCTACCAGCACGCTTCGGAGGTGCGCGCCGACCTGAAGCGCCTGAAACGCGATGCGAGCTCCGGCCGCTCGGAAGCGGTGGCGTCCTCGCTGCCGGCCGCAGGAGTAAATAGCGAGGGTGAACAACAATCAGCGTCGGGTTCCTTTCTCTTCGCCAACCTCACCAAGCGGCACAAAAAAGCTACGATTGGGGCTTTTGCCGTGGTGGTTGTCGTGGTTGCCCTGGCTGGGCTCGCATGGTACCTTTTGCCCCGCCCTCCCAAGCCTGCAGCCGAGCCTTCCGGTGAGTTAATGCAGAAGCGCCTGACCTTTAACTCCACCGAGAGCACTATCCGCAGCGATGCGATTTCTCCCGATGGCAAGTACCTTGCTTATTCCGACCCGGCTGGGATTCACGTGAAGCTGATCTCGACAGGTGAAGAACGGCTCATCCCAAGGCCGGTCGCAGTCCCAGCCGGCGCATATTGGGAGGTCGCATCGTGGTTTCCCGACGGCACACAATTGCTCGCCAACGCAAACGAAGAGGGCGGCCAGAAGAGCATGTGGACAGTCTCGATGCTGGGCCAATCTCCACGGGAGCTTCGCGAAGGTGCTTCGGGATTTGAGGTTTCTCCGGACGGGACCCGCATCGCTTTCAGTCCGCGCGGAACGTCGGATGACGTTCGAGAAATCTGGGTAATGGGCAGCCAGGGAGACAACCCGCAAAGGGCCCTCGCGCTAAGAGAAGGTGAATGGCTGCACTCGGTTTGCTGGGCGCCGGATGGGCAGCGCCTCGCCTATGTCAGAGTACAACGCAGTACTGAGAGGTATCCGACTTCGATCGAAACCTGCGACCTGAAGGGGGCGAACCGGACAGTGGTAACGACGGATCCAGATGGGTTGCTGGAAGATTTTTGCTGGCTTCCGGACGGGCGCATCGTCTATTCGCGCGTGGAACCCATGGAATCGAGTGGCGCCAATCTCTGGCAAATCGGAATTGACAGTCACGCGGGAGCACCGACCGGCAAACCGAAACGCATTACCCAGTGGGCCGAGTCTTTCCTTCAGGGATTGAGCGCTAGTGCGGATGGGAGGCGACTGGTACTCCAGAAGGCGACAGAACATGGGCAGGTTTACCTGGGCGAACTCGCGGCAGGGGGAACGCGCATGAAACCCCCTCGGCGGCTGACGAATGACGATGCAAACAATTATCCGTCGGCATGGACAGCGGACAGCAAAGCTGTTCTGTTCACGTCAGACCGGAACGGCGGACCGGGTATCTTCAAGCAAGGACTTCGCCAGGACACGGCCGAGCCTATGGCCACAGGATCGAATATCGTCACCCTTCCGCGCCTCAGCCCGGATGGCGCCTGGATACTCTATGTGGAGAGCCCGAAAACAGCCATAGGCCCCTCGACTCCCCTTCGTGTTATGCGCATCCCCGTGGCGGGGGGAGTACCTCAGTTCGTGATGGAGATGCGAAATTGGCTGGACTTCCAGTGCTCTCGCGCTCCGGCCAGCCTCTGCGTGATCGGCGAGGGGAGCCAGGACGAAAAGCAGCTTACCATTACCGCATTCGATCCCGTGAAGGGCAGGGGCAAGCGGCTCAGGACCATAGAGGTAGACCCAGCAGCTCCGTTCGGAGCTACGCCACTATCGCCCGATGGATCAACCGTTGCGCTTCCAAAAACCGGCGAGCGAGAGATTCACATTCGCATGGTTTCGCTCTCAGGTGGCTCCGACCGGGAAATCACGGTGAAGGGTTGGCCGAACATTCAAGGTCTTGACTGGTCCGTTGACGGAAGGGGCCTTTACTGCGGGTCTGCCTCGCCCCAGGGCGGCACCCTCCTATACGTCGATCTCAAGGGGAACGCCCGGGTGCTGTGGCAATACAAGGGAGCCGGTCAAGGTGAATTCGCCAATGCCCTATTTGCCATCTGGGGCTTTCCTTCGCTCAACGGCCGCTATCTTACCTTACTGTCTCGCGTCAAAAACAGTAATGTCTGGATGGTAGCAGGTTTCTGAGTTGCGCGCGAACTGCGATTCGAGCCTGCGGTTCTTTGAGCGGGTACGGGCGATTGAGCTTAAAAATGTGTCGAGATAACGAGCCGAACGACGCCTCTGGGACGAGACGCGGGCGGCGGGGGAGACCATGGTGCATAGAGTAACCTCCCGGCATGCACTGCGCAGCTTTAGAGTGCGGCAGCTTGCTGCCGCTTTTTCCCCAGCCAGCTTGCTGGCGGCGAATAGTACGCATCGTCGAGGTCCCCGCGAGCGAGCTCGCAGGCGGGAGAGCGGCAGCAAGCTGCCGCACTCCAAAGCTCCGCACGCATGAACAGGCCGCGGGAGCACGGGCATTTTGCCAGCTCCTGTGCCGGCTGGAAGCCGGCGCTACGCCTCAAATTAGAACACTACTAATGCGTGTCACGAGTCTGTTGAAATATGGCAATGCGCTTCTAAGTTGACTACACTAAATAATGCTCTTAATTGGTAGCGACCGTGGAATTCAG
>CAZCVY010000023.1:5643-48418 GCA_964501985.1 uncultured Acidobacteriota bacterium | reverse complement strand
GCGAAAAGCGCGGATTGGCTTACGCGGTGTTTTCCAGCCTCAGCAGCTTTCACGACGCCGGTTGCCTGAGCGTTTACGCGGGCACGGCCGGAGACAAGGCGCGGCAGGTCATCGAGTTGGTGGTCAAAGAGTTTTGTGAGTTGAAGGCCAACCCCATCGGTCACGAAGAACTGCAGCGCGCCAAGGATTACTTGAAGGGAAGCTTGCTGCTCAGTCTTGAGTCCTCGCCCAGCCGTATGGGAAACGTGGCGCGCCAGGAAATGTACTTTGGCCGCTATATCTCCCAGGATGAGATTGCGCGGAGTGTTGACGCCGTCACCTCCCAGCAGGTGCAGGCTGTGGCCCAAGAATTCCTCCGCCCGGAAAGTCTGGCGGTCACCGTTCTGGGCCCTGTCAACGGCTTCAAGCTCTCGCGCGCTGACCTCAGTTGCTGAACCGCAAAAGGGCTTCGCCCACCCCGGCCACTTCTGCGTCACCAACAATCTTGTGGTAGCCAAAGACAAGTGAGGGCATTGCAGGCACACCAGAAGCCCGTGGCGGATTTCCACGCGAGACCGGTTTTGCTTTTCCGATTCGATGTGATCCGTCCTATAATCATTCTTAACCTGTGAGGGCGGGAATCGAAATATGCGAAATCCGAAAGCGACGGAGCGGGGCAGGGAATTACGCGGCGGCGCGGCAGCGTCGATCTTTGGTTCCCACCCTCTGGTTGAGATTCACAAATTCCCGCTTGTCGCTCGTCGCGTGTCACTTGTCACTTTCTGCCGGGCTTCCCAACACGAGGAGGCCGCGTGAGCCTGCGCGTCTGCGTCCTCGGTAGCGGCAGCAAGGGCAACTCGACGTTCGTGGCAACGGAGACGACGCGAGTTTTGGTCGACGCAGGCCTGAATCGTCGTGAAACCTACGCGCGCCTTGCCGCCGTTGGCGAACGCACGGACGGGTTTGATGCCATCCTTATTTCTCACGAGCACGTTGACCACATCAATGGCTTGCGGCTGCTGGGAATCGATTGGAAAGCGCCGATCTTTATTACCCGCCTCACCCATCAGGTCATTACATGGGACCCGAAGCTTTGCGCCTTCGAGCTCTTCACCGCCGGCCAGAAGTTCATCGTCGGCGACATCGAAGTCACGCCGTTTTCCATCCCGCACGACGCGACTGACCCCGTGGCATTCACCCTCGAATCGGATGGTATTAAGATTGGAGTTGTCACTGACTTGGGTTATGTTCATGAAGTGGTTAAGCAGAGAGTGAAGAGTTGCCAGTGCCTGATTTTCGAGTCAAACCACGACTTGGATATGCTGAAGGTCGGACCCTATCCGTGGCACGTTAAGCAGCGGGTAATGGGTCGCCAGGGCCACCTCTCAAACCTGGCGACGGCGGGCTTCCTCACCGAAGACTTCGACGGCGTAGCCCAGGTGCTGGTGCTTGCCCACCTGAGTGAAACGAATAATCACCCGGAAATCGCCCGCCTCACCGCCGAGCAGGCCCTCCAGCAGTGTACCCGCGGCGAGCGGACGGCCTTACATGTAGCCAGCCAGACCGCGCCCACACGAGTCTTTCAATTTGGATAACTCTCCTAGCTGTCCAGAACCGTATGTATTTCTCGATATTCCGCATTTGCAGGTTAGGGTTTATTCTTGAATTTACGCGCAGAATCCGTAAAGTATAGCCGCTTGGCTTTGTAGATTTCTGCGAAATCTGAGTAATCCACGGATGACTTATGATTGCACGCTACACTCGCCCGGATATGGGCCGCATTTGGACCGACGAAAACAAATTCCAGAAGTGGCTGGAAGTGGAGGTCGCCACGGCGGAGGTCGAGGCTGAGGCCGGGTTGATCCCCAAGAGCGCCGCGCGCGCCATCCGCAAGAAGGCGCGGTTTGAGGTGGAGCGCATTCTCGAGATCGAGCGGCAGGTGAAGCACGACGTCATCGCCTTTACCACGAATGCCTCCGAGCACGTGGGTCGCGAGGGGCGCTATCTGCACTATGGCCTGACTTCGAATGATGTTGTGGATACGGCGCAGGCGCTCCTGGTAAAGGAAGCGTCGTCTCTGTTGCTCGCGGGAATGAACCGCCTGGGCGAAGTCCTAAAGCGGCGCGCTTTGGAATTTCAGCATACGCCCATGATCGGCCGGACCCACGGCATTCACGCCGAGCCCATCACTTTTGGCTGCAAGCTCGCGCTTTGGTACGCGGAGAACCAGCGCAACACGG
Organism: uncultured Acidobacteriota bacterium; assembly: GCA_964501985.1. Classification (GTDB taxonomy): domain Bacteria; phylum Acidobacteriota; class Terriglobia; order UBA7540; family UBA7540; genus Bog-366. The sequence continues at coordinate 46,199 of CAZCVY010000023.1, read as the reverse complement.
AGCGATTGGCTTACGCGGCCGAACAGATGCGCGTCGGCAAGATTTCTGGAGCGGTGGGCACTTACACCCACCTGCCGCCGTCAATCGAGCGGGGAATTTGTAAGCGCCTGGGCCTCGAGCCCGCACCAGTGTCGTCGCAGGTTATCCAGCGCGACCGCCATGCTTTTTACCTGTCGACGCTGGCGGTGGCGGCGGCTTCCTTGGAAAAGATCGCGCTCGAGGTTCGAGGTTTGCAGCGTACCGAGGTGCGCGAAGTGGAGGAGTACTTCTCGCCGGAACAGAAAGGCTCCTCGGCCATGCCCCACAAACGCAACCCGATTACCGCCGAGCAGATCTGCGGCTTGGCGCGCGTGGTGCGCTCGAATGCACAGGCGGCGCTTGAAAACGTGGCGCTCTGGCACGAGCGTGACATCTCGCACTCTTCCGTCGAGCGCGTGATCCTTGCCGATTCCACCATTCTCCTTGACTACCTCCTCGCCAAGACCGCGAACCTGGTGGAAAACATGTTCGTCTACCCGGAGCGCATGCGGGAGAATCTCGACCTCTTAAAAGGCCTGATTTTCTCCGGCCAACTCTTATTGGATTTGGTTGAGAAGGGAGTACGGCGGGAAGACGCCTATCGTTGGGTGCAGCGCAATGCCATGCAAGTCTGGGAAACGCGTGAGGACTATCGCACCCTCGTGGAGCGAGATGACGACATTCGCCAGTACCTCAAGCCCAGTGAAATTGCCGAGGTTTTCAAGGTGGAGCGTTACCTGACCCACGTGGACGAAATCTTCGAGCGCGTCTTCGGGAAGTGAATAAGCCCGCCTCGTGCGGGCCATAGCGCCCTGCCAAAGGCGAATGACATCTCCGTCACAAACGATTCATGACGCTCGCCAGATAACCTGCCCCGAAGCCGTTGTCGATGTTGACGACGCAAACGTTGGGTGAGCAACTGTTGAGCATGCCGAGCAGCGCCGCGAGGCCACGAAAGCTGGCGCCATATCCTACGCTGGAGGGCACCGCGATCACGGGCACGCTCACCATGCCGGCCACCACACTCGGAAGCGCGCCTTCCATGCCGGCCACGCAAATGATGATGTGGGCTTCGCGCAAGTGCTGGCTCTCACCGAGCAAGCGATGAATACCCGCCACCCCCACGTCATAAAGGGAGTCGATTCGATTCCCCATAATCTCCGCCGTCACCAGCGCTTCCTCCGCCACCGGGATGTCCGATGTGCCGGCGCACACCACCAGGACTTTTCCTTTGCCGCGAATCTTCCGCTCGCGCCGAACGCTGATGGCGCCGGAAAGTGCGTGGAATTCCACCTTGGGATCGAGCGGGCGGAGCAGTTCGTAAAGACTGCGATCACCGCGCGTCACCAGGATGTTGTGCTTGTTGCGTAGCATGTGCCGAACGATGCCTTCCACCTGTGCAGGGTCCTTACCCCGCGCAAATACCACCTCCGGAAATCCTTGCCGCAACGAACGGTGATGATCGATTTTGGCGTAACCCAAATCTTCGTACGGCAGGTTGCGCAGGCGGTCTACGGCGTCTTCCACGGACAGTTTCCCTCGCCGTACATCCTTCAACATGCTGGTGATTTCTTCAGGACTCAAAGTGTTCCTCCATCATCGTGACGCAGCTAGCGCGAAGCACGCAGCAATTCGACCAGCCCGCGCGATTCGTTTCGCTAGGCGGTAACTCCGAATGGCTGGTTCTTGCCTAAATTCCCAGTATACCAGTCCCCACTTCCCCTGGGGTGTGCGACACAATAGAAGAGTCCGCGACGCCTTGATGTAGCGCGGGCATCTTGCCCGCTGGGGCGTGGGCATCCTGCCCGCGCGATTGTGGCGGGAGCGGGACGCTCCCGCGCTACGTTATATGCTCCGTTCCTTGACTTCCCACGGGGTGCCAACTAACATCCCGTGCGATGGCAACTTCCAAACTTGGCGGCAAGAAAAGAATCATTCTGGGTGTCACCGGGGCCAGCGGAGCGGTTTTTGCTCGACGCACCCAGCAAATGCTCGAGGCTGACCCGCGAGTGGAGAAGATTCACCTGGTGATATCCGGCAGCGGACTCAAGCTTCTGCGCGATGAGCTCGATTTGGACATTTCGAAATCTGCTGGAATTCCGCACGCACTGGCCGCGAAGGAAACCCGTAAGACGGAATATCTCCTGGACTCCGACGTCGGTGCTTCCATTGCCAGCGGTTCATACACCGTGCAGGGAATGGTGGTGATTCCGTGTACGACCGGCTCCCTTGCCCAGATTGCGTCTGGAATTTCCGACACGCTCATCGAGCGCGCGGCGGACGTTTGCCTGAAGCAGGGCCACAAGCTCATCCTTGCTGTTCGCGACGCGCCCTTCAATCGTATCCATCTCGAAAACATGTTACGAGCGCAGCTCGCGGGCGCGGTGATCTTTCCCATCATTCCCACGTTTTACGACCGGCCCAGAACTCTCGATGACCTTGTCACTCAGTTCTGCTGCCGAGTCCTGGCACTACTCGACCTAGAACAGGCGGGGCAGTATCGCTGGCAGGGGGAAGGGAAGAGGCCGAGGAATTGAGTCATTGGGTCATTGAAGTGTCGGGAGATTAACGAATTCGATCGAGTGTCGATCACGCAATCCGCGTACCGTTAAATCGCTAAATTACCCGTTCACGAAATCACTCAATGATTCGATGACCCGATGATCCAATGACCTAATGTTCGGATGACCCGATCACATGATGCTTCTCCGTTTCGTCATTTGCGTCTTATCGCTAGTTGGCCTTGCCGACGCGCTTTACTTTACCTTTGCTTATTACGGCCGCATCAGGAAAGCCCGATGGATTCCTGAGATTCTCTGCGCGCGGGAAGGGTCTGCCTGCGTTACGGTGGTGCAAACACCTTATGCGCGTGTCTTCGGTGTGCCAAACTCGCTGCTGGGAATCGCCTACTACCTATTGCTGATTGCCGGGGCAGTGGAGAACTGGTCCTTTGGCAATAAGTCGTCTGTCCATTTCACTTCTTTCGCCGTTCCAATCGGGATGGCGATATTGATTCTCATCGGTGCATGCACGATCCTTCTCGGGTTCTACCTGATTTATGTTCTCCGCCGAAAGCTTCATGTAGACTGCCCTCTCTGCTATACTGCCCACGCGATCAATGTTTTGATTTTCGTTTTATTGATCGCCCTCGCGTCCTAGACCCGCGTTCCGAAGTCTGTCCCTCGAGTTCATTACCAGCTCAGGAAGGTTTTGATGAAAGCCCATCCGCCATATTTCGTTCGCTCACTTGTATTCGCATTGTTCCTTTGCCCAGCGCTCGCTCTAGGGCAGGAGCTGACGCCACTCCTTCTTCCTTCCCCGCGTACCGACGGAGGCAAGCCGCTGATGCAGGCGTTGAGAGAGCGGCACTCGACGCGCGAATTCAGTTCCGACAAGCTCTCCCCGCAGATCCTCGCAAATTTACTCTGGGCTGCCTTCGGCATTAATCGGCCCGACGAGGGAAAACGGACGGCGCCCTCGGCCATGAACTGGCAGGAGATTGATGTTTACGTCGCGACCGCTGCAGGGCTTTACGTTTATGACGCCAAGGGTAACAAGCTGGACCCCATTCTGGCGGAGGATGTGCGCGGTGCGACCGGCGTACAGCCATTCGTGAAAGACGCGCCGGTGGATTTGGTCTACGTCGCAGATTTCGCCAAGACGGGGAAGAGTTCCGCCGAAGACAGGAATTTCTACAGCGGCGCAGACCCGGGCTTCATCGCCCAAAACGTCTATCTCTTCTGCTCATCGGAAGGGCTGGCCGTGGTCGTGCGTGGAAGTGTGAATCGACCGGAGCTGGCCAAAGTGATGAAACTCCGCTCCGACCAGAAGATTCTGCTGGCGCAAACTGTGGGTTATCCGAAAAAGTAGCGGCTTGTAGCGCTACACCTCTCAGATCCGCCCTTTCCGATGTTGACGGCGCGCGGGTTTCCCCTTCATCATGGAACTGCTCTCATGGGCGAAACTCTTCAAAGTGCGCCATTGCCTCCGGCCCGCTCGGGCGTTGCTGAGGGACTCTTCGGCAAGCTCCGCACGACGCTCGAAATGATCAAGTTCGAGCACTCGATTTTTGCCCTTCCGTTTGCGCTCGTGGGAGCAATGCTTGCAGTGCGCGGGTGGCCGACTTGGCGCGAGGTCTTCTGGCTGATTGTGGCCATGGTGGGCGCGCGGAGCGCCGCGATGACGTTCAACCGCATCGCCGACCGCGATATCGACGCCCTCAATCCCCGCACCCGGACGCGAGCGCTGCCCGCGGGGCGACTCACCCTGCGCTTTGCCGTCGGGTTTACCGTGATTTCTTGCGGACTTCTGGTGCTGGCGGCGGGGGAACTCAGCCCGCTGGCCTTGAAGCTTTCTCCCCTGGCAATCGCCGTCCTGCTTTTCTACTCCTACACCAAACGTTTCACTTTACTTTCGCACCTCGTGCTGGGGATCGCGGATGGATTTGCTCCCATCGCTGCATGGATTGCCCTTCGCAACAACATTAGCCTCAGCGTCCTCTTGCTCGGCGCCGCAGTGGCTTTTTGGGTGGGAGGATTTGACCTGATTTACGCCTGTCAGGACATTGATTTTGACCGGCGCATGCGCATCCATTCCTTCCCCCAGCGCTTCGGCGTTGCTGCCGCGCTGTATGGCTCGATCGCCTGCCACGTTGCCATGGTGGCCCTGCTCGCGGAAGTGATCCGCTTGGAAAATCTGGGTTGGCTCGCCACGGCCGGGCTCGCACTGATGGCGGCATTGCTTGCTTATGAACATTGGATCGTCCGACCTCATGACCTGTCCCGCCTCAATGCGGCGTTTTTCAACGTGAATGGCTACATCAGCCTGCTCTTTTTCTTCACGTGGGGAGCCGATGTATTGATTCATTGAATCATCGGGTCATTGAGTCATCGGGTCATGAAATCATTGAAAAACGGTCCGTTGTCCGTGGTCAGTTGTCCGTTGCCAAAGACGCGCCGGGATCGAGAGTCACACGTGCCACTGACAACGGACCCCTGACGTCTTTTAAATGACACAATGATCAGATGACCCGATGATCCAATTGTTTTATTGGGGTCTTGGTGGGACGAGCATTTCGCGAAAGACGAGGGTCTCGAAGATTGCTAGCACGTGCTTACGGTAGGTGAGCATCCGATCCACCATGCCGTGATAAAGGGGATCGTGCTGCGCCAAACGCTGCCAGCGCTCGAGTACGTGGGGAGGGACGTCGATATCCTCCCGTAGTTTTTGCAGCGGGTGCCCGCGCAAGAAGAGGCCGTAGAAGAATGCCGCCTCTTGTTGCGGTTCGGCGAATTGGAGGTTCGCAGTTGCCATACGCTAAATAATCCAAACCTAATTCTAACCAGAAGAAATTCCGGCGCGCCAGCAAAATTCTTTCCGTGTGCCCCCAAGCAGAAATACCATAATAAACCCGTTGTCAAGCCCCAATCAGTGTTCATGCGGGTTTGATGGGCGGTCCCGAGCAATCGTAGTGCCAGATTGTGAGCCGCAATCGAATTGCCAGAACCGCGACCGATTGCAAATCTCGCGCAGCCCCGGTAAAATCACGAGTGGGTATGATTCCGGAAAACCTCCAAACCGAAGACTACGCCCTGCTGCCGATTGCCGAAAAAGTGCTGGCGGGCGAACGCCTTAACTCTCGGGAAGGCGTGACTCTTTACCATTCCGCCGATCTGCTCGCCATTGGCTATCTGGCCCATCAGGTCCGGGTGAGACTGCATGGGATGCGTACCTACTTCAACGTTAACCGCCATATTAATCCCACTAACGTATGTGTGGCGAGTTGTAAACTCTGCGCCTTTGGCCGCAAACCTGATGGACCCGGCGCTTACACCATGGCTCTCGACGAAGCCTTCCGCGTCGCCGGGGAGAACTGGTCGGAAGCCGTCACGGAATTCCACATTGTCGGCGGACTGCATCCGGACTTGACGTTCGACTACTACCTTGACCTGCTTCGCGGCCTAAAGCAGCGTTTCCCGACCGTCCACCTTAAGGGATTCACGGCGGTCGAGATTGGTTACTTTTCGCATGTTACCCGCCTCTCGCTTCGCGAGGTGCTCGAACGTTTGAAAGACGCAGGTCTCGACTCGCTGCCCGGCGGGGGTGCGGAGATTTTCGCGCCAGCAGTGCGCCGAGTGATTTGCGACCACAAGATTGGCGCCCACACTTGGTTGAAGGTTCATCGCCTGGCGCACGAACTGTGCATGCACACTAACGCCACGATGCTTTACGGGCATATCGAGTCAGCCGAGGACCGCGTCGACCATCTGCTGCAACTGCGAAAACTCCAAGACGAAACGCACGGCTTCCAGACCTATATTCCGCTCGCGTTTCATCCGGCCAATACCGAGTTGGGCAAATTGGTTGAACACGATGAGACCAGCGGTTTTATGGACCTGAAGAACGTCGCGGTGGCGCGCTTGCTGCTCGACAATTTTCCGCACATCAAGGCTTACTGGATTATGATGACCCCGCGCGTGGCGCAGGTGGCGCTGCGTTTCGGCGCGGACGATCTCGACGGCACGGTCGTTGAAGAGAAGATCTATCACGATGCTGGCGCCAAGACTCCCCAGGCATTGACCCGCCAACAGCTCATCCGCCTGATTCGTGAGGCGGGCTGCGAGCCCTTCGAGCGTGACACCCTGTACCGCCCCGTCAGCCGTACCGAAACCAGCGTTACCATGCAGGTTTGACACTCGGTGAATTCCCACTGCCGGCCCTCGATCAACCCTTGAACCCCCACGACCGTGCTGCCGTCTTCACCCGTACGGAAGTCGGGCGACCGGGCGGCGAAGATCGGAAAGACCGACCGTCGATTAAAAGTCCGGGACTTGCATCAGCAAGGACTGTTCAGAGGCTTGCGGGGTACGCGACGTTCCTGCCGGCCTTTCAAGGGTAGCGTATGGATTGGAGAGTCGTGAATTGCGCGATGGCTTCAAAGTCCCGGTCTTTGTGCCAAACAGGAATTTTGTGGTCGATAGCAATCGCGGCGATAAGGCAATCGATTGAAGACCGGATGGTATACCCCTTGCGGCGGCCCTCGCGGTACACGTCCGCCGCGGCCAGGAAAGTCTCGGCGGGGAGAGGGTTGCTCAGGATGGGAAGCGCAAGAAAAGCCTTACGGAAAGCTTCCGCCCATGGATGGTCGCGCAGCCCTTCGAAAACCTCCTGTACCACGGGACCACAGGTGGCGAACTCTAGCAACTCCGTTTCGGTTATGCGAGGGCCGCTCCGACGATTGAGGAGTTCAATCCACACCGAGGTGTCAACGAGAATCACCGCGGTCCTCGCCGGTGCCATGGTGCGCATTTCTGTGGGGGAGTGACCCGATCTTCCCGCAGCACCGCCAGATTACCATCCCACAGTTGGCTGCCGAAAAAGGTTGGAAGGCTCTGAATCTTGCGAAGACGAAGGGTCTCAGCCAGCGCGCAATTGACCGTGGCGGAGTAAGTCTTTAGACCCAGTACTCGCGTTGCTTCGTGGAGCAGTTCTGTATCTAACACAAGATTTGTACGTTTCATGTGTAGAGTATACAACACTCTTGACCCGAGGTGGTTTAATAGAGTGTGAAGCTTGCGAGCGAGGGGCAACCGTTCACTGACCGTCCAAAGCCACGACTTGGCTCGAGGGACGGCTGAGGACCGCGTGATTCCGGCCTACGTACTTGCGGAAGATCGCCCGAAGCTCGGGGTTGTTCTGGACTTGCATATCCGAGAGGCCACCGGTTACGGGGTCGTTTTTGAAGGTTGTGTTCCACCAGGAAAAGCCGATGACTTTCGGCCAGCGGCCGCCCACCAGATCGGAAAGGGCAGCCGTTGTCCACTCCGCCTGCTGAGCGTCATCGATCGTTCCGAACTCACAAACGATGAATGGCTTATTGGTAAGCCGCTGCATGCGCCCATACACCCAGTCCATCTGGTAGCGGAATGAAACCCCTTCCGGGTCGCTGGGCAACTGGCGGCCGTAGACGCTGGCGCCGACCCAGTCGATCCACTCATCGCCGGGATAATAGTTTTCGAATTTGTTCCAGGCCTCGTCGGGCTCATCCCAAGGGTCCACATGGAAAACCCAACGGATGTTGTAGGCGCCTTCTTCGCGCGCAATGCGGATGATGTGCTGGTAGGCCTCGCGGAATCGCGCGACGGAATCGGCGTACGTACCGCCTTCTTTGTTATAGAGGCCATTCCATGGGAACCACCAGCCATCGACCTCGACGCCGTATTCGGCAATCACGGGCGACCCGAACCTCCGGGCGTCCTGCATCCAGTCCCGGAAGAGCGGATCAAACTTGCCGTCGATGATGTTCTTGAGAGAGTAGACCGGGTCGGGCCTGGGAATGGTTGGGCTGCTCAGAAGCATCATGCGAATGTACGGAACGCTTCCATTGGCGCGGATCCAGGAGGCGGTTTGATAAGGGAAGTGGGGGTCTTCGTACCAGTTATTCCAAAAGTAAACCCACGCCAGCGATTTCCCCACAGCGTGTTGGTATCCTTTGACGTCGCTGAGAGTGATGTCACCGCCCATGCCGTTCTTGCTTCCAGGGAACACCCCGAGGTAGTAATTTCCCGGGGGCGGCTCAACCAAAGTCTTAAGGGGAACAGGACCGGGCTTAATATCGCGGCCGACGCTCGCCGCCGCAACCAGGATTGCAGCGAGCACCCGCCATGGCCGGTGCGATCCTCGCTTTGGGTAAGCTCCCGAGATCATACGGTCCTTCCAAATTGCTGGAAAGCAGGGGGGACTACGAGTGGAAAAACTGCGGGCGAAAGACCGTCCTCAACAGAAATTTCGCCCCGAAAGGCCATGAGTTCTCAAAATCATTTCCACCCCCTTGCACGTCGTGCGCCGCACCCTGCCTGTACATGATAATATAGTTATGGATCATATGCCTGTCCGCCTTCTTGCGTTTTTGAAGTACTTCCGTCTCCGCAGGTCCTCGGTCGCAGTTCTGGTTTTTCTCACCATGCTCGCGATGTCCCCGATGGTGGGATTGCTACGCGCAGCGCCGCCCGACGATACCGCGGAGTCCACGACGGCAGCAGTGATTTATGATAGCCCGCCGGACCCCCGCGTGGAGTCGTACATTCACGCGCTATTTCTGGCGAACTTGCTTACCCACTTCAATTTGCACGCCGATCTCATTCCTCTCAGCGAATATAAGCGGGGGCAACTGTCGGACTATCGCGCCGGCTTCCTTGTGGCCTCCGGAGTTACGACAACCATCCCCCCCGCCTTGCTCGCAGACATTCGCGCCACGGACCATCCGTTCGCGTGGCTTGGCGCGCATATCGATCAGCTCCTAGCCACCCCCGACGCCCGACGCCACTATGGCTTCAGCTTTGTGGAGTATAGTCGTGATCTTGATTACCGGTCGGTTCTCTATAAACAGACCCTGCTGCCCAAGCCGGAGACGGACCTGACGATCGTCTCGATCCAGGATCCTGATACGGCTGAAGTCGTCGCGACGGCGATCAATCAGAAAAAAGTCTCAAGTCCTTATGTTGTGAAGAGCGGAGACTTCTGGTACTTCGCGGACAAGCCGCTTTCGTATATGGGTGAGGGAACCCGATACCTGGTTCTCTGCGATCTTCTTCATGACATCCTGGGAATCAATCACCCCTCGGAAATGCGCGCGATGGTGCGCATCGAGGACGTCAGCATCGACGATGATCCTGACGACCTTACGAAAATTGCCCACTGGCTTTCTGACCGGCACATTCCCTTCGGAATCGCTCTCATTCCCATATTTCGTGACCCTGTTCATTCCCTGGAAATCCGGCTTGGTGATAGGAAGTCAACCGTGGCGGCAATCCGCACGATGATCGCCTTGGGTGGCACGCCGATCATGCACGGGATCACCCACCAGGTTCACGGGCTAAGCGGAGATGAGTACGAGTTTTGGGACGAACTCGGAAACCGGGCGGTGGGCGGAGACTCAGCGGAATTCGTCACACGGCGGTTGCGGATGGGATTCGCCGAGTGTTTTGCTAACGATATTTACCCGGTGGCGTTTGAGGTCCCCCATTATGGGGCGTCTGACATTGACTACCGTACACTGGCGAAAACTTTCTCCTTATTCTACGACCGTCCCATGGTCGCGCCCGACGATACGACGGCCCAAATGGTTCCTTACCCAGTGGTTGACCAATATGGCCGTCACATCGTCCCCGAAACCCTGGGATATCTGCCCGAGGATGATCCCGACCCATTAAAGCTGGTTCAGTACGCGCGCAGCATGCGGGTCGTGCGGGACGGGATCGCCTCATTTTACTTTCACCCGTTTCTGAGGCAGAGACTGCTGGAGCAGGTTGTCCAGGGCATCAGCGATTTGGGTTACCACTTCACCTCCTTGCGGGACTTCGATGGGCAGGTCGACTTCCAGGGTCAATACGCGGTGCGTACCACTTCCGGCTCCATCCAGTTGTCGCCCCAGGACGAGTACTGGCGCCTTCAACTCTTCAATGCGGCGGGACAAGTGGTGAAAACCGACTTGTCGGCGACACGAATAAAGGGCCCTGTCCAGCTCGAGGCGAATGTTCCCCCAGGTGGTTGGGCTGCCGCCGAGGTCATGAAGCGGCCGCCCGCTGCGCCCGAGCAATTTAATTCCTGGTTCAAGCGAATCAGTCAATGGTGGGATAGTCTGCACCCGGTTACTTCTCCTCCTTCTACGGTCGTGAGGGATAAATTCGCCGGATTTCCCCGCGCCTCAATTCTGTGGGTGGATAATCCGCGTCCCCCTGCGAGCCACAATCAGCAGAGTTACAAGACTGTCCTGGAAGCTCTCGGTTACCAGGTAACGACGGTGCCATTTGCCAAGTTTCGGGCTGCCCCCAGTACCGACGACACCCTTTTGGTTGTTCCCCACGCCGCCGGCTTGCGTCTCAATGACGGACAGCAACGCCTGGTGGTGAGATATCTCGGTTCCGGCGGAAATGTGGTTGCCGACGGGATGCAGCCATGGCTAACCAAGATCGGATTTGGATTCAGTAACCTACAGATGATCGTGTCGTCGGTCATTGACCCCGACCATACGGATGTCCCCCTCACTTGGCGTCCTCAGGAACGGATTACCCGATTTACTGCGCCGGAAGATGTCCGCGAATTCGCGAACGATAGCGAAGGGGGGCAATCGGTGGCGCTGGCGGGCTCTTTTGGGACAGGCCATTACGTTTATTTGGCAGCGAATCTTGATAGTTACACCAGCGAGGGGACCAGCCACTACCCCTACTTTCCGGATTACCTCAGCACGACTTTTGGAGCTACGACCTCTCTCCGGAGCCGCCACCTCGAGGTGTACTTCGACCCCGCCGACCGGCCCGGGGCGGATCTCAATCGGCTCGCGCTGATCTGGCATCGGGCGGGCATTAGCGTGATTCACGTCAAGGCTTGGTATTTCACGCGCCAGTACTCGTTCACCTACGACGACTTTGTGCGAGCCTGCCATCGCAACGGAATTGCGGTTTACGCCTGGATGGTGTTCCCGATGGTGACTCCGAAAATGTGGGATGACCATCCGGAATGGCGGGAGAAGACCGCGACGGGGACCGACGGCAATGTCGGGTGGCGATTCTCGATGAATTTCCAGGACCCCGACTGTTTTCAGGCAGCGATGGATTGGGCGAAGGTGCTCCTGAATTCCTCCGACTGGGATGGCGTCGATATTGCCGAATTGAACTTCGACGCTGACTTCAAGGATTATCTGCGCCCGGATAAGTTTGTGCCGATGAACGACATTGTGCGCGCGGACTTCAAGAAAAAAGGTGGGTTTGACCCCAAGGACTTATTCCGTCCTAGCTCGCCTCATTATTACAAGACAGACCCTGCCGGACTGGCCAAGTTTCAGCGTTATCGCGAAGACATTGTGGTGGATTGGCACCGACGTGCGCTTACGGAGTTGATGCCTTTGTGCAAGCAGCGTGGGATGGAAGTTGTCGTCACGATGTTCGATAGCCTGCACGATGAATACGTGCGGCCGGCCTTGGGTGTGGACTCGCGCCGGATTACCGCCCTGATGCGAGAATTCCCGTTCACGCTTGAAGTCGAAGATCCAGCACACTTTTGGATGACCTCGCCGGAACGCTACCGGCGCTTTGCCGCGACGTACCGCAAACTGGTTCCCGACCCCCACCGCTTGATGTTTGACATCAACGTTGTGCCCAATCGCGACATCACGAATACTAATCTGCCGTCCAAAACGGCCACCGGCACGGAACTCGCACTGACGGTCCTTGCCGCGGCTTCCACTTCAGGACGGGCAGTCATCTACTCTGAACAGACCGTATCTCCACAGGATTGGGACCTCATCCAGATGGTTCTAAATTACCCCGTATCGATTAACGGCGGCAAAACGAGTATGGAAGTCAACTCCACCGCCTCCCTGGTGCTGACTCCTGCGGACGATCCGTTCTATTATGTGGACGGCCGCGAGTGGCCAGCGGTGTCCCAGGACGGTGTTTTAGTGCCGACGGGAGAACATTCCATTTCTACCGAGCGGGGCTGGTGGCATTTCCTCGACACCCAGCAGTTTCAGGCGCGCATCCTGAGCTCGACGGCAGATCTGGCGGAAGCGCACGCTGACACCACTGGCCTGACCTTCCGCTACCGATCCCCGGGGCGTGCGGTTATGGTATTTGACCAGCAGCCCAATGAGATTCTCGTCGATGGGAGCGCGACGACATTGCCCACCGAACGCAGCGGGCCTGATTGGGCCGTCGATTTTCCCTCCGGAGACCACAATGTTCGGGTGGCCACCAACACCAAGGCGGGTGTAGCGGTCGACGTCTTAGGCTGGGCCTCATCCTGGGCGATTGGGGCGTTTGGAGTGCTCGCCACGGTGCTGATGGTTGTTATTTACTTGCAACTTCGCCTCACCCGGCTTATAAAACGTAACGGATAGGTTTGCATGTCTAATTTGCATTGGATCATCGACGGACTGTTTGTCTCCACTGTCGCCCTCATCTGGTTCATGTTGGGTTACCAGTCCCTTCTCTTTTTCCTTGGGCACATCTATTATCGACGCACTCGTCATGCGGCAAAGAGATTGCCGCCGATTTCCGAATCTGAGTTGCCCTGCGTATCCGTATTGGTTCCCTGCCATAACGAGGGTCGCGTTATCGCCCACACCATTAACGCCCTTCAGAAGCTCGATTACCCGTCAAGTAAAGTCGAGTTCCTGCTGATCAACGATGGGAGCACCGATAACACCGCGGAGGCGATTCGTGGGTTCGCTGCCGACCCGCGCGTTCGTTTGCTGGAGGTACCCGCTTTGCTCAGCGCCCGCGGCAAATCCGGCGCTCTTAACTTCGCCTTGTCGCAGGCGCGCCATCCCTTGATCGCTATTTACGATGCGGATAATCTCCCCGAAGCTGGCGCCCTTCGCCCCCTGGCCGAGCAACTCGTGCGTAATCCGAGTCTCGCCGCGGCCGTGGGGATGTACCGTGCCTGGAACCGGCGTCGCGCCCTCATCACACGATTTGTTAATATCGAAGGCATTGGTTTTCAGTGGATGGTTCAGGCCGGCCGGTGGATGCTGATGCGCCTCACCATGTTGCCGGGTACTAACTACATCATTCGTAAGTCGATCGTGGAAAAGCTTGGTGGCTGGGACGAGCAGGCTCTGACCGAAGATTCAGAGTTGACAGTGCGCCTTTACCAGGCCGGCTACCACATTCAGCTTGTTCCCACCTCGGTGAGTTGGGAGCAGGAACCGGAATCGCTGAGGGTATGGTTCAAGCAGCGCCGGCGCTGGGTTCGAGGATTCAACTATGTCCTGCAAAAACATGCTACTGGACTCCTCCGCACCAAGAACCGGCGCATCGCCTTTGAGATCCTCTCGTCGCATTTGTTGTATTACTTTTTCTTCTTGGCGGTGGTCATTTCCGACGGACTCCTAGCTCTCTGCCTCGCCGGATGGGTAAACATCAACGTGCCCGGTCCTTACAGCCTGGTGTGGATTCTTGCCTATGCCACGTTCGTTCTTCAGCTAGTGATTGCCCTTTCCTGCGAGCCTGGGGAAGATTCCCCGGTCAATATTCTGCTGACCATCGTGATGTATTTTACTTACTGCCAACTCTGGATTCCCGTAGTGGCCGCGGCCTTCTACGACGACTTCATCATTCGCCGGGCTATTAAGTGGGTGAAGACGGAACGCTATCAGGTGGGAACAGCCTGATCCCATCGCCGCCCGCAACTTCCCCAAGATGCCACCTAAACGCCTTCACGTCCTCGCGGTTTTGGGCACGCGCCCGGAAGCCATCAAGCTCGCTCCTGTGATTCGTGAATTGGGGCGACATCGAAACGAATTCAAGACGCGCGTCTGCATTACTGCGCAACACCGCCACCTGCTTGAACCGATTCTGCGCTGGTTTCATATTCCTACTCATTACGATCTCGATGTGATGCGGCCCAATCAGGAATTGTGCGGGCTGTCAGCGCTGATTCTCGAGCGGTTTCACGACGTGCTGGCCGCCCATCGGCCCGATATTGTACTGGTGCAGGGAGATACTACAACGGTCATGGTGGCAAGCTTGGCGGCTTTCTACCACCGTGTGCCGGTGGGCCATGTGGAGGCCGGCTTGCGTACGCTTGACCGGTACTCGCCCTTCCCGGAAGAGATTAACCGTCGGCTGGCTTCCCATCTGGCTACCCTCCATTTCGCGCCCACCACCTGGTCGCGTAACAACCTGTTGAAGGAGGGAATTCCTCGCCGGCGCATTATCGTGACAGGCAACACCGTGATTGATGCCCTCCTCGAAACACGCGATCGGGTGGTGCGCCATCCTCCGCTTATTCCGCAGCTTCGTGGTCTCGATCTTGGTAACCGCAAGCTCATTGTAGTGACGGCGCATCGACGCGAAAACTTCGGTGAAGGGCTGACAAGTATTTGCCGGGGAATACTGCGCTTGGCATCCGAGCGTGAAGACATCGAGATTGTTTTTCCCGTTCATCCCAACCCCAACGTGCAGGCGATTGTGCGGCCTCTGCTGGGAGGTGTTGAGCGCGTCCACTTGACCGATCCCCTGGATTATCCTCAGTTCGTCTGGCTCCTCAATTCCGCCTATCTCGCCCTCAGCGACTCCGGAGGTATTCAAGAGGAAATGCCCTCGCTGGGACGACCCGCCCTGGTGATGCGCGAGAATACGGAACGCCCCGAGGGGGTGAAAGCCGGAGTGTGCAAGTTAGTCGGTACATCTGCTGAGGTGATTTACCGCACAGTCACCGAACTCCTTGACGACAAGCAGGCTTCTGCCCGGTTCACCCGGCGTCGCAGCCCCTTTGGCGATGGCAAGGCAGCCCAGAAGATCGTGGACGCGTTGAGAGATTTTCGCCAGGGCCCTTCCGGCGCCATTCAAGACACGAAGTGACTTGTTTTGTCCTTTGGACTTTCTGTCCCCTAATCTCCCTCGGTTCCTACCATATATAGTATGAATCTAAAACATCACCACAACCCATCGTATATCACAAAGAAACTATATTTCGCAAGGTAGTACACCCGTACTGTAGACACCTATTTTGAATGCTAGTAACTTGGCTCTCGTCGGTGCAGCCGTGGGTCCGGAAAGTTATCAACAGCTTGGGAACGTGAAGGCGGATTCCTGGTTCTCAACTTTGCTAATTGCGTAATTCGTCTCCGCCAGACGCCGACGAAGACGATCCGTTTTGAGGGAGGATTTATGAATTCGGAAACGCCTTTGGAAATGTTCAGCACTCTGGATCCATCTTCTGGGAATCGCAGCCGTCGGAGCGTCGCGTTTATCTGCGGCCTGTTTGCCCAAGCTCTGTTGGTTGGCGCGGCAGTTTTTCTCGGGGTCTTTTTTCCGGAAGAGTTGCCAACCCCCGTGAGGCAATACGCTCTGATTTGGCTCCCGCCTGTCAATGTGCCGCCTCCGCCGATCGTGAAGCGCCCCCCCGAAATGGCTCGTGTGGTTATTCCAAAAGTAAAACCCAAAGTGACCCCGGCCCCGGTGATTCCAACTCCCGTTTTGACGGTCGTTGTGGCTCCCAAGATTGTGCGGCCGACGATTCCTACGCCTCAGGTACATGCGCTTGAGGCTCCTATGCCAACTCCCCCGGTTCTCCAACCGCGGCCTGCGCCCAAGGTGGAGGTTGCGGTCAATACCGGCCTGTTTGGAGGTGCTCCAGAACCGCCCACGACGAAGCGACCGGCTGACCAGGTTCAGACGGGTGGATTTGGGAGTCCGGATGGGCTTCCCGGCAAGGCGCAAGGTGGAGCTACCGGTAATGTTGCAAAGTTGGGGTCGTTCGGACTTCCCGATGGCCCGGGTGTGGGTAACGGAACGGGCGGCGCTCACGGCGTTCGCGGCGTCATTGCCAGCGCCGGCTTTGGTAGCGGGATCGCTGGTGGGGGCGGCGGCGGAAACGGCGGCAGAGTTGCCATGGGAAGTTTCGAGACCGTAGCCCAAGTGACCCAAGCCCCAACGAAGAACTCACATGCACAACAGCCGGTCGAGTTTTTGCCCGTAGAGATCTTCTCCAAGCCTACCCCGGTGTATACGGAGGAGGCACGGCATCTCGGAATTCAAGGTGAAGTCGCGCTTTCAGTGATCTTCGAGGCCAGCGGCGCGATCAAGGTCCTTGGTGTGGTGAAATCCCTGGGACACGGGCTCGACCAGGCGGCGGTACAAGCTGCCGCACAAATTCGATTCAAGCCAGCACTGCGCGACGGTAAGCCGGCGGATTTTCCTGCGACCCTGCGCATCGAGTTCAGGCTGGCCGACCAATCTACATAGAGGGCCGCCTGGCCGACCCTTACAATTTGCCGGAGGAAATGTTATGAAGACTCATCGCAGCGCACGCGTCACTTGGTTACTACCCTTACTTCTGTTCGCCACCCCGATGCTCTTGCCCTTGGCGGCCAGCGACCGGTCTAAGCCCGCAAAAGCCATTGCGCAGCCTGAACCCAAGCAACTTACCGATATGGTCTATCGCATCATTGCCAACGAGTGGCAAACCCGCACAACGCTGGCGGAGTTTTCGCCGCGGGTTGAGACCTACCTTCAGTATTACCACCCGGACCGCGAACTGGGCGATGTGGCCACGGAAGATGCTTACTTTTTGGGCCGCCTGAAGTTCAGCAAGAGGGTTGATGGTAAGGCGATCGAAGCATCCTTCATTACCGATTCCCACTCACCGCGGTTTCTCCACACCGCGGCTCTCCACGCCCCGTCGCTGTTCCTTACTGAGCACCTCCGCCTGGGTGAATTCGCAGTCGAACCCCTGGTGGTGGATGAGAATAACTTCGACCGGGAGCACTACGCCTTCGACCCGGTTCGCTGGGAATACCTGGGCGACATCCGATGCTTGGCAATTGATATCCATCCCAAGGACGCCAAGGCCATCGGCGCCTTTCAAGGGCGCATCTGGGTTGAGGATCAAGGCTACGCCATCGTTCGCTTAAATGGCACGCGCATCAATCCCCCTCGTGGGATTTCCTACGTGCACTTTGACTGCTGGCGCGAGAATCTTCGCGCTGGAGTGTGGCTGCCGGTCTACATTTACAGCCAGGAATCAGACCACAGCAAGCGAAACCGCTACAAGGCGGAAACGAGGTTTTGGGGCTACGACCTTTCCGCCCATCACGAGCAGCAGGAGTGGACCAACATTCTGGTGGATGCTCCCGCGCCGGTCCGTGACAACAGTGAAGTCGCCTCCGACCTCTCTCCCGTTGCGAGCGAGCGGCAGTTGACCATCGATGCCGAGCACAACATGCTCGACCGGCTGGAAAAGGCCCGGCTCATTGCGCCTCCCGGCGCCGTGGATAAGGTCCTTGAAACCGTGGTGAACAAC
This sequence comes from uncultured Acidobacteriota bacterium, assembly GCA_964501985.1. Classification (GTDB taxonomy): domain Bacteria; phylum Acidobacteriota; class Terriglobia; order UBA7540; family UBA7540; genus Bog-366. The sequence continues at coordinate 28,376 of CAZCVY010000023.1, read as the reverse complement.
CTGATTGTGACCAACCATCTCGAAAATTTACCTCCGGTCCATTGCCGCGTCATGTCCACCTCGACCTTGGAGTCTTTCAGCCTGGCTTACACGATCGTCCTCAGCCGGGGGCTGATCGACGTCCTCCCCGATGAGACGAGCCTGGCCATGGTTCTGGCTCATGACCTCGCCCACGTTGCGCTGGGGCAAAAACTCGACACCAAATACGCATTCAACGATACGCTGCAAATGACCGATGAGGAATTGCTCGCCAGCTTGGACGTCGCGCGGGACGCCACCGATGAAGCGGAGGCCGATGCCAAGGGAATTGAGTTCCTCAAGAATTCGCCCTATAAAGACAAGCTCGGTGATGCTGGTTTGTTTCTTCGGGCAGCGGCTGAAGCCGCCCCACACGTTCCCCATCTGTTTGGGGCACACTTGGGCAATGGGTTGACCGAGGGCAAAGGCAATTCGCTCCGCATGGCGGCACTGATGAGTTCCGCTCCCACGCTAAACGCCAAGAAGCTCGACCAGATCGCCGCTCTGCCCCTGGGCTCACGCATGCAGGTCAATGCCTGGGACGGTGGAGTGGCGTTCACTACCCGCAAAGCGGATGCGATTGTTGATGCCAGTGAGAAATTGCCCTTCCGGGTTACTCCGGTGGTTCCGTACTTGCGCTTTTACACGGCTCCTGCGCCGAAGACCGTCGAAGCGTCCAATACCAAGAACTAGGGGTCCGTGCGAGACTGGCCCGGGGACGCGTAGTTCTCGGGCCTGATCTAAGGTCACGGAGAGTTTCCACGTCAAGGTTGTCCAAGGTAAGAAGTAGTTAGCTTTCCCTCCAATCCTGCGGTTTCGCGCCAGCCCGCTCTACGGCTGGCGCGAAAGGCCGCAGTCTCATTCGTTCCGCTTTCCTCTTGCCATCTAAAATGTGAGATTTGAAATTTCAAACTGCCTTGCGCGTGTCTGATCACTGGGATTTGAAATTTCAGATCCCCAACGTGGCGCCTGGAGTTTGAGTTATCAAGCTCTAGATGGTACAAGAAAGGCCATCAGGCGCCAGGTCTTGGTGTCAGCTCTTAGGGGCAAGGTGCGGGATGTCGGAACCCGGGTTACTGTTAGCTGTCAGCTTTCCTGTCACCTGACACCTACCGCAGGTACTTCACCCAAATCGGACTGGACCACGCCAGGTTGCGGTCCATCTGGCTGACGCGCACGTAGTACCAGCTTTCGCCCTGGGTCGGCGCATTGTCGACGTAGGAGAAGTCCGCGCTCTTGCGATTGGGTGATGTGCTGAAAACAAACTTCCCGTCTTTGATGATTTCAACACGCTGAAGCGTATCGGTTCCCGCCACCTTGACTTTAAGGCGAGGCGCGGTGGCCGCGGCGAAAGCGTCGCCCATCAGGTAGGTGTGTCCATGCTCATCCACGGCCTGAAAATCCACAATGATATTGTCCGTGGCGCCGTAGGCGTGGCGTTTTCTCATGCTTTCGACGATGTCGGTGCGTTCCATCGAGGGCGTATAAATCATCGTGTAGGAGCTGTGGGTCGAGATGTGGTCGGAGCTCGATTCCACGCCCAACTTGTAACCTTTGGCCAAGCCATTCCAATAGAATCCCGCGGGCTCATACTTTCCGTGGACTTCCACCTGGTAGTTCGCGCTCTCGGCGCGCGGCGCCCCTTCATATTCGTAGTTGGCGTGGTAGCCCTGATAGATTTCCACCAGGGGCTCAACATCAGGGTCGTTATCGCGATAGTCGGAGCCTTGATCGGTGGCCATGGAATGCAGCATGCAGATGCCCCGGTACTGTTTCAAATAGGGGTACAGGATGGGACCGCTCGCGACCTTGCCCTGATTTTCCGCGTCGCTGATGGGAAGGGTGCGAGTGCCCCGCTCCGCGAACACCACGTTGCGATGCCCGTTAGGATACTCCACGCTGCGCTCGTATCCGAACAGCGGGGTGTAATAGTCCCGGATGTGGAACAGGTCGATGGCCTTCTCGGTTCGCCACCACGTGTATTCGTTATCGCCGCCGGCGTTGTGATCGGAAATGATCCCGGTATCCATCGCCGCCGCATCCATCATGTAGCGGAAATAATCCTCCACCGAGCCGTCGCCGGCGCCATCGCCGGAAATTTCTGTGTGCCGGTGGAAGTCGCCGCGCAGAATGCGGAGCGACGCGTCATTCAACGTGGTGCGATAAGCGCGAACGCGGGCCACATCCTCGCGCTCGTTCGGATGCACGGGAGGAGATCCCTCCTTGGGATCCTCGAATTGCACCAGTTGCGGAGGCGGCGCCAGGGCCGCGCTGGAGAAATCCGCGGCGTCAATTTCCTGCACGCCGGGACGATGCGGACCCGTGCCAGTCGTTGCGCTCATGGAAGGCTGAAACCCCGAAACCGGGCCAAACGGCCGATTGTTGTTGATCCACGCCATCCAGACTCCGCGCGGGCCCGGACTGATCTGGAAAGTCCCGTCGGGTCGTGACGAGGTATCCGGGATGGGCATGAGGCGAGTCCAGTGGTCGCCTTCATAGCTCGTCAGGAAATTCTCCCATCGTCCGTTATTAGCCCAATGATCGACGCGAGTTATATCAGTGCTGGTGCGGATTTGTAGCGCGGCCCAGATTCGCCCGCTCGCATCCGCGGCCAGGCGCGGCGTTTCGTTAAAACGGTTATAGCGCGTGGGAATGGCGGCATTCAGATCGCCCGCCGGTTGTTTCCAGACGCCATTCTCCAGCACCGCCACACGCGGGTGGCGATTGGCGTAGAGCGTCGTACTGCGCGATTGGTCGTCGCGGTTCCAGTCCTTGCCCCAGTTGTCTCCCGACTCATCCCAAGCCAGCCACACACGGCCAGCGGAATCGACGGCCAGTGACGCGTGCGCCTGGAATTTGCCCGATTGCGTGACCTGCTGAATGGGTTCCATCGACCCGTCGGCGTTCACCTTGCGCAGGAAGATGTCGTAGTTGCCGTTGCGGTAACTGTCCCATGCGATATAAAGGTTGCCGGCGGAGTCGCTGGCGGCATCCGGCATCCACGCGCTCGGTCCGCTGATTTCCGCGGGCTCTGACCAGGAACTTCCGTGCAAGGTGCTGAGCAGGACATGCGACTGGCCGCCTTGGTAACCCACCCATACCAGGTGGAGCGCGCCGGTCTTATCCGCGACGAGCCGGTGAAAAATGTTGGGGTGATCCCCAGTGGTCAGCTTCTGTCGCGCTGCCCAGTCTCGGCCGTCAAACGTTCGCGCGTAGAGGTCCCAATCCTCGCCCGCCCGTTCCGACCACACCACCCAGACGTGTCCCTCGGAATCTTCTCCGACGGCAGTGTGAAAGACGTCGCCCTTTTTATCGGTAAGGCGCACCGGTTGCGACCAGCCTGCCGACGTTGAGTAGCGGACGTAAACCTGATCGCCGAGGTTTTGATAAGCCTGCCAGGCGATCCAGACCACACCCTTGCGCGTGGCGCACATTGAGGGATAGTCGTGCTCCTCGGGATTCGCGCCTTGCGGCACGGGGGAGATTTGTTGCGGAGTGGGTGTGCGTTCGACCTGAACATCGCCGTCGCGGAAGGAAAGCGCATGGCCGTAGTCCAGATCGCGTAATGCGAACATGAAGTCGCCCTGCGCCGTGTGGACTTGGGCGATTGCCGAGAGAGGAGCTTCCACGGTTGCCGTCACTCCCGCGGGAACATAGTTGAGGACGCGCTCCGTGGTATCCAAAAACTGGGGGACATCGGGCTGATTTTCAAATCGGAGGTGTTTGACGTGCACTTTCCAGGTGCCATCGGGGTTCACCATATCTTGTTCGAAGAGGCGCCAGGGCATGAGGTTCACGACCTTTCCTTGGTTCAGAGTCAAAGAACCGGAGTAGTCCTCCAGCCGCTCCTGCCGCTCTCCAAACACGATGCGAAAGCTCAGCGCCTTATCGGGCATCTGACCGGGCGCCTGCGCGGGCGCTGATCGGTCCCGAGGAATCACCGCCAGAATCGCGCCGATCGCGATGACGGAGAGCATGCCGATTTTTCGCATGGGGAATCCCTCCCGATAGATAGCCCGAATTTCCTTCGCGCGGAAATGGTACCACTAAATGCATGCCATTTGAGCAAGGTCTGAAAGGCTTCACCGCAGAGACGCAGAGGTCACGGAGAAAAGAGCTTCGCTGATGGAACGGACATTGCCGCGTTGACTCGTTATTCTTACGTCTGTGTGTTCTCCGTGACCTCTGCGTCTCTGTGGTGAAGCCTTCTTCTGCGGCCCGAGGTGATTCTCGGAATGCGCAGTACAGGTCACGGAATCATGTGGACGAACTTCCGCGCCCATGCGAGAATTTTAGGAGCGGGCATTTTCGCGCAATGAATTCGGCTTTTTTGCTTCGGCAGGAGCAACTTGGGGGGCCCGGGGCGAAGACGGAGTGGAACGTTTGCATGGACCTAAAGCGTATTCTGATTACGAACGATGATGGGATAACCGCTCCGGGCATCAGGGCACTCGAGCAGAGCTTGGCCGCGGTGGGAGACGTCACCGTCGTCGCTCCCGACCGGGAAATGAGCGCCACCAGTCAATCGATCACGCTGCACACGCCCATCCGTGTTCACTCTATTGACGACCGGCATTATGCCATCGGCGGCACACCCACCGATTCGGTAGTGATGGCTCTCTACAAGATTTTGCCGAAGCGGCCTGACCTGGTGGTGAGCGGCATCAATCCCGGCGGGAATTTAGGCGAAAACGTGGTCTACTCGGGAACCGTAGGTGGAGCGATGGAAGGAGCAGTGCACGGAGTGCCGTCCTTCGCCATCTCCCTTGCGTCGCGGAAGGATCTGGATTTTTCCGTCGCCGCGGCTTTCGCGGCGCAACTTGCCACCAAGATTTTGGCGGACGGTCTGGAACCGGGTGTGTGCTTGAACGTGAACGTGCCGCGCGGCAAAGTGCGCGGCGTGCGCATCACCCGCCAGAGCCAGAAGATTTCTCAAAACCTCGTGGTGGAACAAAAGGACCCGCGCGGGCGGCCGCACTATTGGCTCGACGAGACGGTCGAATTTGATGAAGTCGAGCCGGATTCCGATTACGGCGCCCTCCGCGCACGCGCGATTTCCGTGACGCCTCTCCAGGTTGACCGCACCCATTACCCCAGCCTTAACCACATTTCCAGTTGGCTTCCGGCCCTACAGATGAAGTAATGGCGGCCTTACGCCGCCCCAGGGTCCGTCGCCCGATGAATAAACCCACGGCCACGGAGCCCTAGGGCGAGCTAAACTCGCCGCTACTTCCGCTCCTTATCAAAAAAAGACCGACGGCGAGACATGGAAACGCTCGCTGAGCCGCGCTATGTGGTCGCGGTTCAATCGACGTTTGCCGGATAGAACCAGTGATACCGTGCTCTCGCTACCCAGTTCCGTCGCGATATCTCGTTGCGAGAGTCCATTTTGGTCGAGAAGAAAACGCAATACGTCGATCGGGTCGGCGTCCGGCACGGGGTAGCGCTCCGCCTCGTAGCGCTCAATGAGAAGGGTCAGTAGATCGATGGCCTCTTCGTCTTCAGGCGTACGGCGAGACTTTGCCGTCAACTTGAAGAGCGCCTCCGTGTATCTTGCGAGTTCCTCATCCGAGTGGATCAGGCGGGGTGCTCCCCGCCGGATCATCTCGGCTGGATTCGCCAGTGCTGTGCTCATCGTGTTACCCCCCTATCCCATTGGGTAGGATTATCGCACTGCTGATGGGTCAGGAAAGACCGGACATAAATGTGCCCTTCTGCGATCCTGGCATCCTTGACGCGCGAATAATGGATAATGGTTACAAGGCGGTAGCGGTTATGACGGATATTAAAGATCACATACCCCTTCACATCATCGACATCCTTGAAAACCTGCCGGACTTCTTCGAACTGCCGCCAGCGCGCGGCCTTCGCGATTTTACGCCAAGCCATAATTTCATTGGCGGCGTCCGGATATCGCTTCATAGCTCGGTTCAGGCGCTTTTCCGTGACGACGTGCATAAAGGTTCTTTCTGCGTTCTACCGCAACAAGACCCGTTTCGCTTCCCATGATACTTTGCAAAATGAAAAGCGTCAATAGAAACTTTGCATTTTGCAAAGAACCTTGCCAACTCCATTGCCCGGGTGCCTTCCGCCAATCAGGTGGGAAACCTAAAGGCGAAAGAGGCATTCCTTTCGACGTAGCGCGGGCGTCCCGCCCGCTGGGGCGTGGGCATCCTGCCCGCGCAGTCTTGGCAGGAGCGGGCCGCTCCCGCGCCGGCGGGCGGGCCGCCCACGCTACGTTCACATTTTCAACTTTGCGCTGGAAATCTACGCTTACCGGGTAGGCAGTTAATGTTGACACGCGGGGTGAAAAAGCTTACTCAGAAGGAGCCGCCTGAGCGGCTCCCTCTGTTCTGCCAACAACTACTTTTCAAGCTGCGCTTCGACTTCGGGCAGCACGGCTGTACCTTCCGCTCTGACCGCGTCCAGAGCCCTTGGATCCAGCCCCAAGGCCTTCACGATGGTCGGCGCGACCTGTGTGGTTGTGGTCCCCGCCGAAACGGTCTGGGCCGCAAAGCCGGGATGGGCGACCAGCAGCACGACGTTGGTATCGTCGTGCGCGAAGCCGCCGTGATCCCCCACCATCGAAGTACTGCCCGAGTAGGTCACGCCCACGTTGGGCGTCACGATAATATCCGGCGACCGCGGATCCTCGCCCTTGCCAAGCCCGCCGACGTTGTAATTTAGCGCCAGTGTTGGCCCGTAGTAAATCTCTCCCAGCCCGATCGCTGCCGCATTCTGGTTGAGCAATTCCACAGCAGAGGTCACGCTCCCGCCAGGATTCAGCCAGAGCACCGACACATCGTCTTCCGTGGCGCCGATGCCGGTTGGGTTCAGCGGCGACTCCGAGTAGGGAATGGCGCTCCCCAGCAGCGTCGCTGGCGTATTCGTGCCGTCGGCGACGTATTGAACCGTGTCGATCGGCGACTCTCCGTGCTTTGCCGAGATGATGATCAGCGTATCGTCATATTCACCCGCATCCTTTAATGCGTGAACGATCTGGCCGATGGAGGCGTCTACAAATTTGATTTCCTTCAGCAGCTCAGCGCTGGGGACGGCTGCCGCGTTCTGGTAACCGCCGACGGCCACATTCGGCTCGTTGAGGCTTTGTCCGAAATAAACTGACTGGAAATTCATGCCGAAGACCGCGGGAGTTCTCGCCGGCGCGCCGTTGTGGGTCTTGCCCGCAATTTCATTCAGCAGCGCCTTCACCCTCAGTGCGTCATAGCACTGGATATTGTCGAAGCTGTTGGTCCATGACGAGAGGCTCGCCACCTGATCGCGGATCGTGGCGCACGAAACGCCTTCCGCGGTGGTCACGCCCGGCAGCGGAATGACAGTCGAGTCCACTTCCGGCGAGTAGTAGTCATCCAGACCAGTTCCCCCCGGCCCCGCCGCCATTGAATACGACGGGTGCTTGTCGATCCAAGCGGTGTAACCGCCCGCGGCATGGACGACGCCAAAGATCGTGTTCGTGCGCAGGAAGTTCCACGGATAGACCGGAGCGCAACCCGCCGCCGGGTCCCGCACCAGCTTCCTCGGGTCGATCGAAGCCACGCCGCCCTCGGTCGGTGGTGCGCCGGGTGCGCCACCATTCAGCATGGTGTCGTCAATGTCGATGCCCTGATCGTTATCGGTGGTGGTTCCGGTCGGTGGAGCGTAAGGCGTGCAGAGGTTGGGCGCACCCGCCAACCCCGTGCCCGTCGTTAATGCCGGTGGGTCGAGCGACCGGTCATAAGCCACGTCGTAGTAGAGACCTGTCGTCTTCGGCGAGCCGCCCGTCACCAACGCCGCCAGGCCGGGAAAAGAATCCGAAGGCTTTGATGATGTGGTGTTTACATAATTGATCGCCGTGCGGCCCAGTTCTGCCAGGTTCGGGCAGTACGGATCTCCGCTGTTCGCGCCCGCAACCCCATGCACGCAGTTGTAGAAATCTACGGCGTGCATACCGTCAATGCTCAACAGCAACACGTGCCTTATTCTCTTGCCGCCTTCATTGTCCGAATTCGCTGCCGTTCGAACCGTCAACGACGCCAGTGCGATCACCACCCCAGCTCCCGCCAGGGCTAGCTTATCCATTTTCATGAGATGCCCCCTTTGAGCGCCCGAGTATCGCTGCCCAATATTGCGGAATCGTTAACGCGATGTGAAATCTCCTCCAAACCGGCCCTGCTAACTGTCGGCTCGGTTGCGCCGGGACGGCGAACGGATAAGTTCTCGGATGGTTCACCTGGGAATAACCTTCTCTTAACGTCCGGATGATTTCCTATTGCGCGGGCTGCTTAACCCAAAACTTCAAAGGAGGATAAGGACGAACATGTCTCAAACTGTGCGAAAAAAGTACTTCGTCGGTGCCGCGGCTGGCATTGTCTTGCTGGCTTCAACGGTGGCTTACAATTCCTACTCTCAACCTCAAGGTTTTCTGGATGACGCCGGACATAAGATCCGGCACGTCTTGCTGATTAGCATCGATGGGATGCATTCCGTAGACTTCATTAACTGCTCCAAGGGAGGGTACTGCCCCAACCTGGCGGCGCTTGCCGGCACGGGCGTGAATTACCTGAACTCCTCTACGTCGAAGCCTTCGGATTCTTTTCCGGGATTGATGGCGCTGATGACGGGAGGCAGTCCGCGCACCTATGGCGCGTTTTACGACGTGGCTTATGACCGTTCGCTCGATCCTCCGGCGCTGACCACCGGCAACGGTCTGGCATCCGGGCCTTGCACGCCCTACGGCGCCCCGTCCGGCACAACGACGGAGTTCGACGAGGGCATCGACATCGACCAAACGCAACTCAACGGTGGAGCGCCGGCAGGCGTGGACGGTGGTATCTCCTCCATCGATTACCGCAAGCTGGAGCGCGATCCCGCCAAGGGATGCGCGCCCGTCTACCCGTGGAATTTCGTTCGCACCAACACGATTTTTGGGGTCATTCACGCCGCCGGCGGCTACACCGCATGGTCCGACAAGCACCCCGCGTATTCGGCGGTTTCCGGCCCGGGCAATGGCACGAATGTGGACGACTACTATGCCCCCGAAATCAATTCGATCCCGGTGAGTCTGTCTAACGTGCCGGGCTGCCATCCGCTCCCGGATCAAACGCAGGTCTCCGCATCCAATGCCTGGACGGATAGCTTCCAAAACATTCAGTGCTACGACAGCCTGAAAGTTCAGGCCATCGTAAACGAAATCAACGGCTGGACGCACAACGGCTTGAGCCGCGCTCCCCGGCCAGCCATCTTGGGGATGAACTTCCAGACGGTGAGCATTGGCCAGAAGCTAATTGAAAAAGCTATCCATGTGACCGGCGGATATCAGGACGCCATCGGCACTCCCACGCCAGCCCTACAGGGTGAAATTCAATGGACCGACGCAGCCATCGGCTCCATGGTGGCAGCGCTCAAGAGCAACGGGATTTACGACAGCACCCTGATCGTTGTTTCGGCCAAGCACGGCCAAAGCCCGATCGATTCGGCGCGCTATCTGGGGATTTCGAATTCCACGAATGACCCGATCACAACCTCTCCTGCCACAATTCTCGATGGCGCTGGGTGCTTGCCCTACTCCGAAGCCCCGTCCAACCCGACCGGTATTGGCCCCACTGAGGACGATGTCTCCCTGATCTGGCTCAATAGTAGCTGCACGACGGCGAGCGCAGTGAGCACCCTTCGGACCACCTCGCCGACAACAAACAACATCGCTGGCATCGGCGAGATTTTCTCCGGACCGAACCTCGAAACTTACTTCAATGCCCCCGGACTTCCCCCCAACGGCGACCCGCGCACTCCGGATATCCTCGTCACGCCGAATGTTGGCGTAACCTACTCCGGCAGCGGCAAGAAACTCGCCGAGCATGGCGGATTTTCGCGCGATGACACAAACGTGATTCTCCTGGTGTCCAATCCTCGCTTCCGGCCAGAGACCGTTACCACCGCGGTGCAAACTGCGCAGATCGGACCGACAATCCTCGAGGCGCTGGGACTGGATCCGAACCAACTCGATGGCGTACGGCTCGAACATACCCAGGTACTGCCCGCCGTCCAGTTCGATTCCGGCGACGCTCACTAGTCATGCATGACGGTTCGCAAATTGGGCCGCTTCTAGATCGAAAACCTCAGGGAGGGCCGACTGGCACGGATCTACCGTGCCCGCCGGCCCTCCCACTTCCTGTCTCGAACACGCACTCATTCCTGAAGTAATCGGGCCAAGTGGGACACGATAAGCAGGACAAGCATGGGGACACTTCTACCCGGGCTTGACAACAAGTGGGACAAGCGTTGACTTGCAGCCTCTCTTGGGTTAACCTGAGCTCCGCTGATAAAACTCTGTTTTTGAAGCAGGTTACGCCATCGCGTGGTGGCGGTCTGGGTATCCAACAACAGGCGGAGCGGCCCTGAACACCAAGGGGTTTGACTCGAAGCGGGGAGGCGAGGCATAAGTGGCTGAAGCACTCACGAAAGCCGGGCGGTATTTGATCGTCGGCGAACTGGGCCGGGGTTCGATGGGGGTTGTGTATAAAGGGTTTGACCCCATCATCGGCCGCACCGTAGCTATCAAGACGATGCTTCCTCAAGGTGTCTCGCAACAAGAGTTTGAGGAATACAAGGCGCGCTTTCAGCGGGAAGCGCAGGCTGCCGGCGTTCTCGCTCACCCCAACATCATCACGGTTTACGATTTCGGCGAGGACAATGGCGTGCTTTACCTCGCCATGGAGTTCCTGGAGGGGAAATCCCTTGAAGCTGTTGTGCAGGAACAGAACATCCTTTCCATCGAAACCATTTTGCCTATTTATGACCAGGTCTGCGGTGCGCTTGACCATGCCCACCAGCACAAGATTGTGCACCGCGATGTGAAGCCCGCTAACATCATGATTTTACAAAGCGGGCTCGTGAAGGTGACTGATTTCGGCATCGCCAAGATGATGTCCATGGGCATGACTCAGGCCGGCCAGGTCCTCGGGACGCCGAATTACATGTCGCCGGAGCAGGTTAAAGGCCGCAGTATCGACGGCCGATCTGACATTTTCGCTCTGGGCGTCATCCTCTACGAGTTGGTGACTGGAGAGAAACCCTTCGGTGGCCTGAACATTACGACGGTAATCTATAAGATCATCAACGAGAATCCCATCCCGCCGCGGGAACTGGACGCCTCGATCCACGCGGGCCTCAGCTATGTTATCACCAAAGCACTCGCCAAGAATGTGGACGAACGCTACCAGACTTGCGCTGAGTTAGCGCAAGATCTGAGGAATTACCGGAACCTTGGCGGCGCGGTGCCAGGTCCAGGCACGCTGCTCATGAAGGCATCTCCGGTTCGAGTGGAAGGCGCCGAATCCGCCCCGTTGCAGGCAGCTCCTCCGGCGCAAGATCGCTATCAGGGTCCGAGCGGCCCGGCGGCGAGCCAAGGATCGAGTATTCTGAAAGCTCCGCCACCTCCAACAAGTGAAACAGCCGAGCCCGCTCCCATGCCCTGGGCTCCGCCGGAACCGCCTGTCGGCCCGCGGCAAACCGCTCCCAGCAGAATAGGCGATGCCCCGATTGCCAGCTCGCTCAACGTTCGCGACATTTCTCTCGCCCCGCCCCGCCAGCAGTCCATTCCGCAGGTTGTGTGGGTTCTGGGTGCGCTTGTCGTTGTGGCGATCCTGGGCGTCCTTGGCTACTTATTTGTCTTGCGGCCGAAGCCTCAACTCCAGTTGCCGCCGCCGACTCCGCAAGTCGTCACGACACCTTCGACCCCTACGACGCCCGTGGAACATGGCGCGACAGGGGGAATTACGGGGACCGTGGGGCAACTGGCGGTGAACGCGAACGTGAAGGGGGCCAAGATTTCTGTTGATGGTAGGACCGACCCCAGTTGGTTGACACCCTACACTATTTCGAACCTTTCCGCCGGAAATCACACCGTCACGATTTCCGGGGGCGGGTACGGGGATTACAGACAAAGTGTCAGGGTAGAAGGTGGGAAGACGGTCAGTATCCAGGGCACCCTTTCAGCATCGCAGACGCCGCCACCAACGACGAATAATCCCCTGGCGAATAATCCACCGGAGCCGAAGCCGGCGGCGGGGGCAGGACAACTGACGGTGAGCGCGAATGTGGCTGGGGCGAAGATTTCGATTGACGACAAGTCCCAACCAGGCTGGGTGACTCCCTATACGATCTCCGGACTTTCTGCCGGCCCGCACAATGTCGTGATTTCCATGGATGGCTACGACAACTTTACGCAAAGTGTGACGATCGGAAATGGGCAGACAATCACCTTGGTGGGCAATCTTTCCGCCCCGAAGGCCGAACTTGACATCGTGACCATCCCTAAAGGCTTTGAAGTGCTCATTGACGGCAAATCTTACGGCCTGAGCCCGGTCAGTGCTCTATTGCCGATTGGGAATCACACCTACGCCGTGAAACAGCCGGGGTCCGAGCCTGAGGATACGGTGTACAAGCTCACGAGTGGCATCCACAAGATCACGGTGACTCTGGGCGAATCGATGGCCACGGGGATTGTGGAAGTCCGCACCACGCCCCCCGGCGCCACGGTGGTGGCGGACGGAGCGCACATCAGTGGGCAGACTCCGACGTCTTTCCGTTTGGCCGTCGGGACTCACACCCTCGTTGTATCGATGCCCGGCTACCTGCCGCAACAACAGCAGATTACAGTTTCACAGAACGCGACAACCCCCGTGAGTGTGCAACTCAACGCGCAATGATGGGGGACGCGCCTTGGGAAGTAGTAGCATAAGCTTTCTTCATGGCTCGATTCGTCATCACTGATAACGCGGCCCAGACTCAGATCTTCGAAATTAGCAGCCCTACGGTTAGCGTGGGGCGGGCGGATACGAACGATCTGGTGCTGCATCATCCCAGTGTCTCTCGCCACCATGTGCGCGTTTCCGTGCTCCCCGGCGAAATCACCGTGCTGAACGATTTGGGAAGCATGAACGGAACCTTCGTTAACAACGTCCAGATTCAGGAGCACCGGCTTAAGGACAAGGACCGCATCGCCATCGGCATGTTCGAGTTGAGGTTTGAATCGACGCCGACGGGCGCCTTGCACATCGAGTCGGGCAGCGGAGCGTTAGCTGATGTCAAAGGTTTGGACGACATCAGCACGGCGCTGCGGCTCACCGCCCCAACGGCGCCGGTCGCTGAGGTGCCCATTGGGGAGCGCGTAAAAGTCCTGGAGAAGGAAAACACACTCCTGAAATTGCTCCTGGCGGTGGGCAAAACGCTCTCCGCCGTTCTGACTCCTGACGAAATCATGCACCGGGTCATGGAGCTGGTTTTTCAGATGGACAGTGTCGAGCGGGGCTTTGTCATGCTTCGCGACGACAAGAAGGGCTTCAAGCCCGCTGTTCTCCTCTACAAAGACGAAACCCGTAAAAATGAAGCGCGCGGCGTCGCTCTTTCCACCACGGTGACGGAGAGGCTGATGAACGACCGCGTGCCGCTGTTGATTTATGATGTGGGCACCGACGAACGGTTTTCCTCCAGCCAGAGCCTGCGCCTGTCCGGCATCCGCTCCGCCATGTGCGCGCCGTTAATCAGTAAAGACAACGTATTTGGAATTTTTTACGTGGATTGCCTGAGCAAGCCTTACGCCTTTTCCCAGGAAGAATTGGGAATTTTTTCCGTGATTGCCGCCGAAGCGGCCATCAGTTTTGACAATGTGCGCGCGCATGAGGAACTGACCCGTCGCACCGTGGAACGCCAGGCGCTCGAGCGCTTCCTCAGCTCCGCCGCAGTCGAAACAATTTTGGCCAACCCGGACGGAGTCCAACTCGGAGGCGAAAACCAGACCGTTACCATTCTGTTTTCCGACATTCGCGGATTCACCCGGATGTCCGAGCATATGGAACCTCATGCCGTCGTTGAACTGCTAAATCAATATTTCTCGGAGATGACGGACATCGTCTTTGACAGCGGCGGGACGCTCGACAAGTACCTCGGTGACGGAATCATGGCGGTTTACGGAGCTCCCATCCCCAAACCCGATGACGCTTTGCGCGCCACCAAGAGCGCCATGGAAATGCAGCGTTCTTTGGTGGCTCTCAACCGCGATTGGGAAAGCCGCGGCCAACCGCCCCTCCGCATGGGCGTGGGGGTGAACACGGGGCCGGTGACGGCAGGGAACATCGGTTCCTCCCGGCGAATGGATTACACCGTCATCGGTGACGCAGTTAATTTGGCCTCACGATTGTGCGCGAATGCCGCGCCAGGCCAGATTCTCGTTTCCGAATCGACTTTCCTGCAACTCAACGGCAGAATACCCGCGCAACGGCTGGATCCCATCCGCGTGAAAGGCAAGGAGACTCCCGTGGAACTCCATGAGATAATTTGGAAAGAGACGGGTTCCTAAGGGCGAAACTTTTTGTCCAGGGCTGGAGAAGAAGAGTATTGAAGCATTGGGTCGGTCAAAGGCATCGTCACGGTTCATTCCCGGGAGTCCACGTAAAATGTTTTTGCCTCCTTCCCGTCGCGCACGCATGGGGTTTCACGCCTTCGTTTTCCTGATCCTATTCACTCTTTCTACGCCACCGCTTGCCGCACAAACCCAACCTGCGAGCCAGGTCCCCGATGCGATTCGGGGAACAAAAATCTATCAACTTCCGACGAAGGGTGGCAAACCGGCCCCCAACCCCGGAATCTACAAGAGCCTCTCCTTTCAGGATATTAACTTTGACCGCTTGCTGCTGGGCCTCAGCGTCAGCATTAAGCCTGTCGATCGCGCCGCCACGGTTGAGCACCTGTACTTTCAAGATGTGCGGATCAACGGCATTCCCGTCCATATCGAATCTTTTGACCAGGAGTTCAAGCTCTCCAACAAAGAAACCGTCGATCTCCCCGCGCCCCTCAAATGCTCCATCGTTTTCGCCGATCTCGATTCCATGAGGCCGGTCCGCGACATGGTGGACAAGGACACGATCGAAATCACCGGCCAGAGCTTCGTCGAGGTCAAATTGAACACTCTGGAGAAGCTGGCCTTGCGCGCCAAGCAGGTGGTCATCCCGGTGGACTTGCACGAACAAGTCGCGCTGAACCTTTTTCAGGGCAACCCCCTCTTGAAAGTGACGGCGGATACGATCCTCGACACCCTCGCCAACCCCTCTTCCGCCGCGGCCATCAACATGGCGAAGGATCACCTGGCGCAGATGCGGGCGGACGCAGCTCTGGCAGGAAAAGTGAAGCCGGCGCTCTACCTCCTCTGCACTCAATTCACCATTCGCGATCCCAAGACCAACGTGTCCGAGCAGTTTTCCCAATCCGGCACCGGCTTCCTGGTAAGTGCGGATGGAAAGCTGCTGACCACCAAGCGCGTCGTCGCACCCTGGAAGTTCGATCCGCAGGCGGACTTCCTTATCGAAAACCAGCACCTCGAGTTGGTTAAGGAAAGTGTGAAGACCTATGCCTGGCCCGCGGGTGCGCAGGTGATGGGAGCGGACGGCCAGCCCAATTTTTCCTCCGCGCTCAGCACGGAAAAGCAATCCGTAAAGACCCTCCAGACGACCCCCGATGAAATGGTCGAGCAGGATTATCAGGACCAGGACTCCGGGGTGAAGGCGACGCTGCACCTCCACGCCGGTGGCTTATCGGACATGGCCCTGCTGCAAATTACCGGGACGGGCTTCCAACCCCTGTCTTTATCCGACCCGGCGGCAAGCGCAGCGGCGAGTCCCAAGCTGGTGCTGTGCAGTTATCCCTTCGGCATGAGCCAAGCGCAAATCACCCCGCGCCTTCTTGCCGTTCAGGTGGGAAGTCGAGGGAGCACTTTGAAAATGGAACATCAAGCAGACCCGGGTGAATCCGGCGCACCTTTGCTTGACACAAATGGGAAGGTCGTGGCGCTGGCCACCTCAGCCGACCTGTGTGTTCCCATCCAGGCCGCGCAAAAGCTCATTCAATAAGAGCTAACCTCCGCTGCCCGTGAGTTCGTCCACATACGACCCATCGGGGCGAATGACGAAGTCCTGGGTAAGCGGCTTTAGCGCTCTCCATCCGCCATCATCCACGGAAACAATGACCCGGATGTCCTCGTCCCCGTTGATATCCCATATTGCTTCAATCTCGAGCTGGTACGAAATGCCGTCGTCACCTACAACCTGCTTCATCTCGGGTGCGCCCACCAGGTTGCTGATTTCGGAGTAGGGCAATTCGAGAAGCCTCCGCAGCTCTGCATCAATCAAAACGTAGGCGACGTCTTCATCCATGCCGACTTAATTGTCTCACTTTATTGCCGTGAAAGGCAGTGGCGGACGGCGACAACCCCAACCTGACGTTGAAACCGACGTAGCGGACGGCCTGCACTTCGGCCCTGCGGGTATTCCATCGGCATGGATTCGTCCCCGTTCCCGACGGAAAGGCTGTAGTGCAAATAAGTGTGCTTGCTCGCCTGTACATTATAAGGTACACTCTCCGACGTAAGGTGCACAATGGTTGACGATCCGCAGCCTCAGAAAATCCCTCCAATCTTTTACCGCAGGGGGACAGGAAGCGAGCCCGTGCGCGAGTGGCTGAAGGGATTGACGGAAGCCGAGCGTCAGGCCATTGGCAAGGACCTTTTGCGGGCACAATGGCGGTGGCCGGTGGGAATGCCGCTGTGCCGCCCGTTAGGGAAAGGCATGTGGGAAGTGCGGACCGGCCTGCCGACGAAACGAACGGCGCGTGTCCTACTCTGTCTTTACCACGAACACCTGGTCGTGCTGCACGGTTTTATCAAGAGGGCGAGGACGACACCGGATGACGACTTAGCCTTGGCCCGTCAGCGTCAGAAGGAGTTGGAGCAATGAGCAAAAAACATATGGGCTCGAGCATCGATGATTTCCTTAGGGAGGAAGGTGTCTTTGAAGAGGCACAAGCCCAGGCAATTAAGGAGGTGGTCGCGTGGCAGCTCGCTCAGGCCATGAAGAAGAGGAAACTATCCAAATCGCGGATGGCGGCGCTGCTCAAAACGAGCCGGACACAGGTCGACCGTTTGCTCGATCCGAAAAACGATATCACGCTGTCGAGCTTGCAGCGCGCGGCGGCGTTGCTTGGGCGCCGCGTAACCATCGAGTTGACGTGATGAAAGATGCGGCCCTGGATGCCACAAGCGTCGCCTCTTTGTAACGCGAAGGAACGAAAGGCAGCAGACTAACGCGAAATGCGCGTGAGTCTGCGCGACCCCGCTCCTACCGTGGACCCGCAGTAGAGAACGGTGACCCTCGCTCCGCCGGCAAGGCGATAGCCACAAGCCGGACAGGCCCGCCGCGAGAATCGGACCGAAGCACCGATGGAGCCGCCGAACCAAGAGATGCAAGCCTTAACGAAGGCGGTGGAAGGATCGGCGATAGTCAAGGAGGACACCCTCCTGGAGAACACTCCCCAACTCGCGCGTATCTCGTTTTTCCGTTCTTGGCCCCCTCGCAGTGCCCCCGATACTCCTCCGCTTCGTTTATCGGCGGACGCGCGGAGGAGGATGAAGAAATATTCTTTGTTGGCGGCGAGGCAAAACGGTGTCATCCATGATCGCTACGGGAACCGTTTGTCGGGGCAGAGATGATCACCGACTTTCGAGCGACAACCGGGGGAAAGTGACTGTCCCCTCCCACCCGCGGGTGTCTCCGCTGACTGGGAAAGAGTTCGGGAGGCACTTTGAACTATAGTCGCTAACCACTGTCGGCGCCTCGCCAAGAACCTTTTCCGGCCCGGGGTGGTCATCACGCAGTATACAAATTCATGAGACGCGAGCGTTCCGCTCGCGCGATGGCGGGCAGGATGCCCGCGCTCCCAGCGGCGTAGGGGCACGAGGTGCGCCCATACGAGATTTGACATAAGCTCAAAAAAATCTTCTCCCCTTGTAAGATTTTGTCCCTGCTTATCTGGCGACTGGTCGCCAACGTGCTACATATCTAGTATCGCGTAGGGAAAATGCGTTTACTGCTGCGCCATGCGCCAAGTCGTTGTAGCGCCGGGCTTTAGCCCGGCACGCGCCGCCCTCAAGGGCGGCTCCACGGTGAACCCATTTTCGTTACCCGACGCTAGCGGAGTATTGTCGTGTGGTCAAACGCGCACACCAAAGAACGAGTTTTGCGGCACGCGGCCGGCTACCGAGGCAGGTTCGGTAACTCAGCACCTAGCCCCCACCACCCCGCCCCGGTTTCTCACCAGATCGTTCACGCGGATGCATCCGGGTTTGAGCCCCAACGGGGCGAACTAACAAAGCCCTGGGCCAAAGGCCTGGGTCTGCAGATCGAGGAGCGGTGAAGCCCTGAAGGGGCGCGCCATGCTCGACGCGACAGACGGTCGTTCGCCCTTACAGGGCTCGGTATTCAGGGTTGAGGCTCGTCTCTAAACCCATGCCGTTGGCCTGGGCTTTGTTAGTTCGCCCCGTTGGGGCTGAAGACGATGCCACGATATCCTAGAAAATGAAGGTACTTAGGGGCCGGGACGGAAGAATTCTAAAAAATGTATGTATCTGATAAAACAACATTTAGTGCGCTTCATCGGCGCGAGCGGAGGGAAAAAAGGGGAATTAAAAATGCAGGCTACTCCTACGATGTTACTGAAAACACATGTAGAAAAAATATCAGTTTTGGCTACTCCTACGATATTCATGAAAACAAGCAACTTATTTCTGTATACCTACGATATTCATGAAAATAAAGGTAGTTGTTCGCCGGGGTCGACCGCTCTCAATGCCCTTGAGGCTCGACGCGAGGGGCCAGAGTGAACCCCGCCGCGGCCCATTTCCCGGCAGAGTCTTCCGCCCCGAGAATGGAAAGACCGCGGACCTACAAGGCAGGTCGCGCTGCGTCGCTTTCGAGATTCTCGCCACGCTGTGTGTAGTCCGGTCAGACGATATTCAATCAGCGGCGAATCTGGCCGCGTTGATGGCCCCGGAGGATCAGAAATCCATGTATCTACAGAGGTTAGGGGACTCCAACTTTCGCCGGCTGTCGCGCCTGATCAGCGCTTTGGGGAAGGTCCGGCGGGGGGGCACTTGAGAAAAAAGATGTTAAATATATACGTTCGAAGCCGGAATGTCTTTGAAAACAAAGGAACACAAGACACAATGCCCGAATAGAAACAGACATTTAGGTCTTAGTTTTCGACATTTTTATGTAACTCATGCCCATTTTGCAGAAAAATGCAGACTTTGAACGACAAACTGTCAGATCAATTCGGTTTTTTGCGGTTGGCCGACCCAATGGCCAGGCCGGTCGCGGGTGGTACCCCAGTTTGAACGTAGCGCCGCCATCTTTGCGGCTCTTGTGCCGGTTGAAAGCCGGCGCTACGTCCGCGGAAACCGCGGGTCACCTGGTTTTGGTGCGACTGAGAGCGCATCCCCATCACCGATGGCCCAATTCCGAGGGGTCCATGTTATGATACGGGCAACGGGTGCCACCATGCGAAAAAAACATACGGCCGCTGATTTTTTCCTTGCCCTCATGATGGTTGGGGTTTGTTTTGCCTCGTCGGCTTTTTCCCAGGACCAGCAAGGCATCTACGACAGATTGAAAGGAAGGCTGGCGAAGACGGGGATTTTTTTCCGCGCTGACGCCCCGCGCTCGCTGCGAAATTCCGCCGATCCCAACCTGCCCATTTTCGTCGAGATCATCAACGGAGTTGAGCAGGAAGCTCACACGACGGGGTCCGGCGTTTCCAACTATGTCAAGCGCGCGCCCTTGCAATTGCAGGGCGTAAATATATTTGTGAAGCCAACCGGAACCCAGCATCAGTTCACCAAGGAGCCTTTGCTCCTGGGCGAGAGCAAGGACTATTCCTTCGACGCCCGCGCGGGCGGCCAACCCCTAGCGATCCCAACCCGCTATAAACAAACTCTCGAGGTGCCTCGCGCGGCGATCCAGTCTTTCCTTTCCACCCACGTCCTGGGCGGACCCTTCGCTTCCGCGGACTTCTGGGTTTCAATTCGCGCCGTGGACTGGCCTGACCAGAACTTCTACCTTCGCGTGGACCTGAACGCCGCTCCGCTCCCGCAAATCGCCGGCTGGTATCGCGGCGACCTGCACTACCACAGCGGCTACACGGATAATCCGGCCGAGCGCGGGTACCCGCTCGACGTCACCAAGCAGGCGGCGCTCCAGGCCGGCCTCAACTGGATGCTTTTAACCGATCACTCCACCGATCTCACCCCCGACCCCTATAAACAGGAATTGGCGGACGTTCAGAAATTGCGCGACGGGCAGTTCATGCTCATTCGCGGTGAGGAAGTCACGGTCGCTTCCGGTAAGGACGCGATGCTGACCACCATCCACATGATCGCGGCGCCTTCCCCTGATGATCCCGACAAAGGATTCCCCGACCTCAAGAAACCTGACGAGGCCGTCATCATGACCGGCGACGGTGGGGTTTCGTATGCGGCCATGCCCGTCAAGGATGCTCTGGCGCGCATTGCCGCGGCGGGAGGATTTGCTTACGCCGCCCATCCCTTCGACCCTATTAGCCCGATTATGCGCGGAGGAAGATGGGACATCGTGGCGGATTTTCTGGCACCCGACGGAAAACAACTCCAGGCAGGCCTGGTGGGATTGGAACCCTGGAACCGCGCCACGCTGGCCACGGCTGACGACATGCAAGACCCGTTTTGCGTTCAGCAACACGAGGATGCGAATGCGTGCTTCCAACACGATTCCGTTGCCGACCAGTATGCGCGCCTCGAGGAAGGCATCAAGGATGGATGGCAGCCGCTGCTGCAGCGCGGCCTCGCGCCGCGGAGCGATAAGACCAATGCCCCCCTCTTCAAAGCGTTTCTCGCCGCGGGTTCAGACGCGCACGGCGATCTGAATTACGAAGCCACCATGGACGTCACGGACTTCCTCGGCAAGCCATCGCGCAGCGTCAATGGATATGCCGAAGACAACGCGTTGGGACGGATCTCGACGGTGGTTTATGCGCCCGAGGGCATGGGACCGCGCGGCGAGAATGTTCTGCGCGCCTTGCGCGAGGGCCGCACCGTAGGAAGCAATGGCCCCATCCTGATTGCCGGCTTTGACCGCAACCGCAACGGCTCGCTCGACGACCGCAAAGATGTCGGGATCGGGCAAGAGATTAACGCCTCACTGAAGTCGCTTCCCCCCTTGCAACTTCGGTGGGTGAGCAGCCCGGAATTTGGCCCGCTTCAATCCATCAAATTGATCGTAGGCACCAGCCACGGGGAGTCCCCTGCCGTGGAAGTGCCCGTGCCTCGTGACAAGGCCCTCGCGAGCGATACTTGGGTTCCCTTCGACCTTCATCAGGTTTTGACGGAAGGGTCAAAGGATTGGATCTACATCCGGTTAGTGGCCAGCACACGAAACAGCGCCAACTCCGAATTTCGCTGCTATACTAACCCCATCTGGATCAGAGCAACTGGCAAGTAACGCCGAGACCTATTGAGACGAGCATAGAACATGACCGATGACGCGAATGAACAAGGAACAGTACGATACATGCGCTGTCCATTCTGCGGAAACATGAACCCGGCGACGGCGCCCGCCTGCGAGCGATGTGGACAGCCGCAAATCGCCGCGGGACCGCCTAAGCCGCAGCAGCCGATGCCGCTAGCGCCGCCCCCACGCGGCCCGGCCCCAGGGGGAGTTCCCCAGGTACAGTGCCCGAAGTGCGGAAAGTCCTTTCCTCTTGGCAGCAAGTTCTGCGGGTATTGTGGCACGCATTTGCCCACCGCCGCTCCCGCCATGGCCCCACCACCGGCCGTGGTGCAACCGCCCCCCAGGGCCGTGGCACCACCGCCGATGCCTGTACAGCGCCCCATCAGTCCACCGCCTCCGCCGCCCCCACCCTTGGCCCGGCCCACACCCGGCCCTCCACCGCGCCCTCCGGCGGCTCCACCACCGGCCGCCCGGCCCCCAGTTGGGCCTCCACCGCCGCCGCGGCCGATGGGTTCAACACCGTTGCCCTTCATGCCCAAAGCCCCTGCGCCTTCTCCCCTCAACGCGCCCAACGCCTCCGCGAGCGGAACCATGGTCTTTTCCGGCATGCGCGCGGAGCCCCGCATCGAAGCCAGGATTTCTGAAAAGAAGCCCGATGGAACGCTCGGCAAGTCATTTCCCATAGCCAAGGATACGCTGATTGGCCGCGAGAACTGCGACCTGACCTACCCTCTCGATACCCTGCTGTCCCCTCGGCATGCCACGATCGTTCTGCGCGACGGTAAAGTCGTATTGAAGGATATGAATAGCCAGAACGGGTCGTTCATTCGCCAGCGGCAGGATTCGGAACTTACTCCAGGCGACATTTTTCTGCTCGGGCGCGAACTGTTCCGCTTCGTCACCCAGGGCCTCGACGACGCTTTCGATCGGCAGTCGACCATGGGGACAGCCATGTGGACCCCTCCTAAACTGCAAAAGGGCCCCGTCACCGCCAAGCTCGAGCACATCAAATTGAACGGCGAAGTGGTCGCCGAGTTCAATCTCGATAAGCCCGAAACCATTTTGGGCCGAACCTCGGGCGACCTCGTTTTCAAGGACGACCCCTATATGTCCGGCACGCACGCCCGCATCGTCGCCCAGCCGGGGCGCTTTGTTCTTCAGGATTTGCGCAGCCGCAACGGTGTTTATCGCCGCGTGCGCGCCGAAACCGAGCTCACTGACGGCGATGAGTTTTTCATGGGGGAACAGCTCTTTCACGTGGACGTGAAGAGCTCTGACTGAGCGTAAGAGGGTTCACCTCTAAAGGCGGGGCACGATCACGCAGAGTTCGGAGTCTCGAACTCTGCGTTT
>CAZCVY010000023.1:0-5543 GCA_964501985.1 uncultured Acidobacteriota bacterium | reverse complement strand
TCCATCTTCTCCTGCAATTTCTGCGACTGGTCAAGGCCGTTGGACAACAACTGCTTTTGCATGATGTCCGACAAGCGGTGTAATTCGTCACTATTCGTGGTCAGTTGTGTTCCCAGATAAACGTTTGCACAGACTGACAACACCGCAAGCACCAGAACGATGTAGAGCAAGTTGCGCACGGTCGATATACCGTTATCCATGTTGACTCCTTTGAAAGGGGGGACAACCCTATTTTACGTCTTTGCGTTTCATCACCAAAAGGATGAGCGCGAGCATAATGACGGCGTACACTGCCATGACCCCCATGTACGGCCCCTTGTCGTGCAGAAAATGCGATTCCAGCGGATAAGCCATGGTCTGATCCTCGGCAACTGGCTTGCCACCGGGCATTTCATGGGGACGGAACGTGGGGGGGCCGTTCAAGCCATCGAGCAGAGCCTGGACATCATTTTTGTGCAGGGAAATTGTGACGGTGTTCACGATCTTATAGGCCGAGTCTTGGGTCGAGTGGTAGCCATGCACGCACAAATCACTGAGCGCTTCCAAACCCCAGCGGGAAATCGCCAACCCCGAAAGTAATTGGACGGCCAGCGGCATGGCAGCACTGGAAGCGGGCGTAAACCTTTCGAAACACCTTGCAACATCCTTGTCCAGCACCAATGCAGCCCCAACTTGATGCCCGACGGTCCCTTTTGCCGCTTCTTCGTCCATGGTCTTGTCCGTAGGAGCAGGATTGTTGGGATTGGTGCTCGCCCCAAAGACCGGATAGGGCACGTTTACGCAAGGCTGTACGAACTTATCCACGAGCTTGGTTCCCTCCGGCCCGTTGAATCGCTGTGATTCTGTATAGAGTTGACCCATGGGGACCGGAACAATCATTTCGACGGGTCGCACCGGCAGGAACAGGCCGCTCAGCAGCAGCTCAGGAATCAAGACCAGTGGAAATAGCGTCAGGGCTTTCTCCGGTGTCGAAACCAGGCTGGAAATCATTAACCCGATGAGCGAGCCATTCACCGCAACCAGGAACATGATCAAAATGGCCGCACCGGCTTCCGGCAAGCTGAGATCGAGTGCGTGATTGATGAGCAAGCAGATGATCACGACGGAGAAGCACTGCACGAAGGCCACAAAGCCTAAGATGGTGAGCTTCGACAGGATGTACGACGGGATCTTCAAGCCGGTCTGCCGTTCGCGCCGGTAGATGGTCTGCTCATCCACAATCTCCCGGACGGCATTGGAACAACCGAACCAGAGCGCCGAAAACATCGCCATAAAGATGGTCTGTACCTGGTTGGGCCCACTCGCCATCAATGCCACAAGGAGAGCCACCAGCGGAGCCTGGCCGAAGAGCAGCATGGTTTGCGCGCGGTCGCTGAATTTCAGTTCCCAAGTACGTTGCAACAGGGTGGAGAACTGGCGCAGGCTGAATCCTCCGCGCTGCTGTGGGGGCGCCACACTCGCCGCGCCGCTCGCCATGACTTGGTCTGAGGGAATGGCCCGTTGCGGCTCAACCACCAGGCTTTGGTACAAGGGCGCTTCCTGAAATTTCTTCTTCAGCTCCAACGCGTAGGGAACGGTATTGTTATCCGTGAGGTCGTCATAAACGTCGGGGGGAGATTCCGCTTTGAAGTACTCCAGGAATTTTGTTCCCGGACCGTAGTAAGCCAACCGGCCTTGCACGAGGACCACGACTTTATCCAGCACGCCGAACGACCCCAACAAGTGGGTGGTGATGATGATCGTTGAGCCCTGGTTGGCAAGCTGCCGGAAGAGCATCATCATGAGGGTCTCGGTGCGCGGATCCAACCCTGCCGTGGGCTCATCCAGAAACAGCACGCCGGGCTTCGGAAGAAGCTCGATTCCCAAACTCACGCGCTTGCGCTGGCCGCCGCTCAAAGTGGCAACAGGGTTGTCCCATCGGGCCTGGTCCAGTTTGAGGGTATCCAACATCTCCTCAACGCGGCGGTTGATTTCATCCTCAGTGGTGTCTTCCGGCAAGCGCAGTTTCGCGGCGTAGTAGAGGCAGTGGCGCACCGACAATTGTCGGTGCATGATGTCTTCCTGGGGGACAAATCCAATGGTGGATTTCATCGCGTCCAGGTTGTGATACAAATCCACGCCGTTGTAGAGCACCTTTCCCGACGTAGGTTTAACAAACCCGTTCAACGCGTTCATCAGGGTGGTCTTCCCCGCGCCGCTCGGTCCCAGCAGGCCGATCAGTTCTTTCGGTTTGACTACCAGGGAGAGATCATCCAGCAGCAGTTTGGGCTGGCCCGTGCTGCGGTCGGTCACCTGAAAATTCAGGTGGACGGAATCCAGCCGAACCACGCGCCGGTCAGGAGCATGGGTCAGGGTTCCACCCTCAAAATGGAGTTCCGAGGGGCCGATGACCACGCGGTCCAGATCCTGAAGCTCGTGGCGCTTCACCCGGATGCCGTTCACGAACGTCCCGTTCACTGAGCCCAGATCGACAATCATGCTCTTGCCATTTTGTTTGACGATCTCGGCATGCTTCTTTGAAACCACGGGATGCGCGATCACCACGTCGCAGCTTGGGTCGCGCCCAATCACCAAATGGTCCCGATTGAGGTCGATGTTCTCCATCTTCAGCACCGGTTCCAGCCCGGAGCGAAAGATCAGAGACTTGCCGCTATAACGGCCGAAGGTGATGTAATCACCGTCATTCAGCGTGGCAGTTTTGATTTTGATTCCATTGACGAACGTGCCGTTTACGGATTGGTCCTTCAGTTCGACCGCGCCCTCTTTTATCGAAAATTGGGCGTGTATGGCGGACACGGAGGCATGCTCCATAACCATCTGGCAGCGCCCCGGGTCGCGGCCGATCACCAGGCCCGCGTCTGGGATGTCCTCACTTTTCACCGCGAACTTGTCCACGATCAGGTCAACGTGGGGGCGCGCCATGAGATCGACGAGTTTGATGGCAACGGTCCCGCCCGTGGCGCGATCAGCCTGCTGCGCCGCGGCAATATCCGCCTGGTTGACGACGGAGGTTTCACCGCGGACATTCTCATCGTCACGGACGCTCTTGCGCTCTGCCCCCGGGGCATTCGCGGCCACGAACGATTCAATGCGAAACTGATGCTTGTTGCCTTTGCCGATGGAAACCTCATCATTGGGCTTTAGAACTGCTTCCTGAACCCTGACTTGGTTTACGTACGATCCATTGGGGGTCCCGCGGTCGCGTAGCACCACTTGCCCGGATTCGTTCAGGCCGATCCAGGCATGCTGGCGGGAGATTTGATCATCGGCGAGAACCACTTGGCATTTGGATTGGTCGCGGCCGATGAGCAGGCCCTTCGTGGTGATGGGGTAGGTGCGGCCGGACAGGAGCCCGGAAGTGCCGACTAAGCGGAAAGAAGCGACCGCGGAGGTAGGAGCGTCAACCCTGACCGTTTCGCCTTCACTCGCCACGGCAACGGTTTCCTCGCCGCCGGTCATACGAGTTGGCATGGCGACGGTAGGACCGACTTCTTCTTGCGCCAGGGGACCGCCGCACACCCTGCAGAATCGAAACCCCGCGTCATTGACTTCGCCGCACGTTGCACATTTCATGGCCTTGGACCTCGCTGTCAGATGTTAGTGCACTGTCAGGTAGGGTCAATCCTTCGATTGCCGTCCATCAGGTGCACGACTGCGTGCCACTTATAAGCAGCCTCGGTCTTTCCCGAGTTCAGTCTGCGCTTTGAGTTTGCGGTTTAAAGTCGTCTTCGTCGAATTCCTTGCACAAGACAGCGGCCCCGGCATCAGCGGGCGGGAGGCCTTGCCCGGAAAACTCCGCAAGGATCACGGTGATGTTGTCCGTCCCACCGTTGGCGTTGGCTCTCTCGATGAGGGCCTTGCAATTGTTTGCGAGATCATCCCCACGGCCACCATTCTCCAGCAAATCAGCCTCGGGCACCATGTTGTACAAGCCGTCGCTACAGATCAAGATTCTGTCGCCCTGATTCAAGGGGGCGTAAGTTACCTTGACGTCCAGCGTTTCACTGCTTCCGACCGCCTGAGTCAGGATGCTTTTCCTGCTGTCCTTTTCCGGATCGGCCGGCAACTCGGCGCCGATATCCTTCAGGTAGTTCAGGAAGGTTTGGTCGCGGGTCAGTTGGGTAATTTGCTTATTGCGGATCAAATAGCATCGCGAATCTCCCACCTGCCCCACGAAGAGGTACTGGCCGAAAAGGGCCGCGGCCGTCGTCGTCGTCCCCATGCCGCGGAAAACCGGATCGGCCACAGCCTTCTGAAAGATGATCTGGTTGTCGTACTCGACGGCTTCGCGCAAGAGGATGACGAAGTTCGGCTCGCTGACCGTTCCCATGCTTTTCAGGTTGTCGTACAGGCGTTTGGGAACCGTGACGGCAGCAAGTTGGCTGGCCACTTCGCCACTCGCTTCGCCACCCATCCCATCCGCAACCATGAACAATGACCCCAGCGGACCCGGATCGTGTGCACAGAGTGTGGGCGTGAGCCCAACTTCTCCCGTCGTAAGATTGCAGACGACAAAGTTGTCTTCGTTGTTCTTGCGGACGCGACCCATATCGGACATCCCGAACAACGTCACGTGAATGGCCTTCACTTCACTCCCTGTTGTCTCGGCCACGCCCTCACCTTCCCCCGGTTGCAGTTGCGCTCAACCGTAACCTCAGTGATACGGCTCTTCGTCGGGATGCGAACCCATTCCCAACAAGTTCGAACTCAACCCCAAAGGGACTTCGCTTTCGTCCCCCATCTCCATTTAGACCGCCACAAACAACCTGAACATCGCCGAAAGATTAGCTTTGGTGGAATGAAATGACCGTACCTTATTACCACACCCGCTGTCTGGTATCAAGCCAGATGGTGATTGATCCCGCCACTCCCCGTCTTACGGGCAAAAGCAATGTCAAGAGCAAATTTTGGGCAGTTTCCTAATTCGCGTGTAACGCGTGCTTCCAGGGCGTAGCGCCGGCTTCCAGCCGGCAGCAGAGCCGCCAAGGTGGCGGCGCTTCGGACATCAAACCGTTGGCTCGAGCTCCAACCCCGTCAATCGGGCTTTCCGTATCGCCGGCCAGGAACTCCTACATGTGGCCCGTGCGGAGTTCATGCACGATCTGCGCGGCCACGCCCCGAGCGCGCTCGAGGTCCTGCGGCGGCAGAGAGATCGCCGCCACCTTAGGATGGCCGCCGCCTCCATAGCGCTCGCAAATGCTGGCCAAGTTGGCAGTCTTGGGCGCCGCACTCCACGGGTTGCTGCCCACCGCGATTTTGATTCGTTCCTTCGACGAGCTTACTCCCACGCAGTAGACGGCGGTGGGAAAAAGATAGTAGGGTATGAATTTGTTGAAACCCTCCACCTGCTGGTCCGCCACGTCGAAGAAAACCACCCCATCCTGCAATTCCGCCCGGCTGCGAAGCAGTTCGATGGATTTCAAATGTTGCGCGTAAAGAACTTCGAAGGCTTTGTGGATGTGCGGCAAGGCGGCAATTTCCGCGAGCGGGCGCGAGAGAAGCTCTGGAATCAGGCGCACGCAGAAGTCCGGCTCGCTGGTCCC
>CAZCVY010000022.1:0-49298 GCA_964501985.1 uncultured Acidobacteriota bacterium | reverse complement strand
AAACGCGGTTTTTTCAATTAATTCACAGCTTCTGGGGCGTGGGCATCCTGCCCGCGCCACTCGCGAGAGCGGGACGCTCTCGCCCCAGCAGGCAAGATGCCCGCGCTACGTATCTGGACATGGGCACGCCGCTATCCTACAACCGCATTGCGGGTCAGAGCGTCGAGCGCCTGGCCGCGCTCAGCGACGGCATTTTCGCCGTCGCCATGACGCTGATGGTTTTGGACCTTCGCCTTCCCACCGCCGGAGCCATTCACAGCGAACACGATCTCTGGCGCGCGCTTTGGGTTCTTCTGCCTCGACTGCTGACCTACCTTATGAGCTTCCTGACGCTGGGAATTTTCTGGGTTGGCCAGCAGGCGCAACTCAACCATTTGGCTCGCTCGGATCGGCATCTTTCCTGGATTCACCTGGGCTTTCTGTTTGCCGTCACTCTCAGCCCGTTTTCCACCATGCTGCTGGCGGAATTCATGGTTTATCGCGCGGCCCTGCTGGTTTATTGGGGGAACATCGTGCTGCTGGGCTGGATCTTGTACGGCAGTTGGGGATACGCCCTGCGGGCCGGTATAGTGAAGGCGGACATCCCCGCGGACCTTCCCGCGGCCATTTGCCGCCGCATTGCGACGGCTCAGTCGCCCTATGCCGCGGGCGCACTATTGTGTGTCATTAACACTTACTGGAGTATCGCCTTCATTCTCCTGGTGCAATTGAACTACGCCGTGGCCCCACGCTTTCGGCGGGCTGCGCCAGCGAAAACGGCCCCGGCCGGCGGACAGGTTCCTCGGCGCTCCGAACTGCCCACTGCTTTCCGCCTTCTGCCTACTGCCTTGCGCTTACTTTTTTCTGTCCGCCACTTGCCTTCTCCACCGACACCCATACCTTGCGCGCCGCACCCTCGCCCAGCATGATGGTTTCTTTGCCCAGGCGCAGGCTGAGGGTTCCATCATAGTTCCGGTCGATCACCTTGGCGCGAACGCCGGGCCGGATCCCGAGCGCATCGAAGTATTCCAATAGTTTTCGATCCCGCTCGTGCATGCTATCAATCGTCACGCGCGCGCCGGGCGGGGATTCCCACAGCAATTGCAAGCCCTGCTTCCGCAGTTCCGGCGCGCTCTGATTGAGCTGGTTGCCATGGGGACAGCGGCCGCCCGCGCCGAGCATGGCGATCAATCTCGTTTCAACATCGTCGGAAATCGCGTGCTCCAGGCGCTCGGCCTCGTCGTGGACTTTGTACCACTCGATTCCCAGCAGTTGGTGGAGCATCCGCTCGACCAGGTGATGGCGAATGCGCAGCTTATCCGCAATTCCGCGGCCTGCGGCGGTCAACGAGATTCGGCCCTTGCGGTCGACCGTCGTCAGCTTGTCGCGGCGCAGGCGGCGCAGCGCCCACGCAACCGCAGGCGCGCTCACTTGGAGCCAGCGGGCAATGGTGGCGGCAATCACCGCGCCCTCTTCCGCCTCCGCCTCGGCAATGGCTTTCAGATAGTCTTCCTTTGAGATCGTAAGTTTCATGTTGAATTCATCGCGGTCCCGGGTCTCGTAGGGGCACCCCTCGTGGGTGCCCTCTTTGGGCAGGCACGAGGCCTGCCCCTACGAGCATCGTAACAGATCGGGGAATTAAATCCATAGTGGTAATCGAGCTTGACTATGGCACACCAGTTGTAGTTAACTATGGTTAACACAAAGAAGATATCTGTGATAGAGGAAGGCGTTCAGCGAATGCAGGACAACGTCATGAGGGCCGGGGAGGGAAAAAGGCGCATCAATAAAGGCCGGCGCATTCTTGCACTCGGCCTATTGATTGTCTGTGCGCTCGTTTTCTCGCCCTCCGGGGTTCTGGCGCAAGGTGAAACCACCAGCGCCATTGTGGGTGAAGTCACGGACGCAACGCATGCCACCATCCCCGGCGCCACCGTAACCATTGTGAATGCCGAGACCGGCCTCGAACGGCGCGCGCGGACGGACAACGAGGGGCGCTTCAATTTCCCGCAACTGAGCCCGGGCAGTTACACCGTCAAACTGGAAGCGCAAGGTTTTGAGCCGCAGCAAATTGACCACGTGGTGGCGGGCCTTGGCCAAAAGCAGACGGTCAATTTCATGTTGAAAGTCGCCTCCATGCAGCAGGCCATTGAGGTGAGCGGGGCGGCTCCGCTGATCAACACGGAGAACGCCAACACCTCCGCCACGCTCGCCGCGCCCGCGCTCGAAGATCTTCCCAACCCCGGCGGGGACTTGACCTACCCGCTGCAATTTGCCACGGGCGCCCTGATCAACACCGCGGGGAGCGGCAACGACTTTGTGGGGAGTTCCAACGGATATGGCAACGTGGAATTTAATGGCCTGCCCGCGCTGTCCAACGGCTATATCGTTGATGGGCTGGAGACGAATGACCCGCTCACTAACCTTAACAGCGGCCTTTCTACCAATCTCGTGCTCGGGCTTAACTCGGTTTCCGAAGTCACGGTTAACACCCTGTCCTATGCCGTGGATCAGGGGCGCTATGGGGCGTCGCAGGTCAACTACGTGACCAAGTCCGGCACGAACCGGTTCCACGGGAATCTTTACGAAATCTGGAATGGGTCGCGGCTGAATGCGGCGGATTTCTTCACCAACGCCACGCCGGGAAATCATAAGCCTCGCTCGACGGTGAACCATTTTGGCGGGAGTTTGGGCGGCCCGATCGTGCGGGACAAGCTATTTTTCTTTTTCGACACCGAATGGATGCGCATCGCCTTGCCCATTGTCACACCGACAACGGTTCCCACCCAGGCGTTTCAGCGATACGTTTTGCAGCAACTTCCGCTCGGCGGAACTGACGCCATCACTGGAACAGCTTACCCCGCGGCGCCGCAACTGGTACCTTTCTACCAAAGGATGTTTTCGCTTTACGGGAACACCGGAGGGACTCCGCTTCCCATCCTGGGGTGCCCCTTCAATTCCGATGGCAGCGCCGCCGCGGGCGCACCCGCCAACGGCAATGGCTGCGCCAACCGGCAAAGCGTTTCGCACTCGAGCGACGATCACGAGCAGGTGCAAACGGCGCGCGTGGACTATAACTTGAGCGAGAAAGACACCGCGTGGGTCCGGTTCCAATCCGATACCGGCGTGCAGGCAGCCTTCACGGACCCCATCAACCCTGTCTTTGACTCCGTCTCGCCGCAGCCGCTCTACTCGCTCGCGGCCGGCCACACGCACGTGTTTTCGCAGAATCTGGTGAACTACTTCAACCCGGCATTTTCCTGGTATTCGAGCCTGTTCGCGCCTGCCGACTTTCAGAAGACGCTGGCCGCGTTCCCAATCGTTTTGCAGGGGCAGGGAGCCAACGCCCCCTTCACCACCATCGGAGGCCTGGACAATACCTGGTTGCAGGGAAGGCGCGCGACGCGCTTCTTCATCAATGACAACCTGGCCTGGAACCGCGGCGCGCATGAATTCCGGTTTGGCACCAACACCCGCATTTTTCGCCTGAATGATTACGACTTCGACGAGGGGACGGTTCCCACGGTTAGCTATACCACCTTGCCGCAATTCATTTACGGGGTTGCCTCCATCTCGACGGAAACCTTCCCCCAGGCGGCCAATCAGCCTTTCAACTTCCTGAATCTGGATCTCTATGCGCAGGACACCTGGAAGGTGACTTCCCGGTTGACGTGGACGTTTGGCGTTCGCGACACCCTCAATTCCAATCCTCTCAATCCCCACGATCAGATTGCACGCCTGCGCGGATCATTCGATTCGATTGCGCACGATGTGAACCAGCCGCTCGACCAGGCGATCGAAACGCATCTCGGCAACCTGTTCGTTTCGACGCCCGTGGCGATCCTTCAGCCGCGAACGGCGTTGGCATGGCAACTCGCTCCTCACACCGTGTTGCGGGGCGGCTTCGGGATTTTCAGTGACATCCTGCCGGGAAGCGTGGCCGACACTCTGGGCATGAATCCGCCGTACGTCCGGACTTTCCAGGGTGGTTTGCTCGGCAGCGTGGGCGGACTCGGAATCGGTCCCGGAGTGCCGGGCAGCGCGGTGGCTGCGACAGTAGCAGCGAACAACTCCTTTACCTCAGGGTTTGCCCGCGGCGAGCTTTCCTGCGCATCTCCGCAGTCCACCCCCGGCGCGTGCCTGCCACCGGTGGCGATGACGGCGGCGCCCGGCGGGGAACTGCGCGCACCCTATTTTCAAGAGTGGAGCTTCGGGGTCGAATATCAGTTCGGAAGCACCACCAGCCTGCACGGGCAATACGTAGGCACTCGCGCGTTGAACCAGCCGTATCTGACCCAGGAAAATGGCTATCAAACGGTCTGCCCGGGCTGCTTTGCTCCGTTTCCTTACCTGCAGCCGGCAGACGCCAGGTTTGGGGCAGTGGCGCAACTTTCTACGGGTGCGAATAGCCGCTACAACGGATTGCAATTGACCGCGGAACGGCGCTTGGGACGCGGCCTTAAAGGGCAAATCAACTACACGCTCAGCCGCTGCCGCGACGAAGTTTCGAACGGCGGATTCCTCCAGTTTTCCTCGGGAGGAATTCTTTCCCCGCTGCCCGGCGAGTTGGCCCGCGACGACGGTCCGTGCGATTACGACATCCGCCACAACCTCACCGCTCAGTACGTCTATGAACTTCCGGTCAAGGTGCGAAGTCATCGCCTTGGCTACTTTTTGAATGACTGGCAAGTTTCGGGCACGGCGTTCTGGCATAGCGGAATTCCCTTTTCGGTCGAGAGCACGCCTTATTCCGACGGCGGGAACGGCATCGTGCAGGGTAGCGGGCCGGAGTTCGCGAGCGTCGTTCCAGGTGTGCCGTTATACGAAAAGAAACCTATCGCGGGCGTGACTAATCCTGGCACGCTTCAATGGTTGAATCCCAATGCCTTCGTTTCGACCGTCGATCCCAGCACGGGCGCCTGCGCAGGCGGCGACAATCCCACGAACTGCCAGTTTGGGACTCTCGGCCGCAACGCGCTGCGGGGGCCGCAATTCTTTTGGAGTGACTTCTATCTGACCAAGTCGATTCCTCTCGCCGAGCACGTTAAGCTGCGGCTGGAAGGCCAGTTCTTCAACGTCTTCAACCATCCCAATTTTGCCCTCCCCAGCATCGTTTTGGCCGGGATTCCGGGAGAGCCCGGCACACAAACGGGTTTTGGCGCGCTCACCAGCACCACTTCACCTCCCACCGGACTGCTGGGGGTTGGTTTGGGCGGCGACAACGCCCCTCGCATGATCGCCTTTCACGCACGAATTGAATTCTGAAAGATTTCGTGGCGCGGGCGTAAGGCGGACGTAGCGCGGGCGTCCCGCCCCAGCGGGCAAGATGCCCGCGGTACATCGTGGCTACATCCACGCGAGGGCCTTTTTCATCTTGAGCTTACACGCCATGTTCTTTCCTTAGGCCCGATTGACTTCGGTTTAGGTGCGGAGGTAGAATGGCCCTTTCCTGTTGGTCTGCGTCGGGTATTAGGAGGGAGGCACGTTGATGTCGTTGGAGGATAATCGCAGCTCACAGGAGGTCGGAACTGACCTTGAACAACCCGTCGAACTGAGCACGCTCACATCGCAGGATTCGGGAACTGAGAATGATCAGCCCGAGGATTTGACCGCGCTCGCGCCCGGGACCCCCGAAAGCACGGAAATGTCGAACCTGCTGGCGGGGATGGAAACCCTCTCGGCGTCTCCCTTGGCGCCAGGGCAGGTTGTGCAGGGTAAGATTCTGAAGGTAGCAGACGGAGAAGTCGTCGTCGATATCGGCCTGAAGACGGAAGCCACTGCCCCTTTCTCTGAATTCCTGAACAGTGAAGGTCAGCTCAGTGTCGCGCCCGGCGACACCGTGGATATTTGGATCGAGAGTTATGACGCCGAAACGGGGCGAGTCCAGATCTCGCATCAAAAGGCGGCGCGGCGTAGGGTTTGGGAAAACATTGAGAAGGCCTTCCAGGATCAGACCAACATCACCGGAAAGGTGCTCGACCGCATCAAAGGCGGCTTGACTGTCGACGTGGGTGTGCCGGCCTTTCTCCCCGCGTCGCACGCCGATGTTCGAGCACACCGCAACGTCGATGAGTTGAAAGGCCAAGAGATCACTTGCAAGATCATCAAGATTAATCGCAAGCGGAACAACGTGGTGGTCAGCCGCAAGCTGGCGTTGGAAGAGGACCTCAATCGGCTTAAGAGCGAATTGGCCGGGCGCCTGGTCGAGGGCGCCGAAGTGGTCGGCAAGGTCAAGAACCTGGCGGATTATGGGGTTTTCGTGGACCTGGGCGGAATGGACGGACTCCTCCATATTACCGATCTCGCCTGGGGTCGAGTCGGCCATCCCTCGGAAGTCGTGCAGGTGGGCCAGGAGGTCCGCGTCAAAGTCCTGAAACACGACATCGAGAAGGGGCGCGTTTCGCTTGGCCTGAAGCAGCTTAAACCCGACCCCTGGGAGATGGTGCCCCGCACTTACCATGCGGGCGACCATGTTAGCGGCCGGGTGGTGAGCCTGACCGATTACGGAGCCTTCGTGGAGCTCGAGCCTGGCGTGGAGGGGCTCGTCCATGTCTCCGAAATGAGTTGGAGCAAACGCCTGCGCCATCCGTCGAAAATTCTGACCGTCGGCGACGCTATTGACGTTGGGGTTCTGGAAGTCGATATGGCCAAGCGCCGGATCTCCCTGAGCCTGAAGGCGAGCTTGCCGGACCCCTGGAGTACGATACATGAGAAGTATGCCGTCGGCGCGGTGGTGCAGGGCCGCGTGCGCAATATGACGGATTTCGGCGCGTTTGTGGAAATCGAAGATGGCGTTGATGGTCTTATTCATATTAGTAATATGTCCTGGAATCGTAATATCAAGCAGCCGTCGGAGATCTTGAAAAAAGGACAAAAGATTGAGGCCGCGGTTTTAGCGCTGGACCCCGGAAATCGGCGGCTGGCTTTGGGGCTGAAGCAACTAGAACAAGATCCCTGGGAGACTTACTTTGCTAAGCTCCACGTGGGCGACATGGTTCCCGGCAAAGTTTCCCGGCAAGTTTCCTTTGGAGTTTTCGTCGAGCTGGGCGAAGGGATCGAGGGCCTGTGTCACATCTCGGAAATTGGAAATGCGCACGGAGGCCCCGGAAATGCTAAACTGGAGTTGGGCAGCGAGCACGATTTCCGGGTCCTGCGCTTGAACGCCGGAGACCGGAAGATTGCCTTGAGCATGAAGGAAGCGGCGCCTCCGCCCCTTCCCCCTCCTTCACCTGAGCCGGTGGCCCCCAAGGCGAAGGAACCCGAGAGACTATCAACCATGGCGGAAGCATTGTCTTCCGCGGGCATCACATTTACGAGTTAATACGGTTAGGAGATTAATATGACGAAAGCAGAGTTGATCGAAGATGTTTCGCGTGTCGTGGAAATGAGCCGCAAAGACTCCGAAATCATCGTCGAGACGATTTTTGACAGCATTGTGAAGTCGCTGAAGACTGGCGACAAGATTGAGATCCGCGGGTTTGGAAGTTTTCGCACGCGCCAACGCAAGCCTCGCATTGGCCGCAATCCCAAGACCGGAGCACGCGTGGACGTCCCGGCCAAGAAGATACCTTATTTCAAACCGAGCAAGGAACTGAAAGACCTGGTGAACACATCCCCGTCCACGGAGACCCCCGCGGCTCCGACTCCTCCCCCGCCAGCGGCCCCGAATCCGGCGACTCCTTAGGAGTTGGCGGTTCCCCCTCAACGGGCATTCGGCAACTATGGATTACTTGTGGAGTCCCTGGAGATATCGATACGTCAGCCAGGCAGGTAAGGGTGAAGGGTGCCCGTTCTGTCAGAAGTTGGGACTCGACCCGGCGCAAGACCGCCAAAGCCTGTTGCTCTTTCGCGGGCGGGAGAACTTCATCCTGCTCAATCTTTATCCCTACACCACGGGCCACGTGCTGGTGATTCCCAACGCCCATGTGGCCGGCCTCGACCAGGTTACCCCCGAAACCCTGGCGGAAATGATGGTGCTCACCCAGCGTCTCCAGACGGCATTACAGAAGATCTATAATCCCGAAGGATATAACCTGGGCATGAATTTAGGGAAGTGTGCCGGGGCGGGCGTCGCGGACCACTTGCACCTGCATGTGTTACCGCGGTGGACTGGCGACACGAACTTTATGACGGTGGCGGGGGAATCGCGTGTCCAGCCTGAAGACCTCTTGGCCACCTACGACAAACTCGCCGCTTTCTTTGCCCGTTCCGAATAAACCCTTAGCAAATCCGCCCGCCTAAAGCGTGCGCGACATCAAGGGAACAGCTTGATCCGCGTGGGTAACTTCCAAGGCTGCTGCCACCGCGAATCCCCGCGTCTCTTCGCGCAGGCCGTCGCCCACCAATTCCTGGCGAAGGGGCCTGGCCGCCAACTTGATCCTCATTTCGCCGCGCTGGGTGATTTCGTTGGGGAGTATCAGTTCCAACTGTAACGGCTCGGTCGCATGAATCGCCGTTGGGACCACGAAGTAAATTCCCGTCCGTGAAATCGATCTCGCCAGCCCGGAGGCCTCACGCTTGTTGCCGTCCGCATCGCGCCACGTGACGCGCAGCGGCAGCTCGACGTGATATCGGCGATCGGCCCTGCGCTCGCCCGCTCCGGCCTGGATGGGATGGGCGATACCCCCCTCGGGGATGGTGATGGTCAATCCCTCATTCGCGCCCCAGGTGTTCGGGAACTCCTGCCGCGCCCTCATCACCAGGCCATCGATATAGGAATCATCGCTATCGGGATCGTGGTGGAAAAGGACCAAACTCTTCACGCCGCATTCGTGGGCGATATGCACGCCTTCGAGCCAGGAGCTATGCCCCCAGCCTTTCTTCTCGCCTGTCAGTTGTTCGGGCGTGTACTGGGCGTCGTACACCAGAACGTCGGCGTCCCGGGCCAATTCGCGGAGAGCCTGATCGTGAACGGGCGACCCGGGCTCGTTGTCTGTGGCGAGGACGAACGTTCCACCGTCGGCTTCAATCCGATACCCCACACACCCCTGCGGGTGGTTCAGGGGAGCAGACCGCAGGGTTGCCCCGTTCACGCTGACGGGATTGTTATCCAGATTGGTAAAACGGCGCTCCGCCCCCATCACTCCCATATTTACGGGAAAGTACGGATTGGCCATCTGCCCTTCGATGGCATCCCTCAGCCCGGAGTCGGTGAGCAGCACGGAATGGAACATAAACTTGTTTCCCCTTCGGTAAAGGGGCTGGAAGAAGGGAATCCCTTGAATATGGTCCCAGTGGAAGTGGGTCAGAAAAAAAGAAGCCTGTATGGGCTGCTCGCCAAATTCACTTTGCAAGCTTTTGCCCAGGGCGCGCATCCCGCTGCCGCAATCGAGGATGATCAGAGAATTATTGGCGAGTCGAACTTCCAGGCAGCTTGTGTTGCCGCCGTAACGGGCATTTCGCGGTTCAGGAGTGGGGGTGGAGCCTCTTACGCCCCACAATCGTATTTGCATTCAGCACCGTCGCGCTCTGCGAACGTGGTCGCCTTGTACGGGCCGAGTTCCACCCCTAGATGCCTAAGCATCCTTACTATCAATCGGATGGTAAACGCCCAGCTTGCAATCCTATAGCCAGCCTACCAAAACCCTCCCGGGATGTCCACAGCTTTGCGGAGGGAACAGTGCTTCCGTGCGTGCGAAACGGCCGACCTTGACCCCGCCTTTCTCCGGCCGATAGAATCGATTGTTGTGGGCCGGGTATGCACCTTCGCTTTGACACTCCGTTTGATGCTGGCGCCGCTGGGGACGACCTCCCCTTTCCATCGCGCCCCGCGGTCTTCGCCGTGTTCCCTGCTCCGCGTGAGGGGGTGCCTTCGGCGCCTTACCTTGGGAGGACAAACGATTTGCACCGCCGCCTCGCCCGGTTGCTGTCCCCCCGCCGGCAAAATTCCAAAATGCTGAATCTGCGCGAGCTTGCTGCGCGCATCGAATATCAGCCTGTCGGCTCGCCATTTGAGGGGACGTGGCTTCTTTACCTGCTGAACCGCCATTACTTTTCCCAGCAGTACCGCGATCGCATGTGCCTTAAGCCCCCGCCGCTGTTGAAACTGAAAATGCAGAACCGCTTCCCGCGCTGCTACCCAACCCGGCGCATGACGCGGGATAACTCGCTCTATTACGGCCCTTTTCCTTCGCTGGCCGCGGCCGAACGCTTCGCCGGGGAGTTTCTGGACTTCTTCAAGATTCGCCGCTGCGTGGAGGAACTGAATCCCGACCCTTCCCATCCCGGATGCATTTATTCGCAGCTCCATATGTGCCTGGCGCCTTGTTTTGCAGGTTGTACGGATGCCGAGTACCAAGGGGAAGTCCAACGGGTGGTCGAGTTCTTGGACTCGCAGGGGAAATCCCTCCAGCGCACGCTCGAACTGGAGCGCGCCTTGGCCTCCGAGTCGCTGGAGTTCGAGCAGGCTTCCAAGATTCACCAGCGGATCGAGAAACTGAACGAGCTGCTGCGCCAGCGGACCGATCTGGTGAGAAATCTTCGCGACCTCCATGCTGTAATGTTATTGCCGGGGGCGGAGGAGAAGTCGGTAGTCTTCTTTCGCATCATCGGCGGCGAGATTCGCGGCCCGTCGGCTCTCTCCCTTGATGAAAACGTCCCCAATCCCACTCCCCTCGACCGGCAACTTCACGACCTGATGGAATTACTTGATAGGAAAACTGACCATCCGGGTTCACCCCCTGTGCCGCCCTGGGAACACCTCAGCCTTCTCACCCGCTGGTATTACAGCAGCTTCCGCCAGGGTGAACTGGTAATGCTGAACCCCGACCAAAGCATCCCGCACAGCCGTTTGATTCGTGTCTGCCGGAAGCTTCTTGCGCAACCGGGCGAGAACGAGCCGTGAAATTGTGGCGGAAATCAGCGTTATGGCTGATCTGAAGATGGATTTCTCTTGGCGCAAAGATGTTGTATCCCTATCACGGGCAACAAGGGATGATTTCAACCAAGCCCGAACGGGCGAGAGTATATGCTATAATGGTCAACAGATTTGGGAGGAGCGAGCGTGAAGATTGACGATTACAAGACGATTCTCTATTCTCAGGAAGACGGCTCGTGGGTGGCGGAAATTCCCTTGATCCCGGGTTGTTACGCCCTGATGCCTACTCGCGAGGAGGCTCTTGCCGAACTTACTAGAGTCTTCGAGATGATTGCCGAAGAATACCGCGAAAAGAGCACGCCGCTCCCCGCTGACACGCCTGAGATCGTACGTGCCTAGCGCCACCGCTCGGGAATTCCAGGAGGCAGCCCGTCGCCTGGGTTTCTTCAGAACCAGAGAAACCGGAAGTCATGAACGTTGGAATCACCCCGACGGCCGAGCCGTCACCGTACCCTTGCATGGCGGACGAGAGATTGGCCCGCCACTCTTTTTCAAAATCCTCCGTCAGCTTGGTATCACCGCCAGCGAGTTTCGTGACCTGCGATAGCGCAAACTTAAGGAAATAGCCCGTAGCGCTACTATTCTCACGCCAACAGCGGGCAGAATTGCGTGAGGCCGAGAAAATCGACACTCCGGGAAACCGCATTCCTACCAGTAGGAAACTAATGGTCTTATAATCAAGGCTTTTCCCGTATCCGAACAAGCATTTGAAAGTAAGTCGTTTAGCGGAGGGCTGGGGCGCTCGGGACGGACTCGTCGGGGGGCCAACGATTCGAAGACTGCGTGCGGCTCTCCAATGCCACAACTCGATGCCAGAGGATCTCACCGCCTGGCCGGTCGGCACCGGTCCCTTCTCAAGCGATTCGGTCAAACCGCGCCTGGAAGAATCGCAAGTATTTCGGCTCGTAGGTCATGCGAAGGCCGCGCGCCTTCTGGCGTTGCTCGTAAACCTCAAGCACCGATTCTGCCACCACATCCATGTGCGCTTGTGTGTAGACGCGCCGGGGAATGGTGATGCGCACCAGTTCCAATTTGGGGAAATGCTCTTCGCCGGTTCTAGCGTCGCGCCCGGCGGAGACGGCTCCGCGCTCCATGGTGCGGACTCCCGAGTCGATGTACACATCGCAGGCCAGCGCCTGGGCTGGGTACTGCGACTGGGGGATGTGCGGGTAGAATGCCCTGGCGTCGAGAAAGACCGCGTGCCCGCCAATGGGTCTAACGATGGGTATACCCCAGTCGAGCAAGTGATTGCCGAGATATTCCACCTGGCCGACGCGCGTGCGGATGTGGTCATCCTCGACGCTCTCGCTGATGCCGCGCGCCATGGCTTCCAGATCTCGCCCCGCCAGGCCGCCGTAGGTGTGCAAGCCTTCGTAAACCACCACCAGGTTGCGCGCCTCTTCGAAGAGGCCTTGATCGTTGGTGGCCAGCCAGCCGCCGATGTTGACCAGCGCGTCCTTTTTCGCGCTCATCGTACAAGTGTCGGTGTAGGAGCAGTACTCCTTCAAAATCTCGGCCACCTTTTTGGACTGGTATCCGGGCTCGCGCTGCTGAATGAAGTAGGCGTTCTCAATAGCGCGCGTGGCGTCAAGGACGATGGGGATGTTGTGTTGTTTAGCGAGGGCGCGGACGGCGCGCAGGTTTTCCATGGACTGCGGCTGTCCGCCCGCCATGTTCACCGTGCCCGCGATCGAAACATAGGGAATCTTGCCGGGCCCGGAACCCTCAATGACGCGCTGAAGTTTCGCCAGGTCGACGTTACCCTTGAAAGGGTAGGGGTTCGCGGGGTCATGGGCTTCATCGATAATCACGTCGACGAATGTGCCCCCGGCGAGTTCCTGGTGCAGGCGGGTGGTGGTGAAGTACATGTTGCCGGGAATGACGTCGCCAGGGTGAATCAAGATCCGCGAAAGGATGTGCTCCGCGGCCCGCCCCTGGTGCGTGGGGACGAGATACTTGTATCCGTAATACTGAGTTACAGCTTCCCACAAGTTGTAAAAGTTCTTGCTGCCGGCATAGGCTTCGTCGCCCAGCATCATGCCCGCCCACTGGCGATCGCTCATGGCGTTGGTGCCGCTGTCGGTAAGCAGGTCAATGTAGACGTCCTCGGAGCGCAGCAGAAACGTATTGTACCCGGCGTCCTTCACGAACCTCTCGCGCTCGGCGAGCGTGGTCATGCGAATGGGTTCGACCATCTTGATTTTCCAGGGCTCTGCCCACGATCGCCGCCTGGGTTTTGGATAGGACATGCGCTCTCCTCTTCGCGCCGTTCTCAAAATGCGGGGAGGTATCATAGCAGAATTGCCGATTGCTGATTGCCACTGCATGATTGCAAGGTTCGGAAAGGTCAAGTCACAACCCTCAATTTGGTAATTCCCATCTGTAAATCCATTCGTAAATCCAGGTGCGCCAATGGCCAACTAATGCTAGGATTTGAGCGCACACGACCAATGGGCCGGGCCCGATACTCAAGCAGCTCACGTCCGCCGAGGAGGCGCTGATGAAGAAACTCGCTCGCACCACATGGACATTTCGCTATCTGCTGTTGGCTCTGACGGCGCTCGCGGCCGTTCAGGCAATCTCGCAAGAGTCCTTACCAAACCTTTCCGGCATTTGGCACTGGAACCCGGATAAGAGTCAAGTGTCCGGCCGGCCCGCGACCAACCGCCGCATCAAAATCGAACAGCAGGGTTCCGACCTCACCATCTCGGTTCGCACCGCCAGCGAAGTGGGGGATGAGATTCACAAGTTCCACTACACGATTGGCTCAGACGACAACACGAACGAGATGATGGGAGCGTCATTGAAGAGCAAGGTCCAGTGGAAAGACGGGGCATTGTCGGTGGAGTCCGTAGCCACCCGCGACGAAGGCGAGATACACATCAGCGAAACGTGGACCTTATCCGGCGACGGCAAGACTCTCACCTACCATGCAAGCCGGACAATGAGCGACCGTCCGCCGCGCGAGGATACGATCGTCTACGAGAAGCAGCCGGAGGCCGATTGGGAAGCGCCCGAGCCGCCCAAGCTGGCGAAAGACGTTTACAAGAACATTCAGATTCTCAAGGGAATGCCTGCGGCAGATTTGATGAGCGCCATGCAGTCCTTTGCGCACTCGCTGGGCGTACAGTGCAACTTCTGCCACGTCATGGGGGCGTTTGAAAAGGATGACAACCCGCATAAACAGACGGCGCGAAAGATGCTGATGATGGCCCACGAGATTAATGGCGATAACTTCGGCGGTCACATGCGCGTGACCTGCTGGACGTGCCACCGCGGCGCTGCGGAGCCGGAGTCCGCGCCGAAGTAAGGGAAGTGGCACAGCGTAGCAGAGCCGCAACCAAAGGTATTAGCGCTCCAGGGCGGATTCCGTCATGGTGTTATTGGCGAAGCGGAAATTTATCCTGCCCTCGGGGCTCCACTGAAATGGGCAAGCACTTTAAAAGAAAAACTTTGCCCCCAACTGAAGGAGGCGGGGGGGACTCGCACTGACGGCTCGGCCAAAAGTCGGACTGCTGATATTGCCGTCAATCGCTTGTGGTCCGAAGAACTGAGCGTGATTGAAAACGTCAAAACTTTCCAGGCGAAGCTGAAGCGATTTGGATTCGGTCAAGCGGACATTCTTAGCGATGGCCGTATCGAAGTTGTCCATTCCCGGACCATGAAAGAAGCGCCGCTTCGCGGTTCCCGGTGTGCCGAGGGCGTTCTCGCTGAACTGGGAGGTATCGAAGTACGGGAGGCCGTTACGAAGATCGTGATTGATCCGGAGAGGGCCGCCCGCATAATCCGGTTCATCAACGCCATAGTTATTGATGCCATTCGGTTCAGCACCGAGCAGTGAATTGTCGCCGTAATTGAC
Source organism: uncultured Acidobacteriota bacterium (assembly GCA_964501985.1). GTDB lineage: Bacteria > Acidobacteriota > Terriglobia > UBA7540 > UBA7540 > Bog-366. The sequence goes on along the minus strand of CAZCVY010000022.1, from coordinate 34,584 downwards.
CAGGGTCACCGGAAGGCCGCTGCTGAAATGGGTGATCCCGGAGAGCTGCCAGCCCTGCGTCCAACGGTTCGTGGAACGAAAGAGATGTTCCAAAGGAATTTGGTAAGTGTAGCTGACTACAAAGTTATGCTTCACATCGAAGGCAGACAACCCCCTGCTGAGTGAAGGATCAGACGGATTGACCTCTTCACCAAGGTTTGAGGATAGGTCCTGGGAGTTGCTCAAGGTGTAACCAGCCAACACTTCCAAGCGGCCGCTGGTGTGTCTTACCGTGAGCTGAAAAGAATTGTAGTTCGACTTTCCGATGGTGGCCTGATCGGTGTCGCTGCCAAAATTGGGGCCCAACGGTCCACGAGTTCCGTTGACGATCTGGCCTGACGCCGTCGTGAACACATTACTTTCTCCGAAAGGTCCACACGTGGCGGAACCTGGCGCCACCTCGCTCGGCTGACTCAGACTCAAGCAAAGCGCAGGATTGCCGGGATTAGCTTCCACCATCACCAGAAGCCGGTGCCCTTGCGTGCCCACGTAGTTCGCACTCAGCACCGTGTTGGCTCCGAACTGCCGCTCCAGCGACAGCATGAACTCATCGACGCTAGGAATGCGGTTCGTAGCAGCATATCCGGGAATACCGCTCATGGGCTCATACTGTGCCCAGTTGATGTCCGGGTCGGGGTTACTGCTGGCCGCTTTTCTCGTCGCAAGCGCCACCGGAAAGGGTTGACCTTGATTCTGCCCGTTCGACGCAGTGATGAAAGGCGTTGCGAACAGAGGAGGAGCAGGGCTCGAATAGGTAATTCCGAATGGCGCATTTCCGGCCAAAATCCCAATCGACAATGCCTCAATGGCGTTGGAATACGTTCCGAACCCGGCTCGCAAGCTCGTCTTGCCGGGACCACCCGTTAGCTTGCTGAGAACCGTGTCTCTCCTCGAATCCGGCGAAAAGGCCAAGCCAAAACGCGGGGCGAAGGCGAGATTTCCGGGAGGGGCGAGCGTCCGAGGAACACCGGGATCGGTGGGAAAGAGTATCCCCGCAGGAGCGCCGGGAAAAACCACAGAAGACTTGCCCGGTTCAAATGTCGAAATACCATTGTTAAGTTCATACCAAGGCTCGACGCGATCCCAGCGCAGGCCATAGTTGAGCGTCAGGTTGGAACGCACGCGCCAACTGTCTTGCCCGTAAAGCCCCCAGTACTTGTTGCGTCCGTAAAACGCTTGCAATTCGCTCTGGTTGTACTGGCTCGGAATTCCCGTTAGGAAATCGGCGAAGTCCGACCCGGTCTCGCTTCCGGAGAAGAGAAAGTTTCCATCGAATTGGGCGATAGGGTTGGTGTTGACCTGGTCGTAGTGAAATTCGACGCCTGCCTTCAGAGTGTGCCTGCCCAACACTTTCGAAAAATTGTTGATCGCCTGAAAGGTATTGTTGGCCTGCCTCAGTTCGTTGGCGTTTGTCCCGATTGAAAAAGTATTGAAGACAATGTTCTCAACCCCCTCGCCTTGGGGGTCGAGCGGGACAATGCCGGGAGTACCCGCGCCCGTCAAAAATCCCTGCGCCGCCAGGCTAACGCCCAGCCCTCCGATGGGTTTCCCAAGATCGTTGCGATCCCGCATATAGCTGAAGTGAAACTCGTTGACTGCTGCCGACCCCAAAGTCTTGGTCGCGCCGAGGCTGAGTAACTGGGCGCGGCCAAAATAGAGGGCATTGAAACCCGGCACGCTTGCGCCACTTTGCGCGACAGGGTAGGGATTGTTCAAGGTGTAGTCGTCCGCAAAGTAGTAGCCCGATAACAAGCCCCAATGGGTGTTGTTATCGACACGGTAAGCTCCTTTATCGTCCCGCAACCGCTCGTCCTCGGATGAAGTCGAGAACAAGTTGGCGCCCGCGTTCGGTTGGGGGACATATCCCAGCAATTGTTTCGCCGGCGCGGACCATGCCAAGCTTGGGATCAGGGCATTCGGGAGAGCGCACCGGGAAAAACTCGAGCACCCGGGCGTGTAATAGGGTTCGCCCGCTGAAACCGCATAGCCGAGTCTCTCGGAGAGAAGGTTCGCCCAGTACTGGCCGGTGACGGTGCCGCCCAGCGAGCTTACCAGATCGGAAAGGTTGCCAGTTCGATCGCAAACGGAAGGAACAGGAATTTGGCCAGTATCCACACCCTCTGTTAGTCGAGTACCTTGGTAATCAGCGAAGAAAAAGACCTTATTCTTTTGCAGCGGCCCGCCAAATGTTCCACCAAACTGGTTTTGGTGAAATGCTCCGCGCGCGGCAGAAAAATAATTGCGCGAATCGAAGTCCGTGTTGCGCAGGAACTCGAACAAGTCGCCATGAAAGCTGTTGGTGCCTGATTTCGTAACGACGTTGATCTGCCCTCCGCTGTATCCGCCGTACTCCGCTTCGAAACTGCTGGTGAGGAGCCGGAACTCGGCGATCGAGTCGAGATTGGGAACGATTGCTGTTCCGGAGTTTACGTCTTCTTCGGCATCGCTACCGTTCACAATAAAGGCATTGGAAAACTCCCGCTGTCCGTTGATCGAAATCGTCCCCGGATTCAATTCCCCGGAGGGCGAAAGCGCACTCACCCCGACGTCTTGCTGGGTGTCTGAAGTTAGCGAGGTCACAGGAGCAACGCCGGGCTGGAGGGCTAAAAGGTCTGTATAGCTCCGGCCATTTAAGGGCATGGTGCTCATCTTTGCTCCGCCAATGACTTCGCCTAGTTGAGTGTCGGACGTTTCCGCATGGACGGCCGTCTCGCTTACGCTGACTGCCCTCACTTGCTCGCCGATTTCCAACACGGCGTCGACCGTGACCGTGCTGCCCGCGTCGATACTGACACCGGTCCGCTGGTATGGCTTGAAACCGATTTTTTCGATTACGAGGTTGTAGCGGCCGATGGGGAGGTCCGGAAAGGAATAGAATCCCCGGCCATTAGTTGCTTGGCGGTACCGGACACCCGAGTCCGTGTTGGCCGCCTCCACCGTTGCCCTCGGGACCACGGCGTTGCTTGCATCCTTGACCGTGCCGGAGACGCTGCCACCAAATCCGGCGCACGACTCAACGGCGAACAGCATCAGCGATGCGAGGGAAAGGAATACCGTCAGACGCCTTACAAGCCTCAAGATCGGAAAGGCAAAACTTAGATGACAGTTTCGTTCTGTACCAGCCATGCTGCTCATCCCCTTTTGAAACCCATGGCCGGCTCCCGTATAATGGTTAAGTCGTCAGCCCATGGGGTTGTCGATTTCGGTCCCCTCGACGCCTCGCCCAAAGGTTTAGTCGTGGGGACCGTCCTATTGCATCCGGACAAACTCAGCCTTGCTTAATCGCGCGCTCCAAATTTACCTTGTTGCGATAGTGTCGCAACTAGCGAGGCAAAAAAACTCCAGCCGGTTAACTCGCCAAGCGCCGACATTGTCTACAAAGTCCGCCGGCTTCCAGCCGCACCACATTGATTTGAAAACCGCTCTGATCGGCTATTTCTTGTTTGAGCTTTTCAAAAGATTGACTCATGAATTCCATGATGGCGCCGCACCGGAAGCAAGCCATGTGGCAGTGGTCGCGATTCGTCTTCGCCTCGTAATAATGCTTTTCTCCCTCGAGATGCATAAGATCCAACTCATCGATCAGGCTGCGCTTCTTGAGCAACGCCAGGGTTCGATAGACTGTAGCGCGATCAATTTCCGGATCCTGTTCCTTCGCATGCTTCAGTAGTGTCGCCGCATCCAAGTGCCGCCGTGAGTCCTGAATAATGCCGACGAGCAACCGCCTCTGTGCGGTCATCCGAATCCCCTGCGCAGCCAACTCCTTCATCAGCGAGGGTCGGGTGATTGCCTTGTCGCCACGGGATCTTCCTAGTTGCGAATCATTCGCAACTATCGCGCTTGTTCTCATACGTTTCCCTTTCACCAGTTTCGAAGAGAGTAACAATGGAAAGTCTGATTGAACTTCATCCGCCTCCCTCTGTCAAGGCGGACTGCTTTGAACTTCGCGTGAAGCGCGCTGAAGTGTCCTATAGAAAGGCTGAACGGCGAATTGCCTGCATCACAAGGCCGAGGTCTCGAGGACGAGCGACAGGGGTGCTCCACATTCCAGTTAAAGAGTTAACCCCGATTTTTGCGACTCAGACAATAGACGATGGACGCCCCCAAAGCGCAGAAAAGCCCTCCCGCCTGCAAGGCGCGGCCGGAACCCACTTTCTGCGCGATGACGCCCATCCAAAAGCTTCCGACGGGCAGGCTCCCGCCGAAGACGAGGGCCCAAATGCCCATCAGCCTACCTCGCAGGTTGTCCGGAGATTGGGTTTGGATGATGCTATTGCCGATGGAAAAAAATAAGATGACGCCGAACCCGGCGAAGAATAGAAAGAACGCCGCGCCGTCCGGTTGGCTCACGAAGCCGAGAAGAATGATAAAAACTGCAAACATGCCAGCGCCGATATAAAGCGACTTAACGTTGACTACGCGAGATCCTTGCGTGGCGACGAATAAAGCGGCCGAACAGGCGCCCAGACCATTCAAGGCCAGGAGCAATCCATAGCCTTGCGCGCCCATCTTCAACTGGGTCACCGCGAAGGCGGAGAGCTGGGATTGGTAGGCCCACCCACCCAGTCCCATGATAAAAAGCAGGGTTACCGATTGGGCAATGGCGGGATTGGTTTTTAGATATTTGAACCCCTCTAAAGTATACTTCCAGTCTGCTTTCACCTTTTCCGGTGCATAGTGCGATGCGGGAAGCTGGATTTTGTGAATCGCATAAAGGACTGCAAAATAACTCAGCGCATCCAAGAGAAAGCACCAGGCCGAGCCGAAAGAAGCAAGCACGATGCCGCCTATTGCGGGACCGATGACCCGAGCGGAATTCACCATGGCGCTGTTCAATGCGATGGCGTTCACCAAATCTTCCTTGCCCACCAGCTCTACCATCAGGCTTTGCCGGGACGGCATCTCAAAGGTTGTTGATAGCCCCCAAAGAGAGGCAAAGATCATGAGATAGGCAGTGTGAACGGGGCCCCGGAACAACATGACGGCCAACGTCAGGGAGGAGAGCAGCGAAAACCAACTGGTGAAAGCAAAAATCCTGATTTTGGGAATTCGATCGGCCAGGGAACCGGCATAGACGGCGAAGAGGAATATGGGAAGGGAATTGAGCATGAAAACAATTCCCAGCAGGAATTCTGAATGGGTGTACTCAAAGGCAACCCAGCCAAGGGCAGCGGTGCGCGTCCAGGTGCCAATCAGCGAAACGGTCTGTCCCGAATAAAAATAGCGGTAATTGGGATTGCGCAACGCGGAAAAGGTCTTGTGCCAACCTTCGGAAGGGGGCAACCCCGCGCTGTTCGCCTCGGCTTGCTGCAACGTCTCCTGGGAGTTCTCGGAACTCAATCATTCCCCCTGCTCGGCAATAAAGGCGTCCACGGTGAGGACCGTTGCTTGCGACGGAAAAATCTTTTCGGTGAGAACCCTGTAGACCTCCGGATCGGCGTCGAAACAGGCGTCCTTCAGGACAACGCAGCGATAATCCAGGTCGAATGCCCGTCGGAGTGTGGAGAGAGTGATACCACTAGTCGAAATTCCGAAAAACACCAGGCTTTCGATGCCACGAGAGCGGAGAATTAAGTGGAGGTGGTTTTCCGAAAACGCCCCGACTCGCTGCTTATAGACTACGAGATCCCCTTGCCGATAGATTGAGTTGTGGAATTCGGCCGAGGGCGTGCCCTTCACGAAGAGATTGTTTTGCTTCAGCCTCTGAAATCGAGATTCGGTGTCGGAAATCTCCGGATGGCCTTCGGAAAATCCCAGTCCTACGTGGATAATTTGAAATTGCTTCTTCCGGGCGAACTCCACAGCGCGGGCGGCATTGGGAATGACGGCCTCCGCGGCGGGGGCAAATCCAAAAATGCCGTTCTGGAGATCGAGGGTCAGCAAAGCTGTTTTCTTCGGATCAAGTTTCATGGGTGGTCCTTTCGTGTTTTGTCGATGACATCGAAGATCACGGCGATCCCATCGACCAGTTTTTGCCTGTCAGTTGTGGAAAGATTGGTTATCGATCCCACATACTTCTCTGCCGCTTTCAGGCGAATACGTCCCGTCATCGCGGTTCCCCTTGGCGTTAGACTCAGTCTTATCTTTCTTCGGTCGGTGGGATGAGGATCGCGGCGGGCGAATCCCAGGCGGATCAGATGATCAACGATTTTGGACATGGCGGGTTGCGCGACGCGCGCGCTTCGGGCAAGTTTGCAGATCTGGTCCTTTCCATACTCAATGGCGAGCAATATGCGAAGCTGATTGAATGTCAGCTCTTTCGCATCGGGATGAGAGCGCGCCCTGGGGCTTGCCGGGTTGACCTCTTCCTTCAACGACACGAAGATGGGGCCGGCAATCTCGTAGAGGCTGAGGGCGATATCTAAGGGCCTGCGTTCCATATCTTTGTTTAATATATATCAAAAGATATGGATTTGTCAAAACGCGCCAAACCCAAGCCGACGGAAAACGGAGCGACCCAAGAAACTCTGTGAAACATCAGGGTAAAAGGAACTAAACTTACAGGCTAAGCCCTATTTAACGGGCGGGCCCGGAAACTGTTGTTCGGAAACCGGGAACTGGACAAAGGACTAAGAAACGCGGACCAAGGGTATAGAGCATGTATTCCCCAACCGTACTCGACCACTTCCACCACCCCCGCAATGTGGGTGAAATCGCCGAGGCGACGGTGGTGGTGGAAGCCTCGAATCCCGTCTGTGGTGACGTGATGAAGCTGTGGGCGATTGTCCGCGAGGGGCGCGTTCGAGAAGTGAAGTTCAAGGCCGCCGGCTGTGTGCCCTCGGTCGCGTGCGGGTCGTGGCTAACGGAGGCGATTCTGAACAGACCGCTACCGGAACTCTCCGCGATTACCCCCGGCGACGTCGAGCGCGGGCTCGGAGGCCTGCCACACGCCTCCCATCACGCGGTGGTGCTCGCCGTGGACGCGTTGAAGCGGCTGCTCGCGCAGATGGGCAGGTCGAGTTAAATGAACCGTTGTTCAATTGAGTTTAATGGCGACGCGAATGAAGAACCGCGGACCAACAAAAAGGATCCGCGCTACGGGCTTGCGAAGTACACGGAAAAGTAGCTCGTCACGTCTGTCTGGTTGGGATTTCCAGTTAGGCGGGCGGAGTTGGTGTGCTCGGTGACATGCACTTCCACATGCCCCTGATCGCGCAGCGAGGCCATAAGAAGCCACAGTCCCTTCCGACAGTCCACGTTCAATCCTTCCACCTTGCTCAAATCCAAATCTGCAATCGCCTGCTGCGCGCTCGCGTCGCGAGAATCAGCGATGGCGGCGGTGGAGTCGTGCGAGAAGTCCATGCTGAGTATCACCAGCACGTGTGGGTCCCGTAGCAATAGGGAAAGCACGCCCCGCAGTTCTCTCAGTCGATTTTCCTGCGCGTTCACGTCCACCAGAATTGGCACAACGCGGCAGTGCGGGAAGTAGTATTTTACGAACGGAATGAGCACTCCGACGGAATGCTCGCCGGTAAAAGCTTCCGGTTCCTCGGGCAAGGCGGTTGCGGTCTTTACTTGTTGAACGATGTGCTGGTCCGTCTCCAGGACGCCGAAGGGAGTTTTCCAAGGCAGGGAAGAGAAACTGATATTCGCTGATCCATGGTGGAAATGATTGGGTCCGATCAGGATGATGCTTTCAGGAGAACAGTCGGCGCGGAGTGTACTAAAAAACCTCACCATTAAATCTTTGGCCAGAAAGTGGTGGGTCACAATCCCCGCGCGAATCCGCTCGCCGGGGGCGAGCGGCGGCGGGGCAACCGCGCTCGCTTTAGCTATGGCCTCGAGATAGGGCCGGGGATTATCGCTCCACCAGGAGTAGTGACAGGTGCGGACCCCAGCCGGAGTTGTGAGCAGAAATAGCAAAGCTTTGGCGCGCCACGGCCCCATTAGGGCGCTCCGCCTGCGTTTTTCGAGAAACTCGAATACCAAGCCGGCGGAGTGACGCCTTGCAGCTTTCTCGTCTTCTCGCCTCCGGCATAAATGATCTTCTTCCACTCGGCATCATTCCACCGCTGGTTGGAAATAAACTCGTACCAGGAATAAACGTATCCCACGGCCAGCCGCGTTCCGCCGAAGGCATCTTTCGCCACCACGATGACCCGTTGAGGTGTCCCAACGCCTTCCTCCAAAACCCGCCCGCTGACGGCATCCGTCGCTACATCGGCGACTAGGGCCATTTGCAAGAGGGAGGGGTCCTTGATTTCATCCGCGCCGCGGGGCAGGAGCAGGGATCGGTCGAAACTATATCGAAGCTCTTTGATCCAATCGTAATCGTCGGGCGTGAGGGGCTGGCCGGCAACTTCTTTTTGCGATACCTCCTCCGCCCGATGAGCAAGGTCCCTGAACCGGGTGAACTTATCCACGTATTCATCGGTGATGAAGTTGGTCCTCTTGAGCGATCCCATCATCTGGTCGATCGAAGCGGTCAGTTGATGGAAAAAGGCTGGATTCGGTTCGACGTACCCTTTGGGTCCGGGCGGAATGAAGGGGGGAATCTGGAACTCATCGCCATCGCCCATTTCTGCCGCGGATTGTTCGGCATAAAGAATGGTGTCGTGCTTGAGCTCTGTCCACGAAGCAAGGCCCGCGTTCAGGTTCTTGTATTGCCAGGGCTCCCCCAGGGCGAATAACTGTTTGCTGGAGGTGGGCAGGAAGAGCGTTTTGAGGCCGTACAGAAATTGCTCGTAAAAAGTCGAGCGCTTGTCCAGTTGCGCCTCAGCCTCGCCTTTAAGCTTGGCAATCTGGCTGTCGTAATTCAGCCATTGGTGTTCCTTTTGCTCCTTCTGTTGTAAATCGGAAGCCGCCTTCGAACTGAGCAGCATCATCACATCAAGCGCGGAGGGAAGATTGCGCGGATTGCTATTATCGCCCACACTCGGGGAGGTGAGTTGATTCATGATGAACGCATCGAGCACGTAGCGCTGGCCCAGGAATTTGAGTCCTGCCGTCGCGCGAATGCGCTCTTCCTGGGTCATGCCCGTTCCCGTTCGTACCGATACGATCCGGGGCGCGGGAAGGTCGGTCCAGGCCGCTTGCTGGAATGCGGTAAGGCGTGCGTCCAGGTTCGTGGTGAGCTCGTTGATGCTGGGGGCTTCCGTGCCAAAGACCTTCCGATTGACGGACCGGTATCCTGCCAGCGTGTATTTGTCCTGCCGGCCGATGAGATAGTTAACCACCCCATCCATGCTGTCGAAGCGGCTCCCCTCGCGCGCTTCATCCACCAAGTAGGGCAGCAGGATTGCCGCGAGCGTTTGGGTTTTGTCGGATAGAAGAAAATTGTGGCGGCCGTACCACATCATGCCGCGAAAGTAGCGTTGCAACGCCGCGTTCTTCGCGTAGTGCCCGCGCACTTTGTACTGCGTGAAGTCCTCTTTGCCGAATCCCAGGAAGTTCTGGGCAGATGGCAGCTCGCCTTCTCCCGCGTTAATGCGCGCGACCAGAGCCTCCGCTTGAGTGCGAACTGCCGTGGGAAGGACGAACGAAGGGTCAAGCGCCTTGGCCCCCACGGAAAAGTAAAGCAAATCACAAAGCAAGGCCTCGTGCACGGCCGGCGCCGAGGCTGACGCTTTCTTGGTTTCATCCTCCGTGGATTTCGCCAGGGCCTTCGAGAGACTCGTTGCTGCGGGCAGGAACTTCTTTTCTTCGATGTCTTGGAGCATCCGGTCAAAAATCAAATGATACGAGTGCAGGAAGATGTCGGTGGTTACGAAGATTTGCTCACCCACTGATGAGTCAGAATACAAATCCGCCATGTCGTCAACGTAGAGTTCACTCACTGGAGGAATCGGCTCGATATAGAACCCGTTCTGGGAGAGTCTTTGCCGGGCCGCATCAGAAAAAGTCAATTTCGAGCTGCGAATCCGCCTCGGGACTTCTTCCTTTGCCACCGCCGACTGATTGACAGAGGCGAAAATCAAGGGCTGCACCTCGTTGCCCCCGATGAATCCGTATCGCGGCCGTTCGGGAGCGTTGAAGCGCGCTTTGATCCAACTCCGCCCCTGGAAATTGAGCTGTCCGACGACGTCCACAACTTCACCTTGAAGAATCGTCAGCACCGCTGGGCTGGTGGGGTCGGGCACCACACGCACGGAACTGGTTTCCGTTACCGCCATGTACCGGTCGCTCGCCGGGCGGTCGAGGACCGGTTCGAGCCATAGCTTGCTCGAATCGAGATACCCTTTGACCTCCTTGCCGTCGATTGTGGCGCGAACAGCAACCACGCCCGGCTGCGCGGGGTCGAAGATTCCCAAGACCGTCTCACCGAAATACACATACGGAGGCATCCTATCCATGTCCTGCTCACGAAGCTGCGCATACGACAAGCCCTCTTCCGGTGCTTTTGCCGTGGGCGTTTTGCGAAAAAAGTCTACCTGATAGGAAACCACGTAATTGCGTTCATGGCCCGCTGACTCCGCGGTCCCGCCAGGGCGCAAGGTCCGCAAGAAGTTGGCGACCCTTTCAGTCACCTTTTCAGGGTCGACTTGCTCCGCGCCCGCATTTTTGGCGGGTGATGGGGTTTCCGAAGTTGGAGCTAATTGCGCGGCAAAGATCGTTGAAAAGAGGTGTTGTGATATCGTTGTGAAATAACCCGCGCCCGCCCCGAGCAAAAGAAAAAGAAAAACGGCGCCAGCATATCCAGACTTTCGAGCCTTCATTTCACGCCCCTCCTCGACACGAGCCAGGGTAGAGTTCTCCCGCCTTCCAGGCAGATTACTCTGGAACGCGCCGCCCGGCACAGGAATAATTGGGGAGTGGGACTCCTCCCCTTACTCTGCATAATCTGGGTAATCTCGGGACTGAGTTACGTGATCTGAGCCAGCACCTGGTTTAAATCAATGGAACTGCTTGACACCGCGCCATGCGGAAGCGTGGGAGCGATGGCCACCGCCTCCGGGTGGTCTTCCCACCAGACGAGGAACGACGATTGCTCCGCGCCCGTCAGGCGCTGTTGATTGATCCAGGTCAGGTAAGCGCCCATGTCGGCGTCGATGAGCGATCCCTCGGGGTCGAGCGTCGGAGATTGTTGCGGAGAAGCAATCAATTCGCCCATCGGGCGCTGGCGCTGGCGAGGGGTGAAGCGCGCCAAGAGCGTTACGGGTTGAGCGCGCCGCAGCGCCTCGCGGGCCGCCCATTGGACGAAGCTCGTGCTGAAGATTTGCGTTCCCGAGCCTTCCGCCAACACGCTCGATTGGAAGTGATTGAGCACCGCTGCATCGCCCGTGCCCTCGAGACCGATTTCCTCCGGCCGCAGCTCCGCCATCTGATCGTGGAGCGCTTCCGGTCCACCCGTTCCCGACTTGATGACCCTCTCCATTTTTTTGAGGATCGCAGCGCGCGCAGGTTCGAGCGCCTGGTAAGAAACCGAGGTCAGCCCGGGACTCGAAACCGGCTCCTGAGTCGCGCCGTCGATGTACCAATGGCCAAAGGCAACCGGATGGGCTGCCGCCCTGGCCGCGACCGCATCGACGAGCAGCCGCACGCCGTTCTCCGGTTTGACGGCATTGAAGTAAACGCCCTGCTTACGAAGTTTTCGGAACATCGTGTAGCTGCTGGCGGCGACGCCCTGCCCAATGACCATGATTCCCAGTCGGGGAATCGGCGGCTTTTCCGGCGTGCGGCTCGCGTCAACGCGGCGGCCATAATCCAAGGCCGCCGCGCGAAAACCATCGATCTGGTGCGACGACCACAGGTGCGCCGTCAGCCGTTCGGAAAACTGCGTGGGCGCATTCACCCAATCAAGGCCCTCGAGCTCAGGTGAAAGTCGAATCTGCGCAAATCCCGCCATGGCCTCCTGCCGTTGCTCGTTCGGGAGGCCCCCAAGGTAGGTGAGCTGCCGCGTCACATCCTTTTGCTCGGCAGGGAACTTCCAGTCGTAAGCAATGACTTCGCGCAGTAGCAGCGCCACAAAACTTGGCGGCAGTTGCTTCAGCAAGTCGATGTGGGCGATGGCCAACTGCCGCCCTTGCGGAGGGTACGTCTGGAATTGCTCGGGCTTGAGGTCAGACGAAAGCATGTTTCCCTACACCACTTCGGGCAGCGGCTTGCCTTGCGAAAGGCGCGTCGAGAACCCGAGCAAGGAACCGAGCGTCGGAACCAAGTCAACCGACTCAACCGGACGGTCGACTACAACATTTTGGCGAACGCCCGGACCCATCGCCAGCATCCAGGTGGTTCGCGAAAGGGCATCGCCGGTCCGATGATGTTGAAAGCCGTTGCCGCTCGCATCCGTGTCGGAATCGCGGCCAAAATCCGGGAGGATGAACAGGGTGGTCTTGCCGGCATACTCGGGATCGGCCTGAATCGCTTTCCAGATCTCCGCACAAAGTCGGTCGGACCGCTGTATCCCCTCAATATAAAGTGAGAAGGTACCGGAGTGCGCCACGTCGATGTCGTGCAGCGTGATCCAAAGCAGGCTGGGGGCGAATTGGCGCATGAGCTGCCGCGCGACATAGACCGAGAGTTCATCCGGACTTGCCAAGTTGCGTGCGTGCGCCACGAAATCCGACACGGATAGCTTTAGGATCTCATCGAGTTGCGCCAACTCGAATTCGCTCCCGCTCAGCTCCGGTGTGTACAGCGGGGTTTCATAGTTGTCGCGGAGAAGGTGCTCGTAGGATGTTCTTCCACCGGAATCGAGCGCCGCCGTCAGCAATCCCTTGGGCAGAATCACCCCCGCGCCCAGTCCCTGCCCGTAGGAGCGGTTGGAACTCTCACCGATTCGGTTGAAGCCATTGCTGGGGGCAACAACCCAGGCATCTCTCGCCTGCCGCTTCAGGTCCTTGCGAAAGTACTCAAACACCGTCGGGTTCTCGGGGCGCACATCGGCGAAATTGTTGAACCGCTCGTAGACGCCGGTGGCCAGGCTGGCCGTGGCGACGTAGTGACCGAGGATGCCCCGGTTCACCACCTGCGTGAAGAAACTGGCCTGGGGAAGAAGTTCGGTCAAGAGATGCGGAATATTCTCCTGACCTTCGGGCATGAAGGTCTCTTCGTCGCGAGCACCCCCGCCGAAGGTGACCACAACCACTTTGCGGCGGCTCGGCACGCTTGCCGCTCGCGCCAAATGGGGGAAAGCCGCGAGAGCCCCGGCAGCAGTTGCCCCTGTTGCCGCGCGAAGGAATTCACGCCGGCTCCAGGAAACCGCCCGTGAAACCTCGAACGGGCTGCCGGAGGTTGCGCCAAGTAAATCGCGGCGTCGGATGTTACACCCCTCTCGCGCCAGAATTGTCGTTCCGCCCTGTCTCGCGGAGTTATAACATATAACATACGGCTATCCCAAGGGTTTGGCGATTTCACTCGCGGGCAGCGTCCCAGTTTGAGGCGTAGCGCTAGTTTCCAGCCGGCACAGAGGCCAGCAAGCTTGTGGCGTCACGTCCGGCCTGGATCCCCTCAAAGTCCGCAAAGTTCCGCGAAGGAGAACAAGATCACTCGCCGTCGGTGAAGTCGACGGACAAGGAGTGGCGAGATCGTCAACCCCGCCGGGGCCGAATATCTTTAACGACCCGTCACCCCAACTCCCCTTCCCCTCTTCCCTCTCCCCAGCGGAGAGGGGAGAAGGGGCGATAGAGTGAGGGGTTTTTCCCAACGGCGGGGGTCAGTGCCCTTTGAGGCGCCAGCCGCCGGAATGCCTCGGCTCTTGGCGCACTTGGCCCTCCTCCAAGTGGCTTATGTTTCATACACTTAGTGGGATACGCGAAATATACGCGAAATACTGAAGCTATAAGACCATTATTTCCTCCAATTCAACGGGATAGCGGGGATAAAGCGGAAAAACGGTGACTTTTTGAGGTCAAAAATCGATGCAACTAGCTTTGCTTTCTATAATTAATCGACTATTTTCTATAACTATCGTGTTTTCAGATACTTGGTGGCTTCCGCCATTTTGTCCGAGATTCGTCCGTTTGTTTTCATCAACTTAGTGGGACCACCCTTCATTTTTGATGTTTTTTTATTTTGGTGAGTGGACTCGATTGGCATCGATAAAATGTCGCTTCGTAGGGGCTTCCGAACGGTCAATTCGTCTCTTCCACTCGCGACTTCCGGCCCGCGGAAGCGACTATCTCACCCAGCGCGGGTGCGCGATTCGACTCCACCAACCATTAAACCAGCAGTTTGGCCTCCAAACCTAGCGTCGAGGCCGAGGGAATGCCCGATCATCAACGGAAAAAGGAGGTGCTCCTATTTTTTCCCCGGCGCCCTGCTTGCCTTCGCCTCCATTTCGTTTGCTCTGAGGAAACTTGGCGGACTTTGATCCTGCGTCCGGCCATCCGCAACTTGTATAACCGCACTCTGGCGCGTAGTATACCCGCGGCGGTGCTTCGCCGGATGGAAGCGCTTCGAGAAGGAGAAGAAGGCATGATCGCTCGCGCCATCAAAATCATTTTTTTCGTCCTTGCCGTTTCATCGATTCCCTGGGCTACAAACGCCGCGAATGTAGCGCCGGTTCCTCCCATGGGCTGGAACAGTTGGGATGCTTATGGCACCACCGTTCGGGAAGATGAGGTCAAGGCGAACGCTGACTACATGGCGAAATATCTGGCCAAGTACGGATGGCAGTACATCGTTGTAGACATCGAGTGGTACACTCCGAAGCCCAAAACACACGGTTACATTCCCGATCCCTCGAACGTGACGCTCGATAAGTTTGGGCGCCTCATCCCGGCAGTCGGGCGGTTTCCCTCCTCGGCGGATGGCTCCGGGTTTACGCACCTGGCGGCTTACATCCACACGAAAGGGTTGAAGTTTGGCATTCACATCATGCGCGGCATTCCTCGCGAAGCCGTAACCCGGAGGCTGCCCGTTCTGGGCACGTCATATACAGCGGCCGACGTCGCCGACACAGCGAACGTCTGCAAATGGGGAGGAATGGTGGACATGTTCGGTGTCAACACCAAGCACCCCGGAGGCCAGGCCTACTACGACTCCATTGTGAAGATGTATGCAGAATGGGGCGTCGATTACATCAAGGCCGATGACATGTCCTCACCCGTGCAACTCGACGAGATTGCCGCGCTGCACCAGGCAATTCTGCACTCGGGCCGGGCAATCGTGCTCAGCCTCTCGCCGGGTCCGGCGCCGCTGACGCAGGCCGCGTTCTTTGGTGACAACTCCAACCTCTGGCGAATTTCCGGCGATTTCTGGGACAATTGGCCATCGCTCCGCAAGAACTTCGATCTCCTGAACAGTTGGAGCCGGTATGCGAAGCCGGGGAACTGGCCCGACGCGGACATGCTTCCGCTCGGCCGCATCGGCATTCGCGGCGAGGTGGGCGATGAT
Source organism: uncultured Acidobacteriota bacterium (assembly GCA_964501985.1). GTDB lineage: Bacteria > Acidobacteriota > Terriglobia > UBA7540 > UBA7540 > Bog-366. The sequence continues at coordinate 19,269 of CAZCVY010000022.1, read as the reverse complement.
CGCCGGACTCGCTTCACGCCGGACGAACAGCGCACTCACATCACGCTGTGGTCCATCGCTCGCTCACCCCTGATGTTTGGCGGCGACTTGCCGAGCAATGATCCCGCGACCCTCGCGCTGATTTCGAACGAGGAGGTACTGGCCGCCAACCAGAAGGGAACTGACAGCCATCAGCTTTTCTCTCGGGGTAACGGAATCGCCTGGGTTTCCACGGCCCCGGATGGAGTTTCGAAGTATCTGGCGGTGTTCAATGTGGGAGACAGCGGTGCGGCTGACATTCGAGTGGACTGGCGCGAATTGGGGCTTCCAGAAGGCTGCACCTTGCGCGATCTCTGGGAGAAGCGCGCGCTCGGAACTGTCCAGGGCGACCGCTCGTTCCACGTGCCGCCTCACGGCGCCGTGTTCTACAAAGTGACTCCAGCTCAATGACGAAGGAGCAAGAGATGCACAGGGCCCTTTCGGTTGTAATGGGATTATCTCTGACGGTGCAAATAGGATGGACACAAGCCGGGAATCCTGCCACCGTCAGCAGCGAAGGTTGGGCGATTACCGCTGACGGTCAGCAGGGAGTCATCGGTGTCACGTACGAGAATCTCGGAACGGTATTGAAGGATGTCCGACTAAATCTGCACGGTCCGCGAGGAGTGCAGCAACTGAAACGTTGGTCCGTAACCAAGGTCGGTGAAAACGAAGTTTCCATTCACACCACCGAACCGCGCACGGCGTGGGTCCTCAAATTGGAGCCCGATGCGTTGACGATCTCGACTACTACAGCGGAAGGGATGCTGACCGCAGAGGCGCCAGCGGCTCCGGATCGAATTCTGGCGCGCCTGCTCGACCCCCAGGGAGTGCCGGTAACATGGGTGGGCACCGACGAAATCAAGGATGGCTACGGCGCCAGCGAGACGCGCAGCCCGTCCTTTCTTCCCCGCCGCAACCCGGAGGTCATGTACCTTTCGCTAGGGCAGGTCTCCGGTTCGCACCTTCACAGTTTGTTCGATCGCCAGACCGACACGGCGATTGATTTTCCCGAGGGCGCCCTGATGCAGCGGGGCGGCGAGGATGTGAACGCGCTCGCCGTTACGATCCCAGTGCCGGGAAACGCGCAAGTGCGAGTCCTGCGCGACTACTTCACCAAGACCCTCGGGCTCCCTTTCTACGTCCCGTTTGACGATTCCAACTTCCCCCGGCCGCCGATGGTGTGGTCGAGTTGGACGAGCTATTACGAGGGCGTGCGCGAGGAGGACATTGTCCGCAACGCCGATTGGATTGCTGCCAACCTGAAGCCGTACGGCTATCAGTACGTGCAGTTGGACGATGGCTACGACCGCGGCAAAGCGGGCGAGCACTACTGGATTGAAAATTGGGACAAAGAGAAGTTCCCCCACGGACCGAAGTGGCTGACCGATTACATCAAGTCCAAAGGCCTGCGGGCAGGAATCTGGATCGTCCCCAACAGTTACGCGGGGGCGGTGGAGCAGCATCCTGATTGGTATTTGCGGTACAAGCGCGACGGGAAAATCATTCTGGATTATGAGACTCCCACGCTGGATGACACCAATCCGCAGGTCATTGATTTTTTGAAAAAGGAGTTCACCACCCTGGACGATTGGGGGTTCGATTATTACAAATTCGACGGTGAGCATGACTATCTGAAGTATATCCCCGGAGTTGACCTCGACAAGGTCGCCGATAAGTCGCGTGACCCCATCGAAGTGTACCGGCAGCGCCTGAAAGCGATTCGGGACGTGATGGGGCCGCACCGGTTTATTGAGGGTTGTCCGGCCGGCGCGCCGCTCGATGGCATTGGGTATTTCAACTCTTACTTTAACGGGCAGGACGTCTACAACAACTGGCAGGGGATGTATAACCTCTTTAGTTCAATAAATGGCAATGCCTTCCTAAATCATTTAGTGGTTTACGTAATGCCCGGTGAGGGGATGGAATTGTTGCCGCCGATGACGCCGGAGGAAGCCGCGAGGCACCGGCATCCCTTGGTCATCGAGACTGCCCGCACCCGCGAGACGCCCCTGACGGGATTCGGCACGACTCTGCCCGAGGCGCGCACGGTGGTGACTTACGTTGCGCTTACGGGCGTGGCTTACCCCATGGCGAGTGTTATGCCGGAGCTCCCGGCCGAGCGCGTACAACTGCTCAAGCAGACGCTCCCCACCATGCCCATTCTGCCCATCGACCTCTTCAGCCGCGGAACAGACGCGAAGTGGGACACGTTCAAGCGCACGACCCCTGACAACTATATCCATAATTACCCGGAGATTTTGGACGTCAAAGTAAATGCTCCATCGGGAATTTATGACGTTGCGGCGCTCACGAACTGGCGCAGTTCCGCAGCCAATCGTGAGCTTTCTTTCGAGGACAAGCTGGGCCTCGATTCCCATGCGCCCTACGTGGCTTTCGATTTCTGGGCGCAGAAGTTGCTGGGTGTATTCAACGGTAAAATTGCGCTGACGATTGCGCCGCACGATACGCGGGCGCTGCTGATTCATCCGCTGGAGAATCATCCGCAGTTGGTGGGCACCTCGCGCCACATCACGGGGGCGTACTCGATTCAGCACGTGGAGTGGGACCCAGCGCGAAGCAGCTTGCAGGGCATGTCGGAAACTGTGTCGGGGGATGACTACACCTTGTGGATCTACGTTCCGAAAGGCACGAGCGTTGCGCAAGTCCGCGCGAGGACGAAAGGCGGCGCGGCGATACCGGTGCGGCACGAGCTGAGCGGGAATTCGCTGCGAATGACGTTTACCGGCCAGGCGGAACCCGTGCAGTGGGAAGCCGGATTCCAAGCCAGCGCCCCAAAGTAAGGAGGGCACACGAAGCTGAACCAAGCCGTGGTCGCCGAGCAGAAAATCGGCGCGCACATCGGCTGACCACAAGCGGGAAAAGTGCGGTAGAATCTCCCCTCAGGTCGAAATCCGTTACGAATGCCTCGCGAGGTGGCAATGAGATCCCACAAGACGCTGATCTTTCTCATTCTGGCGCTGAGTTTGGTCTTCTCCGTTCCGGCTTGGGCGCAGGACCCGAGCCAGAGCCCGGACCAGAGCCAGAGCCAGGACCAAAGCAAGCCCTTTACCGAGCAACAGGTGCTTGACATGGTGAAAGCCGGCATCGGAGGCGACGCGGGGGCGAAGCTCATCGCGTCGCGCGGGCTCGCTTTCATTCCCTCCAAGGCGTTCCTCCTCCGCCTCAAGGCCTCCGGTGCGAAGGGGCCCTTTCTGAAGGCGCTGAGTGCTAACAAGCCTCTCAGCGAAAAGCAGGTGAATGACTTGGTGCAGGCCGGACTGGGCGACGATTCCGGCGCGAAAATCGTCACACAGCGGGGACTTGATTTCGCGCCCACGGAGGAATATGTCGGGACCCTCAAGACGGCTGGCGCCAAGGACCCCTTTCTGAAGGCAGTGCGCGATAAGATGCCGGTCAACCAGGTTCAGATTGTCGCCGAGCTCGCCGCGGAAGCGCCCACCCAACGAATCACGACGTTGGTCAAAGTTCGCGGTGTCGACTTCAACGTGAAGGACGATTATCTCCAGCAGGTGCGCGCCGCGGGCGGTGACGATGCCCTAGTGGCCGCGGTGAAGGGCGCCACCGTTCTGTTGCCCGGCTCGCCCAACGCTGCGGCCCAGGCGAAACAAGTCCAGGTGCGGCAAGACGTGGCGCACGGAGCGGAACTCAAATTGAAAGGGCAATATCCCGATGCGGAGAAGGATTTTCGCGCGGCGATTGCGTCGGGGCCGCCCAATGCCGACGTTTACCTCGCCCTGGCCATGGTGCTCGGCCGGCAACAGAAGTGGGATGACGATGTGACGGCCGCCCGCCAAGCCTTGAAGTTGGATCCCAATAATGCCATCTCGCACAACGTGCTCGGCCTGGCCCTGGCCGGCAAGAGCGATTGGGACGGCGCCATCGCGGAAGATCGCGAGGCGTTGCGCCTGAATGCGAAGGATGACTACGCGCACGCCTACCTGGGCGCATCGCTCGGCGGCAAGAAGGATTGGGACGGTGAAATCGCGGAAGAGAAAAAGGCGCTCGACCTGAACCCTCAAAACGCCTTTGCCCGCGCCAACCTGGCCTCGGCGCTCGCGAGCAAGGGGGATTGGGACGGCGCCATCACCGAGTCCCGCAAGGCGATCGAACTGGATCCCAATAGCGACACGGCGCACGCCAATCTGGCCACGGCGCTCAGTAACAAGGGCGACGTGGACGGCGCCATTACCGAATACCGCAAGGTGCTGAGCCTGAACCCGAACAGTGCCGTGGGGCATGCGAGCCTGGGCGAGGCATTGGCGAAGAAGGGTGATGTGGCCGGCGCCACCAAGGAATACCGCGAGGTGTTGCGCCTGAACCCCAATGACGATCGGGTGCACGTCAGCCTCGGCGATGCGCTCAGAAACAATGGCGACTGGGACGGCGCCATCGCCGAGTATCACACCGCGGCGCAGTTGAATCCCAATAATGACTTGGCCCACACCGGTCTCGGCCTCGCGCTCGCCGGCAAGGGCGACTACGATGGAACGATCACGGAGGAACGCCAAGCCCTGACCCTGAATCCCAATAATGCCGCGGCCCATGCCTGCCTCGCCGACGCGCTCGAGCAGAAAGGCGACAGGGGGGGCGCTCTACAGGAATACCGCGCCGCCGCCCAGCTCGACCCCAAAAACGTGATCTATAAGCAGAATTGCGAACGCCTGATGCATTAAGAGGGTGTTCAGTATGACGCGAGTTGCGAAGCTTTAGAGTGCGGCAGCTTGCTGCCGCTTTCCCGTGGCCAGCTTGCTGGTGGGCACTGGTGCTCTCGCCTAAACTTCCCGCGAGCAAGCTCGCTCAGAGGAAAGCGGCAACAAGCTGCCGCACTCTAAAGCTGCGCAGGTGCCAACAGGCAAGCGCTTTCCCGCCGCCCTGGCTCTTACGGTTTTTCCCACCGCCCCGATTCCGCCGACCGGAAGATGGCGTCGATGACGGACATGTTCTTGATGGCGTTCTCGACGGATACGGGAACGTCGCCGCCCTCGCGAATTGCCCGCGAGAACACGTCGCCTTGAATCGTGTATTGGTCCACGGTTGCGAACTCCTCGGTTTTAATGCCCGAGCCGAAGAAGTCACGGCCGTCGTCAATGAAAATTCGGCAAGGCCTGTCTTTCGGGGCATTGAAGGGAATCTCCACTTCGATGCGTCCGGTGGTGCCGAAAAACTGCATGCGCTGGTAGGGCACGAGCTGGGTGCTGCAAGTAAAGACGGCGTGTCCCGAGGGAAAATCGAGGATCGCGGAAGTCAGCCGGTCGATCTTCATTTCGGGATCGCGCTCGATCAGGCCCATCACGCGCACGGGTTCCTCGCGGTAGACAAAGCGCGAGGTCGTGATGGGGTAGCAGCCAATGTCCATTAAGCCGCCGCCGCCCCACTCGGCGACGTTGCGGATGTTGTCGGGATCGCGATTGAAGTAGCTGAAGAAGCCCACGACGGAGCGCAGTGCGCCGATCTGGCCGGAATCGATGATCTCCCGCGTCCGCAGCCACTGCGGGTGCGTGCGCACCATGAAGGCCTCACCCACCTTGACGCCGGCGCGGTCGCGAGCCGCCAGAAGCGGCTTGGCCTCTTCCGCCGTCAGGCTCACCGGCTTCTCGCAGAGAACGTGCTTGCCCGCTTCAATCGCCTTGAGGGTCCACGGAATGTGAAGCTGGTTCGGAAGCGGGTTGTAAATGGCCTCAATCTCCGGGTCAAGCAAGAGCTGTTCGTACGATCCATAGGCCTTGTTGATGCCGAGTTCATTGGCAACGGCCTGGGCTCTGCCCAAGTCGCGCGAGGCGATGGCCGATACCTCGGACCAGTCTCCTTGCTGCATCGCTGGTATCACCTTTTGCGTCGCAATCAGAGCCGCACCCAGAACTCCCCAACGCACTTTTTTCGGCATCGTATGGTCTCCTTTTCGAGGGATGGATTCTATCGCGAACACCCTGCAACAATCCATTCCTTCTGGAAGAAAGAGGGAGTTCACCACGGAGACACGGAGGTCACGGAGAGAAGCACTCCGGTGCGTGTCCTTAAAGATTACGATTCACGAGATTGTTGACTTGCTCTTCTGTGTCTTCTCTCTGTGCTCTCTGTGCCTCTGTGGTGAAGCTTTTGTTCTTTGCCATTTTGAATGACAACAAGGAAGGAGTTCACCACAGAGACACGGAGGTTACGGAGAAAAGTCAAGAATACCAGGTAAGCATTGAAGATCATGTTAGTATTGCCGGCTCATGAGGGAACTTCGATGAAATGGACACGCCTTGCTGTCGCCACCTTAGTTGCGGCAGGGCTCTGCGGCATCGGACTGGCCATCAGCCAGCAATCCGCCGATCGAAACCAATACACGTTAGTTTGGGCCGACGAGTTCAACGGCCCCAACGGTTCCGCGCCCGACCCCGCCAAGTGGACCTATGACCTCGGCGGCAACGGCTGGGGGAACGACGAGCTCGAGACTTACACGAATCGCATGCAAAACGCGCACATCGAGGATGGCAACCTGGTGATCCAAGCCGCGAAGGAACAGTTCACCGCTCCCGATGGAGTCGCGCACTCCTACACGTCGGCGCGACTGAAAACGCTGGGCCGGTTCGAGCAGGCTTACGGCCGCATGGAAGCCAGAATCAAGATCCCCTCCGGCCAGGGCATGTGGCCCGCGTTCTGGATGTTGGGCGCCAATGCCGCCACCGTGGGCTGGCCGCAATGCGGCGAAATTGACATCATGGAGAACATCGGCCGCGAGCCGTCGATTGTGCACGGGACCGTGCACGGTCCCGGGTATTCGGGCATGCACGGCATTTCCGCCCTCTACACGCTGCCTGATGCCCGGCGCTTTGCCGACGACTTTCACGTTTTCAAAGTCGAGTGGGAGCCGGACGCGCTGCGCTTTTACGCTGATGACCATCTCTACCAGACCATCACCAAGGCCGATTTGCCCGGCGGCGCCGCGTGGGTTTTCGATCACCCGTTCTACATCATCTTGAACCTCGCCGTCGGAGGCAACTGGCCGGGCAACCCCGATGCGTCAACCGTTTTTCCCCAAGCCATGCGGGTGGATTACGTGCGAGTCTACAAGTTAATGTAATTCACTATTGTTTAAATTAGCGGGGGCGCCTGATTGTGGATTGGGCTTCGCCCCCTGCTTTACGAAAAGGCTCTGCCTTTTCATCTGAATTGGGCGCTGATATGCTTTTTCGAGCCGCGTGGAAGGCATCGCCTTTCACGCGGCTCGAACGAGGTTGCGGAGAACCTTTGGTAACGGAAAGGCGCAGCCTTTCCGCAGAGCAAGCGGCGAAGCCGCAGGTACTCAACTGATGGCCAGATCGTATTTTGGACACGCGTGGGTGTAATTCTCCCGCAGCGGCAATGTCGCAAATCGCACGAGTAACCGTAGCGCGGGCGTCCCGCCCGCTGTCGCGGGAGCGTCCCACTCCCGCCGTGCGAAGCCGCCGTTCGCAACAGTGATCCCAGAAAGAGACGACACGAAGCTGCGGTCTGACGACCCGCTGGCGCGGGCAGGATGCCCACGCCCCAGCGGACGGGACGTCCGCGCTACGTACTCCCACTGTCCGCCTTCACGATTACCTTTACGCGGACCTTCCACAGGCGTATATTGCCCCGTTCTGCCGAATGGTTTTCTGGTAGAGCATAAGGTACGGTACGAACCCCTTGCGACTTCTTCTGGTTTTGCCATTGTGCACGGTCCTGATTGTCATATCCTGCGGCGGGGGACAAACAGTGACCACGACGCCTCCACCGACCCCGATTTCCATTTCCCTTTCGGCCAGTTCGGTGACGGTGGGACAGGATGGAACTCCCGGGTCGGTTCTGGTCCACGTAAACCGCCCCGACGGAGACACAGCGGAGGTGACAGTAACCGCGAGTTCGGTTCCCACGGGAGTAACCGCGCAAATCGACTCGCCGGGGAGCGGCTTCGTTGGCACTGTATCGTTTGCTCCCCAGGCGTCGGCCGCTCCCGCCGCCGGCAGCTACTCCGTCACGATCGCCGCGACGGATGGCACCACCAATGCCAGCGCCAGCCTGACTCTCGTGATCGCTGTCGTGGACACGGTTCAATCCACGGTCAACACCAGCGTGGGAGAAGGAGGGCTGCTTCAGACTTTCATGTCCACTTCCTTTCAGCCGGCCGAGTGGGACTATCAGTTTTTTACCAGCAATCCTGAGCCCGCCACGACGACCACGCTGAACAACCTGAACTCGCAGCACATCCGCTTGCAGCCGGTTTCGCAGGGCACTCCGGAATCGACCCAGAACACTTGGGATTTCAGCACGCTGGACGCGATTTTGAATCCGGTGATCAGCGTGGCCGACAACAGCCCGGAGCTTCAACTCGCCGTAGGGCCCTTATGGATGGACGACCCGAGCACCGGCGATCTTGAGCAAAGCCACTACCAGGATTTTGCCAACTACGCTGCGAACGTCGTGGAGTACTACAACACCAGCACCGGGTTTACCGACGCCAATAACATGAACCACGTTCGCTCGGCGACTGCCGTCACGCCGGTCACTTGGTGGGGTGTCTTCAACGAGCCCAATGGCAATGGGCTGACTGCGGCTCAGTATTTGAGCCTCTATAACACCGTGGTGCCGGCGATGCAGGCGGCGCAATCAACGGTGCCCATCAAGTTTGTGGCGGTGGAGCTCTCCGACTACTGTTGCGGCGGGCAGGGCGACCCGCGGAATTACCTGCCCACGTTCGTCTCCGGCGTGACTGCGCAAGTGGATGCCGTCGCCACCCATTTCTACTCCTCCTGCAACCAGTCGGATTTGGACACGAGGGTTTTCAACACCATTCCCAATTTCGTTTCCGACGTTGAATACATCGCCTCCGAACTCAAGACCAACGCGGCTCTCGCCAAGGTTCCGGTGTGGGTGACGGAGAACAACGTTAACGCCGACTACGCGAACTCCAGCGGCTATAGCACCTGCAATCCCAGCCAGAAGTTTGTCACCGATCAGCGCGGAACCAGCGCGTTCTTTGCCGCGTGGCGTCCCTACGTTTTCTCGCAGCTCGCGCAGGCGGGCGCCCAGTCGCTTTACCACTGGGATTTCGATGCCGACGCGCAGTTCGGCGAAACCGACTTCAGCGGCGGCGCCACCTACCTCAGCTACTGGGTGGATTACTGGCTGCAGCGATATTTCCCGACCTGTCCGTCCGGCGCGCCCTGTCCGACCGGCATACCGCCAAAGATATTGAATCTGACCACCACGGAATCCTCAACGGTCGAGACACTCGCCACCGAGGGTCCGGGAAACTCCACGGTGGTCATGCTGGCAAACCACGCGGTGCTGAATCCGGCGACGGATGAGAATGGTCCGGGCGCGCCCCGCACGGTGATTGTGGATGTGTCCGCTCTCGGCACTTTCAGTTCCGCGACGCAGTTGACCATCGACGCCAGCACGAGCGCCGCGCAAGGCCCCTCCGCCACGCCCATCACGCCCGCGCCGCGAATGACGGTGACCCTGAATGGCTATGGCGTGACGTTCCTTGAGCTCACGCCGTGAGCCCTGGGAGCGCGGGCATCCTGCCCGCACATGCGTTAACGCCGGGGAGGGGCCAAGGGTGCCCCAATTAGCGGGAGATTGCGCCGTTTGTGCGGGCTCCGCCCGCTGCTCTGCGGAAAGGCTCCGCCTTTCCGGCCCAGCGCAGGTATTTTCTCCTCCTCCCCGCCGCGTGAAGGCATTGCCTTCCAGACGGCACGGAGGAGATCTATGGAAGGCTTCCCGCCACGGAAAGGCGAAGCCTTTCCCCAGAGCAAGCGGCGAAGCCGCTTGTCATCTTCAAGGTTTTGCAGTGAAGCAAATTAGTCCTGAAGGAGAGTCTTCATGCTTAAGCGTTTTGTGTCTGTCTTAGTCTTTGCATTTATCTTTCTGGCCGGCTCGCAGTGCCTCGCCAGCGAGGGCATCGCCCTCAACGAACAAGAGTATTTTTCCGGTCCCGGCTTTTCATTCCTCCTTTTTCATAACAATTATCAGGTTGGATATCAGGGCGGGTTGCAGATGATCATGAATGATGAACGCGTGTTGGATTCCGGCGACCTGTTCCTGGAGCCCAAGCACGGTCAGCCTCGACTGGAGCTTCAGGTCCTAAAACGAGAAGTGGACCGCGCCCAAGGCGTCGCCACCGTATTCGGAAGCATTCGAGGATCTGACTCCGGCTATCGGTTGATCATGAAGACCGATGGCCAGAGCATTCTTGTTACGCTCAAGCTTGACCACCCGCTCGATTGGAGCAAGGTGGAGCACGCGGGATTCAAGATCAGTCTTTACCCTGGAACGTATTACACGAAATCCTATCAGGGTGATGCCGGCAGCGGCGTATTTCCCGAGCAATACCTTGGAACCGGGATGCTTTATGGTCCGGGCAAGATGTTGAACGTGGCGGCGGAAGATCCTCTGCACAACTTTGCCATTTCCCGGCAAGACGGTGCGCTCACGCTGGCGGATACGCGTGAGGGCAGCCCGCAGGGGTGGTTCATGATCGCCGCGCCGTTTGCTCCTGGGAGCCAGGACACGGAAGTGAGTGTGACCATCACTCCGAAAATTTCTCCCAACTGGCGGCGGACTCCGGTGATCGGCGTCTCGCAGGTGGGATATCTTCCCAAGCAGCCGAAGCGCGCCATCCTGGAGCTTGACTCGCGGGATTCCTCGAGCGACTCCGTAAATCTCTACCAACTCCAGCCCTCCGGCGACCGGAAACTGGTGAAGTCGGAAGTTCCGAAGGCCTGGGGCAAGTTCCTCCGGTTCCAATATGTGACCTTTGACTTCAGCGATGTCCAGGACCCGGGTCTCTACGTTTTGGAGTTCCGTGGACAGGAAGCGGGACCTTTCCAGATTGCCGATAAGGTTTCCGCCGAAGCGTGGGAGCCGACGCTGGAGTACTTCCTGCCGGTGCAAATGTGCCATATCGCGGTGCAGGAAGGCGTGCGCACTTGGCATGGGGCGTGCCACCTCGACGACGCGCGGCAGGCGCCCGCCAACCGCGTCTGGATTGACGGTTACCAGCAGGCAGAGCACGAAACGAAGTTCGCGGACAACGAACACATCCCCGGCCTCGATTGGGGCGGCTGGCACGACGCAGGCGATCATGACCTGCCGGCCGGAAGCTTCGCGCGGACCGTCCTACCGCTGGCTCTGGCGCAGGAAGAATTTCATCCCAACCTCGACGAGACCACCATTCTTCGCGCCGAGCGGGAAGTTCTGTTGCACCAGCCGGACGGCAAGCAGGACATGCTGCAACAGATTGAATATGGCGTGGAGGGCATGCTGGCCTCATACCGGATCTCCGGGCACATTTTCGCCGGGATTATTGAGAGCAGCACGCATATGTACTCGCACCTGGGCGATCCGGTGGACATCACCGACAATCGCATTTACGACCCCAAGCTGAAACCCACTGAGATGCGCGGGGAGTACTCCGGGAAACCTGATGATCGCTGGGTATTCACCAACCGCAACACGGGCCTGCAATATGATGTGGCCCAGGCATTGGCGGCCGCCAGCCGCGTTTTGCGCGGATCGAACGATACGCTTGCGGCGGAGTGCCTGCGTACCGCCGGCGAGCTGTGGCAATACGAGCAGACTCACCCGCCTGTCTTCGCGCCCAATGCCTATGTGCCTCGGAGTGACGAAGGCTTCCACGAGCAGGAACTGGAGGCCACCGCCGAGCTGCTGATCACCACCGGCGACGCGAAGTATCGCGACCGGTTGGTGGCGTTGCTCCCGGTATTGAATGGTATTTCCGGCGAACAGTTTGGATCGGGGCCGGGATGGGTGCTGGCGCGCGCGATCCCCAAACTCGAGGGGACCGATTGCCCAGCCGTTATCAAGGCTCTTGCGGAAAAATGGAAGACGGCCGCTGACCAGCGCGCGGCGACGAATCCTTGGGGCGTACACTATCCGCCGGAGGTTTCGAAGCCGGAACACACGCTGGAAGCGCGCTCGGCAATCCATTCGGGGTTCGTGTGGGGTGAAGGCTGGAACCTCCAGGAAGACGCCCTCAAGCACTACTACCTGCACAAAGCGTTTCCTGACTTGTTTGGAAAGGAAGTAGTGTTTTCCACCGTGGACTTCGTGCTGGGCGTACACCCCGGCAATAACCGCAGCTACGTTTCCGGCGTTGGGACCTCCTCTCCGATGATTGCATACGGCTTTAACCGCGCGGACTGGTCGCACATTCCCGGCGGCGTGATCTCCGGCGCATCACTGGTAAAGCCGGATTACATGGAACTGAAAGACTTTCCGTTCCTTTGGTACCAGACGGAATACGTGCTCAGCGGAGCGGCGACGTACATCTTCGATGTGCTCGCAGCACAAAAGCTCGCGGGAGAGTGAGAGTACGGGGTACGGGAAACGGGAATGATATCGTAGCGCGGACCTGTTCTGTGGGTCTGCGGCTTTTCCCTGCCGATGTGCAGTAGAACGCTGGTTCACTGCGCGAAGCGCTTTCGGAGTGCGGTAGCAGCAGCTACCGCTTTCCGCCCTTGGCCCACAGCGTACTGAGTTTTACGAAATAGCGTGACGAACTGCTTTCGTAGCGCGGGCGTCCCGTCCGCTGTGGCGTGGGCATCTTGCCCACGCCGGGCGGGAGCGGGACGCTCCCGCGACAGCGGGCAGGATGCCCATAGGCGCTAAGACAAGCGCGGTACCCAATCGACGGGCCACCTTCCCGCGAAGCGGGGATAGCGTGAGTCACTTTTGTCCATAATAGCGGGCGCGCCCGATTCTTGATTGGGCTTTGCCCCTTGCTGTGCGAAAAGGCTCCGCCTTTTCGGCTGATTTGGCCCCTGAATCTCCTCGTTCGAGCCGCGTGGAAGGCATTGCCTTCCACGCGGCTCGAACAAGGTTGCGGAGAACCTTCGGTAGCGGAAAGGCGAAGCCTTTCCGCATAGCAAGCGGCGAAGCCGCAGGTCATCAAGTGATGACCAGATCGTATCTTGGACACGGTTGACCGTGAGTAGGTGAAACCTACGGAAACGGAAGGGCCGGAACCTCTCCGGCCCTGGAGGGGCCGACCTTTCGAGCCGTCAAGCCCGTTGGGGTTGGGTGGTCGGTGGGTTTGTTTATCCACAGGTTAAAACCTGTGCCTACTCACGGTTGGCACCTTCGGGGCCTAAGAGCAAAGGCTTATCTTAGCGCTTATGGGCAGGATGCCCGCGCTACTTCAAAGTGCCTTCGGCACGAACGTTTTGCATACCGGTATCTTAGGAGTAGAACCATGCGAACAATAACAAAATCCATTTTGGCATTATGCATCTCTATGATGGCTGCCTTCGGGTCAATGAACGCAGCTTACGGCAAGGTCGTGGTCTTTTGGCAGGACGGATTTCTCACACTCGAAAGCTCGCCTGTCCCCCAGGAGGTCCTGCGGAAGGCGCTGGACGGGCTTCAACCGGAGTTCGCGAATATCGAGGAATTGAATAAAGAAGCCACGCTGAACGATGCGGAGTTGCTGATTCTTCCCTATGGCTCCGCGGTTCCCACGGATGGCTGGACCGCGATTCACCGCTATCTCGATGCGGGCGGGAATCTACTGGTGCTGGGTGGTCGCCCCCTCGCCGTCCCGGTGCGAAGAGAATCCGGCAGTTTCATCGGCGGTCCGGTGACGACGGCCTATTCGCGATCGATTGGCGTGGAGCACACCTACGAGGCGCCGCTCGGGGCAGGGCTGAAATTCGCCTGGCGGGACACGACGTTCAGCGGCGGCGAGGTTGCCGCCAGCCGCGTTTTTGTAATCGAAAGAGTCGGTGGCGGCTTGGGGTATCTCCAGAATGCCGCGGGCGAGCGCGTGGCCGCGCCGGTGGTGGCCACGGATTTCTCCCGCTCGGAAGGCGAGGGCAGGGGACCCGCGGGCGCACGTGTTGTGGCGCTTAGTTTCGTACCCGAGGCCGGATACTGGTCTCGGCCGGAAGCTCTCAGCGTCATCACCCAAGCCGCGGACTACGCCCGCCAAGGGGCGACGGCCTTTCGCGTCGAAATGCAAAACGCCACCCTGCTGGCGGGCGAGATTCCGCAACTCGTGGTTCGGCTGAGGAACGAGCGCAAGCAGCGTATGGGGCAGACGCAATCGGGAAGCGTGCGCATCGAACTGCTGGCGGGGAACAAAGTCCTCGCTACACGCGAGGTGAGATGTTCGGGCGGGACAGTAGATGAACTTGTCGCGTTTGAGGATCAGAAGGCGCTCACGCCGGGACTCTACGAAATTCGCAGCACCTATGAAGACTCCGGCAAGCCGCGCGAGATCTATCAAACCGGCTTCTGGGTGCGCGATGATCGCTTGCTGCACTCCGGCTCCACGTATGGCGTGAAGGGCGATTTCCTTACCCGTGACGGCGCTCCCTTCTTTCCCTTCGGTACCAACTACTTCACCACCGAGCACGAAGGATGGGGATTTCATGGCGCCGGCAACGCCTGGGCGTGGGAGCGTGACTTCGCCGAAATGGAACACCATGGCGTCAGCTTTATACGGACCGGCGTATGGAACACTCACACGGAAATCTTTGACGGCGACACCGGCCAGGTGAAGGAACGATTTCTGCGGAACGTAGAAGCGTTTCTCCTCTCCGCGGCGCGCCACCACATTCATGTCAATTTCACTTTCTGCGCGTTCGACCCGCAGACCATCATGCGTCATCCTGGCGAGGAATCGTTTCTCACCGGGCCGGGGTCGAATCCCTATACCGACCCCGTGGCCGTCCATGCGCAACTGAGATACATGCTCTCCATTGTGCGTCGCTTCAAGGACGTGCCGAATCTGAGCTGGGACCTGATCAACGAGCCAAGCTTCTCCAATCCCAAACACCTGTGGCGGGGCAACACTCCGAACAACGATCCCACTGAAATTGCCGCATGGCGTGGCTGGATGCGCGAGAAATACGTGACCCTGGGCGCGCTGGCGAGCGCATGGAGCGTGACTCCGGATGAGTTGGGAAGCTTTGAGAGCCTCTCCTTGCCGGAGCCCGGTGACCTCGTTCACGAGCGCTACGGCAATCCGCGCCTGGTGCGTGCCATCGACTACAACCTGTTTGCGCAGGAAATGTTCCGCCGCTGGGTGGGGAAGATGGTGACCGGCATCCGCGCAACGGGGAGTCATCAACTGGTGGACGTGGGCATCGACGAGGGCGGCGTCACCGATCGCGTGCTGAATCAATTCTTCGCCGATTCCGGCGTGGACTTCACCGTGAATCACACCTATTGGCAGGACGACGCGCTGCTGTGGGATTCCGTCGCCGCCAAGCGCGTGGGGTTTCCGAACTTCGTCGGCGAGACCGGCTACCAACCCGTTTGGCGGCCCGATGGCGGGCAACGATACGACGAACTGACGGCCTTCGGTCTGATCGAACGCAAGTGGGCGCTGGGCTTTGCCGCCGCCAATAGCGGCTCCCTGCAATGGGAATGGGGGACGGGCGGCGACTTCGGCATCAAGCGCAGCGATGGTTCGAATAAAACCTGGGAAGACATGATGCGCGATATGGGCGAGTTTGCCGCCAAGGCTGAGGCCCACGCCACGGGGTTGAAGCTGCCGGAAGTGGCGATCGTGCTGCCGCAATCGCTCCAGCTTTCCGTTTACAACCCGACTGCGCTCGAAGCCCAGCAAAATTGCGTGCGCGCGCTGTATCAATACGCGCGGTCCTCGGCGTATGTGGTGGGCGAGTATCAAATCCAATTACTGGGTAATCCCAAGCTGATTCTTCTGCCGTCGCCCTGGGTGCTGAATGAAACGGCTTGGCAGGCCATCCTGGCGAAGGTCCGCGATGGCGCGACACTGCTGGTCACCGGGGCGTTCGATAATGACGAGCATTTTCATGCGACCTCGCGGGCTGCTCAATTGGGGCTCGATATTCACTTAGGCTTGCTCGACACGCGCGAAATTCCCCTCACTTGGCCGGGAGGTCGAGCCGAGTTGAGTTTTTCCGGCATGAAGACGAGTGAGTTGGAACGAGCGGTTTTGCCCGATGGCGCGACCTACCTGGAGAACGCCGTGGGCAAGGGCCGGATCCTTATCTCGGCGTTACCCATCGAGCTCAACGACAACCTCAACTATGTCGGTATGATTTATCGCCGCGCTTTGCAGTTGGCGGGCGTTCAAGAACCTTACACCACCGCGTTAACCGATCCGGGCATGCTGATCTGCCCGACGCAATTCGAGCATGCCACGCTGTACGTGCTGACTTCCGAATCGTTGGCAACGGATATTTCATTCCGCGATACCCGAAGTCAAAAGGAGTTTAGCGGCAAGCTTGAGCCCGGGCGCGCGGCACTGGTCCTCGTGAGCGATCGCGGTGAGGTGCTTGCAAGTTACAATTGGTCGGCGAAGGGGCAGTAGCGCGCCGGTGGGGTGACGCGCAACAATTCTGGATCTTGAACGCCGCGCGCGGTTTTTGGCGCAGTTGATTGTGGATAAAGGGCTGATGCCCGGCACCGCCTGGGACTCCGCGGCGCTGGGGGATTGGCCAAAGGGGGTAGGTGTCGCTTCGAAACTCGACAAAAAGTCCGACAAGATAGACCTCAGGTTAGCGCCGGGGCCCGAAAAGCTGCCGCGCGGTGGACAACTTGACCATTGACATCCACTTCGTCGGGCGGGACACTTGGGGGGCGTTCGCATTTGCATCAGGAGTTTTCGGACAAAATGGGCATTCGTCGCGATAGGCCAGTCCCAGCCAGCTCAGACATTATCTCGTACCCACAATCACCTGTATGGCAGTTTAGCCAGCCCGGTCCCAGGCGCCGCCAAATTGCCGGTTTGATTTTCACCGCGACATTGATCGCATTCTTAGGGGTAAGCAGGGTTAGTGCCGGACCCCCGAAACAGACCCAGGTAGTAGCGGCGCACGTGCCGGCGATCACGGTTGACTACCCCTTGGACGGCTCGATTTTCCCCCCCGATATCATCCCGGCCACGTTCCTTTGGCGCGACCCCGCTGAATCAACGGCGCGCTGGCGGATCGACATCGCGTTCAGCGATGGCACAGCGCCTATAAAGGTGGACTCCCCCGGGGCGCCGATGGTGGTAGGCCCAATCGACCCGCGCTGCGTCTCAGCGACCAACGAGTTGCCCAAGCTCACGCCGGAGCAAGCCGCGGCGCACACGTGGACTCCCACCCCCGAAGTCTGGGAGGCGATCAAGAAGCACTCTGTCGGAAGTCCCGCGGTCGTGACCCTAAGCGGCTTCACCGAGCAGGACGCGAAGCACGCGATCTCGTCCGGCCGTGTTTCGATCAGCACTTCCAAAGACCCCGTCGGCGCGCCCATTTTTTATCGCGACGTGCCGCTGATGCCCTCGGAAACGGAGAAGGGAATCATCAAGCCCCTAGCCGCGACCGCGATCCCCTTGATCAACTGGCGTCTGCGCGACATTGGCAAGCCCGAGAGCCGAGTGGTGTTGAAGGACATGTACACCTGCGCCAATTGCCATTCCTTTTCCCGCGACGGCAAGACGATGGGAATGGACATGGACGGCCCATCGAACGACAAGGGTCTTTACGCGTTGTTCCCGATCAAGAAGCAGATCACCATCAACACCACCGACATGGTGAACTGGAATCCCTCGCAGGACCGGCAATTTAAGCTGAACCGCGTGGGGTTCATGTCGCAGGTTTCGCCGGACGGTAAGTATGTGCTCACCACGGTAAGCACGGCGGATCGCGCCCCGCAGAACAACTACTACGTGGTGAATTTCAAGAACTACAAATTCCTCCAGGTTTTTTATCCCACGCGGGGAATCCTGGCGTGGTACAGCCGCGAGACTGGCCATCGCGAGCCCCTCTCGGGCGCGGACGATCCGAACTATGTGCAGACCGACGGCGTGTGGAGCCCCGACGGCAGTTACGTGGTGTTTGCCCGGGCGGAAGCGAAGGAACCTTATCCGCCCGACGGAAAAATGGCCACCTACGCCAACGATCCCCAGGAAGTGCAAATTCAATACAATCTCTACCGCGTTCCTTTCAACGGTGGCAAGGGCGGCCAGCCGGAGGCTATCGCCGGAGCATCCGCCAATGGCATGAGCAACACGTTCCCCAAGGTTTCACCCGACGGCCGCTGGATTGTTTTTGTTCAGTGCCGCAACGCCCAGTTGATGCGTCCTGACAGCCAGCTTTATATCGTCCCCGCGCACGGCGGCGAGGCCCGGCGGATGCACTGCAACACCTCGCTGATGAATTCCTGGCACAGCTTTTCGCCGAACGGCCGCTGGCTGGTCTTTTCCTCCAAGGCGCGTTCACCCTACACGCAGATGTATCTGACCCACATCGACGAGGACGGCAACGACAGCCCGGCGATTCTGGTTGAGAACTCGACCGCCTCGAATCGCGCCGTAAACCTTCCCGAGTTTGTGAACATTCCGCAGGATGGCATCCAAGCGATCAACACGCCGGCGGTCGACATGTACAAGAAATTCGACCAGGCTACGGAGCTGGCGAGCAAGGGCCAATATGATGCAGCGATTGCCGCGTGGAAAGAATTGGTTGCCACCAATCCTGACGATACGCGGGTCCACAACAACCTGGGCGCCGCTCTGGCGCTGAGTGGCCGGTATGCGGAAGCGATTCCCGAGTATGAGAAGGCGCTCGAATTGAATCCGCAATACCACACCGTTCACAACAATTTGGGCCGCGCGCTCCTGGCGGCGGGGCGTCCCGACGAGGCGATCCTGAGTTTCCAGAAAGGCTTGGAGTACTATCCCGAGTCCGCCGAGCTGCACGACCACCTGGGCCTTGCCCTGGCCAACAAAGGCAGCGTTGACGCGGCGGAGCTGGAGTTCGACAAGGCGCTCGAAATCAATCCCAACTATGCCGACGCCCACCGTAACCTCGGACGGGCGCTGGCGATGACCGGCCAGCCTGACCAGGCCCTCCCGCACTTTGAAAAGGCGGTGGAGATTAATCCGTCGTTTGCGGAGGCCCAGGCTGACCTCGGCCGCTTGCTGGTTGTGGAAGGCCAATACGACCAGGCCCTGCCCCACTTGCAGAAGGCGCTCGCGGTCAGGCCTGACCTGGTGGAAGCCAACTACTATCTGGGAGCCACACTGTACTATTCCCAGGGGCGCGCGCAGGAGGCGCTCACCCATTGGCGCGAAGTTCTGCGCGTAGACCCGAACTACGTGCCGGCCATGAACGATGCCGCGCACGCCTTGGCGGCCAGCCCCAATCCCTCCGACCGCAATGGCGCGGAAGCGGTGAAATATGCCGAGCGCGCCGTGCAACTCTCCGGCGGACGCAATCCCGCCTA
>CAZCVY010000021.1:30796-49621 GCA_964501985.1 uncultured Acidobacteriota bacterium | reverse complement strand
CGGCCCCCGGCCGCCGCTCCACCTGGTGGCCAGCGATTTAATCGCCGATGACTTCATTCGGTTGACGTACGTTCCTGCTTAATCGCGCGACGCCCGACGGACTGCCGCTCAGGAATTCAAACTGAGACACTCCCGCACGCTGGGTTGATGCACCCTTCGCACACTGATTATAATCGGCTTGCATTCGTGACGTATCCAGAGAGCTGACTCGCATGAAACTGCGGCTGGCGATTACGGGGAGTAGCGGGTATTTGGCCCAACAGGTCACGTCGCGACTCGCCGGCGAACCCGATTGCGAATTTATTTTGGGAATGGACATTCGCCGGCGGGAATTCGCACTGCCGTGCCCGGCAGAATTCCTGCGGTTTGATTTGACCGCGCCATGGGAACTACTGGCGGAGTTTTGGACCAAACGGCGGATCAATGGCGGCCTGCATCTGGCTTGGCAGTTCAATCCCCTCCACGATCGTCGCCGGCAGCGCGAGGTCGACGTACAAGGTTCACTCAACTTTTTCCGCGCGGCTGCCGCCGCAGGTTTGAAGCGCGTGGTCTATTGCGGCAGCACGACGGCCTATGTGAATCCCCAGAACCCAAGTGAAGCACCCTGGTTGCGCGAGCAAACAAAACCGACGGGCACACCCCTTTACCTCTATTCCTACCACAAGGCGGAAATCGACCGCTTCGTCCAAGACTTCCAGGAGCAACACCCCGAAGTGCAAGTAACTCTTTTGCGCGGGGCTATCGTGCTCGGGTCGCACACCCAGAACATCGTCTCGAGAATGCTCGACTGGCCCTGGCGCACTTTTCCGTGGATGTTTCAGGTGGGAGGAGCCGACCCGCCTTTCCAGTTTCTCTCGGAGGATGACATGAGCGCTATCCTCTTGCGGGCGGTGACGACCGAGGCCGGCGGCATCTTCAACTGTGCTGGGGACGGAACCCTCCGTTACAGCGACGTGGTGCGTGCAGGTGGGAAGCGTCCGTGGGCACTACCAGCCGTAATCCTGTATCCCTTGACCAACCTGCTCTGGACGCTTCGCCTTTCGCCATTCCCCGCGGGAATTCTGGATCTAATCCGCTACCCTTGGGTCGCAGATACGACGCGGCTGAAGACTGTTTTTGGATTTTGCCCGCAATACACCTCTCGGGAGGCTTTGGAGGCGTTTCTTGCGGCGCGGCGCGCCCGGTGAAAATCCATGATCCGAGTCATTCTCGGCAGGAAGCGAGGCGCAGCGCGGGGATAGTGTTAGAGACCAAGCCTTGGGCAAAATCTTGTGCGGCCATGCTCCCTTAAGGTAAAATGAAGTTCTCTTCGAAGGCCCAGCTCACGAAAAACGCAATCTGAGGTATGAACGGTTCAGGAATGCAACACGCAACGCACCGAGCCCGATTGGCAGCATTGAGCATCGCCATTTTCGCGTTCCTCATGGTCATGCTGGCCCCGGCCTTTGCCACCCCCACGGACAAACCTCTTAACGAAGAGGAAATCATCGAACTCCTGCAAGCGCATGTGGCCAGCGCTCGTGTCAGCGAGATTGTCGACGATCGGGGAATCAACTTCAATTTTACCGCCGAAAGCGAGCAGAAGGTACGCGACGCCGGAGGCGGTGACGATGTGATTGCCTCATTGAAAAGAGCGTCGCAACGGTACGCCGAATCCCAAGCGCCCCGAACCGGAGAGTTAGTGGTCAAGACCACCCCCGGAGAGGCTCAGGTTTATTTGAACGATGAGCCCAGGGGGATGACGAGCCCCGAGGGTGAAATCCGGCTGCCGGACATGCAGCCGGCAAACTACAATCTCCGAGTGTCTTTACCGGGCTATCAGAGCTTCGAAAGAAGTATTACGATCGAGGCCGGCGAGCCGCAGACGGTTTACGTTACCTTGGTGCAAAAGTCCAACGTTTCGACGCCCAAGACCAATCCTAATCCTCCCCAGGCCCCGCCCGTGAGCGATGTCCCCGCCGGAGGAATTCCTATTCCGGGAGCAAAAGTATCGGGCGTGCGATTCTATGAGGGCCCCTTTAACTCTAGCCCGGAAAAATCAGCCCGCGTCTATCGTGACACTTTCTTTCGCATTTTAACCAGGACGATCTACTGGGAACTCGATCTGACGTTTCCAGCGGCGGAACAACGGATCGATTTTAAGGTTGACGCTGTTTGGTACCGCCCCGACGGATCGAAATTGACCCAACAAACGATATCCGCTTACGTGCTTCCAACTTGGAAAGGCTCCTACCACAACACGGGTTATGGCTGGGCCGATACCAACCATTGGGCAGAGGGCACGTATCGGGTTGACCTGTACTACCAGACCACGCAAATCGCAAGCGGAACGTTCCAGGTTAAGTAAGCCTCAGTCCGTGCCGCTGGTGGCAAAGACTCCGCGCCCGGCGGAAATACGACAACCGTAATGAAAAGCCGCACATCAGAACCCAGCAGAAGAATCATGTCCCGCAGCCCCCAGAGCTTGATGGGCAGTCCTGTTCGGAGGAAAAGTCTGTCGGGAGCATGGTGGGCGTCTCTATTGCTGGCGGCCATCGCCGTGGCCGGACCGATGCCGGCGCAAAAAGGCAAACCTCTCTCTTCCCAGGAGGTCATGGAATTACTGCAAGAGAGCGTGAAAAGCTCGGATATTGCCGCTGTGGTGGAGGAAAACGGCATTAGCTTCCGCATGTCCGCTGAATTGGAGACCCAGTATCGCCGAGCCGGAGCCACGGACGATTTGATCGATGCTTTGAAGAAGGCCTCCAAGCCCGAGGAGACAAGGCCGACCGCGCCGGCCACGGGGACGCTCAAAATCCAGTCACAACCGGGCGGGGCTCAGGTTTATGTTAATGACGAACTCAAAGGCATAACCAATTCTGCCGGTGACCTGCGCTTATCGGGTTTGCCTCGTGGCTCCTCTCTTGTCCGCGTCAGTCTGGAGGGTTATAGGGTCTGGGAGAACTCTGTCGCGGTTACGGCAGGCGAAACGGTCACGGCATTCGTGACCTTGGAGAAGCAAAACATCGCGCCGACCGTAACGCTCGATGCCGACCGGACTTCGATCGAAGCCGGGCAGTCGGTGACCTTAAGGTGGACTTCCCTCGGGGCAACCGCTGTTGACATCGAGCCGGACGTCGGGAAAGTGGGGCTAACCGGGACGACGAGTGTGTCTCCCCGCGAGTCGACGTCCTACACCCTCACCGCCACTGGGCTGGGCGGGACGAAGACGGCAACCGTTTCAGTAGGCGTGAGCGCGCCCGCTCCCACGCCGACACTCCGCCCCACTGTTCAACCTGTCGTGGGGAACCTCCCGGGTTTTCCCGTGCCGGGTGCAAGCTTCAAAGCAATTAGGTTTTTTGAATCTGGCTTTACGCCGCCCCCGATTGGTCAGCGTACGTACCAAGCGCAGTTCGATCACCTCACCAGCCGTTATATCAGTTGGGAACTCGATCTCACGTGCCCTCCGCCGGGATCGCGGATCAACTTTACGATCTACGCCACTTGGTATTCTCCAACGGGTCAAGTGTTTGCCAATCAGACTGTGCCGGCTCACGTCGATCCCACCTGGAACAAACCGGTCTTCAATTCCGGCCGTGGATTCCAGCGCGCCGGGATGTGGAAGCGCGGCGAATACCGGGTAGAATTGACAGTAAACGGGAATCGTGTGGGGTCCGGCTTCTTTGACGTCGATTGAACCCTGCTCCCGGTTTGGGCGTACAGCAGCAAGGAAGGAACATTTTTGGGATTTCGCAAACAGTCAGCGTCGGCTCCGGGCCTCAGTTTTTTGCTGGCGGCCCTTTCGATCGTCCTATCTACCTCGTGCGCTCCCGCGGCGCAAACCGTAAGTGCTCAGGGAGAGGACTTTGCCGCCGAGGCCAAGCTCCTCTACCGCGTGGTTGCGTGTAGCGGGGACGCCCCCCTGCCGGCCAATCTCGACCCTCAAATCATTACTCAGCATTGCCAATCACTCAAAGCACGAATGGCCCGATATCGGCGGGTGTATATGGCACGGGCCACGCCTTTCCTGGCAGGCTTGAGACCACGGGGTTTGCCAGAAACTGTGGTCTACCCCTTCGGCGGAGGCGATCTGTTGGCCGCCTTGACCACTTACCCCGAGGCCCGTCAGATTACTACGCTCTCTCTGGAGCTCTCCGGAGACCCAAGGCGGATCACCCACATCGATAACAAGCAACTTGATGAAAGCCTAGATCTTGTCGATCACAATGTTGGCAGGCTGCTCGCCGCCAACGATAGCACCAGCGAGACCCTGATGGGCACTCAGCAGGGCGACATCCCGGGACAACTCTCTTATTTTCTCGTGGCGCTGGCGGTGCATGGATACGAGCCGGTTTCCTTACGCTATTTCCACGTGGAAGCGGATGGCTCCCTGCACTACTACTCAGCGGCCGAGGTGAACGCGATGGAAAGCCGCACGGCGCGGGCGCGGCACGGCGAATGGACCTCCCCGGATTTCTCGGAGGCCTTTGCCAACTCGGAGTTGGTCTTTCGTCCCGCCAACGCCCCGGGGCCTCTGCGCATCCACCGCCACATCGGCGCGAACTTGCGGGATGGTTCCCTGAAGAGAAACCCAGGCATCTTGCGCTACCTTCAAAGTCAGGGGCACATCGCCGCCATGACCAAAGCTGCGAGCTACTGTTTGTGGAATCCTCGATTTTCCCTTATCCGCAACTACTTGCTCGCGAACATGGACTTTATGATTTCTGACGGCACCGGAATTCCCCCGGAATTCGCGCGCAAGGCAGGCTTTATCCAGGAAACCTATGGGAGCTTCCAAGGGGCCATGTGCTTCGACGATTGCCCCAAGGATGAGTATAACGATCAGTTCAAGGACTTATGGGCCAGCCAGCCGCGGCGCGATCTGGGCTTTCGCTACGGGTACCTCGATTCGAAAAGCTCCTACCATCTGCTGGTCACTCGACGCCCCTCCGTTGCCACACCATGAAGGAACGCAGCCTCATTCTTTTTTTCGCGGGTTTGGTGTTCGTAAGCGCAGGGACCCGCCTCGTCTCCTCCGTCCAAACTCCGGAACAGCAGGAGGCGGAAGACGCTACCACTGAGGCTGGCGGACAGCACCTGCGCATCGAGACGGACCATGGCCCGATCCACCTCTGGCGCCCAGTGAATTACGAGCCGCGGACGGCCGGCATCGTGGTTTATGTCCACGGTTATTTCACCTCTGTCGATCAAGGCTGGTCGGACGGCCACCTGGCGACGCAGTTTAGCGACAGCGGCCGGAATGCAGTTTTCATCGCCGTCGAAGCGCCGCGGTCGAGCAGCGAAGATGTTTCCTGGAAGTCGTTGGCGGATTTGCTACGCACGGTGCAAGACAGCGTTGCGTTTCCGCTGCCGAGAGGGCCTTTAGTTGTGGTGGGGCACAGTGGGGCCTATCGAACCGTCCTCTTTTGGCTTTTTGAACCGCGCGTCCAGCATGTCATCCTTCTGGACGGGTTGTATTCGGGACAGTCGGAGTTTCGTTCCTGGCTGCGTCCACAACCACGTACGAAGCCGCACACCATGGTGCTGGTCTCGATCGACACCTGGCGGCAATCCAATCGATTTGCTCGCCGCATATACGGTACGGCGCGGCGACGATATGTCCCGGCAAGGTCCTCCAGCTTCGTCCCTAGGGAGACCCATGCGCGGTTGCTCTACCTCCGCTCGCAATACGAACACAGTGAAATCGTCAGCAGCGGCAAGGTTATTCCCGTACTGCTGGAAATCTCGCCCCTAAAACCGCTGCCTCTCGAAAGGCCGCAATCTGCCGAAGGGAGGGGAGCGCCGTGAGCTATATTCCTACCTTTGTAGTGAACTTAAGAACTCGAGGCCCGCAAGGGTCCAATCGTTGGACTCATACTCCCGCACCCAAATCACGCGAGTGCGGATGGCCTCCGGAAATTCACCTTGCGGAACGACTCCCACCAAATCTCCCGGACGCAGCGTGAGCTTGGTCCGAACCTTCGCTCCCCGCAGAGAAATGTCAAGGGTGGTCGCGGAATCGTCCGCCTTGAGGTTGCCGTTTTTTAATACCAGGCTGATCGGCATCGTCGATGCGCGACGCTCCCAACGGCGCGGCTTTGCGGGGGTCATTTTCGGGTTGGTCAAAGGGCACACTCCCACACGAGATCCGGAGCGTCCCCTCGCAAGGAATCCAAGCCTCCCCGACTGGCATCGGGGTGTATTCGCGGGGATTATAGCACAATGATCAAATTGTTTGGCAAGGTCTGTACGCCGGTGTGTCTGTACACCGGTGCGGTTGGCAAGGAGGCTAACTCAAGGCCCTCCGACAACTCGCGGCTTCAGCGCACGGGCCATTGCAGCGAGGTTAAGAGCGCGCTCGTGCCGTTCCAGAGGATCTGTACACCGATGCACACGAGTAGAAACGAGGTAAGCTGCATGATGACGGTCATGCCCGTCGCGCCCAGCATCTGTCCCAGGCGATCGGCGAATCCATAGCAGAGATAAATGCTCAAGGCGAGAAGCACACAGCCAACGATCGCCACCAAAATGCCCAAGACATTGAACCCCTGGTGATGGGGAGAATTCGCGCCCAGAGTAATGGCCACTGAGATTGACCCCGGCCCTACTGTCAGCGGCAGCGTCAGCGGATAGAAGGCTTTGTGAAAGGGATCCTCAGGTTCGATCGTGCGCTTCACGTTTTTTTGGCTGCCGGGAGTGCCCTGCTTCAGGAGCGCCCACCCGGTTGAGATGACGATCAATCCTCCTCCCACCTGGACGACGGGCAGTGATATCCCAAAAAAAGAGAGGATGTGTGTTCCGATAAAGTATGACCCGACTAGCAAGAAAAAACTGTTCGTGGCGATCCGCCATGAGAGTGCTTTCCTCGTTGCTTGCGAGTACTCCCTCGTCATCGCGAGGTAGATGGGGCTTCCTCCCAGCGGGTCGACGATGGGAAACAAAGCGCTGAGAATTAAGAAAAGGCTCTTGGCTGCTTCAATCAATGGACTCTCCACAAAACCAAGCCCGCCGCAAGGCGCCTGGCAGGGCCGAACCGCGCATTGTCGGTGGTCACGCCCCGAAGGCTGGATAGGCAGGGGTCCATTGCGTCGCAATGACCTGCTCGCGAAGTTCGTCCTCTGGCGCCTTCGGCGCATGACCGCTCTTCTGCGCCTCCAGCCCTACGGCAATCGCGATTTCCACAGCCACCCTCCTGAGATCGGTCAGTGGAGGCAATAAAGATGCGGATGGGTCATTGAGAGCGGGCGAATTCGCGGCCAGGGCGCGAGCCGCAGCCAGCATCATCGCGTCGGTCACTCGCGTTGCGCCGGAGGCGACCACGCCCAGTCCGACTGCGGGAAAAATGAAAACGTTGTTGCACTGTGCAATCGGGATGGTTCGTCCGTCAAAGTGGACGGGGGCAAAAGGCGAACCCGTCGCGATCAGCGCGCGTCCCTCGGTCCACTGAATTAACTCCTCCGGTTTCGCCTCCGATCTGTCGGTGGGGTTGGAAAGTGGGAAGATAATCGGCCGTTGGACTTTGCGCGCCATTTCGCGAACAATCGCCGCCGAGAAAGCTCCCCCGACGGTCGATAGACCGATCAGGATTGTTGCGTCAATCTTTCCGACCACATCCGCAAGCCCGATCTTGCCATTGAACGTTCGCGGCCATCCCGACACCCGGCCGCTCGGCTGCGCGTACACGGCCTGCTCGGGGGTAAGGTCCTTCCGGTCGGAATCAAGCAGTCCGCCTTTGTCGACGACCCAAAAGTGGGCGGCACCCTCCTGCGCGGAGAGCCCTTCATCCTTCATGGCCTCGAGCAGTCCATCGGCCACTCCAATGCTGGCAGAGCCTGCTCCCAGCATGACGATCTGCTGTTCCTTCAGACTCTTCCCCGTCACTTCCGCGGCGCCGAGAATGGCTCCCAGCGTGACCGCCGCCGTTCCCTGAATATCGTCATTGAAGGTGAGCAGTTCATTGCCGTAGCGCAGAAGAAGCGGCCGTGCATGCGGTGTGGCGAAGTCTTCCCATTGCAGGCAAGTCCCGGGTAGTTCCTGCTTTACCGCCTGAACGAACTGATCGATAAAGTCATAGTAAGCCTGGCCGCTAATCCGCTCGTGGCGCCAGCCGAGGTACTCCGGATCATTGAGCCGCTCGGGATTGTTGGTTCCCACATCCAGAACGATCGGCAACGTCCGTTCCGGCCGAATCCCGCCAATGAGGGAGTAGAGGGATAGCTTGCCAATGGGGATGCCGAGTCCGCCTGCACCTTGGTCGCCGATGCCGAGGATGCGCTCGCCGTCGGTTACCACCACGACGTCGACCAGCAGATCGGGACGATGGCGCAAAAGCGCCGGGATCGAGTCGCGCAGCGGGTATGAAATAAACAGGCCGCGGGGCCTCCGGTAGATGTGGCTGAATTGCTGGCACGCGAGCGCCACCACCGGCGTGTAGACGATGGGCATCATTTCTTCGATGTGGTCGAGGAGGAGGCGGTAAAAGAGGACTTCGTTGGTATCCTGCAACGCGCGCAGATAGATGTGCCGCTCCAGGTCGTCGTCCTTCCGTTTGTAAGCCTCGTAGGCGCGGCACACCTGCTCTTCCAGGGTCTCGACGTGAGGCGGCAGAAGGCCGTGCAAACCCAGGATGCGCCGTTCGTCGTCGGTGAAAGCGGTGCCTTTATTCAATCCGCTGTGGCGGAGAAGGAACTGCCCGCGCAGGATGCTCGCCAAACCCCGGGCCGTCACCGGTTGTCGTGTCGCCATTCTTTTTTTCCTCTGTTTATTGCCCCAGTATCCCGAGGGGGACACGGTCCTCCGCAGTGGTCCTTTTCGAAGCCCCACGCTCTTCCGGTTGCACTGGGGTTTTTCCCCGCGGAAATTTAAGGACCGTTTACGGTCGGTGTCTTACTTTTGCGAGTCCTGGCGTTCCTTGCAATCGCGGCACCAGCGCGTCCAGGGCACGGCTTCCAAACGCGCCTTGCTGATCGGCTCCCCACACTCTTCGCAGACGCCGAATTTCTCGCGCTGAATCCGCGTTAACGCATCTTCGATGGCGCGCAAGAGCTTGCCGTCCGTCTGGTGCAACTGTATTTGCGTGAAAGCGTCCGTTTCACTCGCGGCAACATCGACCGGGTCCCCGTGACGCTCACTGATGGTGGGATTCGAATCCGCACGGCTCTTCCCGTTGGAAAGTTCTTGCCGCTTCGAAAGGAGAAGGTTCTTGTAAACAAGCAAGTCGGTTTTTTCCATGGCAGCCGCCCGTACCTCACAATTGTTGTGAATGAAAGTACCGATCAGGGGATTATACATCACGAAGCGGGCTGCGTGGGGTTTTGCTCGCCCGTATTCGAGGCAAAGGGGCCAGGGCGGGTCCCCGGTTCCAATCGGGGCGGATTTCCCGCTCATTTCGCGGGAGAACTGCCGAAAACACAATTTCGCATTTACCCGCTGAGGACACTCATGAGATACTGACCCACTTTTGCTGGTTCGGGCAGTCAGGGTGATGGAAAGGACACACTAACTTTATGGGCGACGCAACACCACAAGTTCAGGCGAACGGGTCCGCGGCGCCGCCGCGCTTGCGTCGCGTGCTTACCCTCTGGGACCTGATTTTCTACGGCATCGTGCTGATTCAGCCCATCGCCCCCGTTCCCCTCTTTGGCGTCGTGCAGGAGCGCTCGCACGGCTACATTGTGGACACCATCCTGATTGCCATGTTCGCCATGATGATCACGGCATTTAGCTATGGACGCATGGCGGCGTTGTTTCCCTCCGCCGGGTCGGCATACACCTACGTGGGTCGCGGCTTGAATCTCCACCTGGGTTTCCTGGTGGGCTGGGCCATGTTCCTCGATTACCTGTTACAACCCCTCATCAACGCGGTCTGGGTGGCGGAAACGATTCACGGCTGGGTTCACTGGATTCCTAGCGCCGGCCTGATGGCGGTGTTTATTGGCGCCATCACCTTTATGAACTTGCTCGGCATTCGCGCCAGCGCTTTGGCTAACAAACTGCTCCTCGCGCTGATGTCGGTGGTGATTGCGGCCTTTATCCTCCTTGCCGTCCGCTACCTTTTCCACCTGGATAGTTGGGATGGCATCTTTTCCACGCTGCCTTTCTACGATCCGAAGACGTTCGACTTCCGGGTCATCCGCGGCGCTGTGCCACTGGCCGCTCTGACCTACATCGGCTTTGACGGCGTCACGACGCTGGCCGAGGATGTTCAAAACCCCAAGCGCAATGTGCTTCTGGCCACCGTACTGGTCTGCCTGTTCACCGGCATTTTTGGCGGACTCGAGGTCTACCTGGGCCAGCGCGTGTGGCCGGGCTATCACTTTGAAAACATCACTGGCGCCTTCATGGATGTTTGCATGCGGGCGGGGGGACGCTGGCTGTTCCTCGGCATGACCGCCGTCACGGTTCTCGCGGCAGTAGGCAGCGCGCTTACTGGCGGGTTAGGCGCGGCACGCCTGCTTTTCGGAATGGGCCGCGACAATGTTCTGCCCCGCGGAATTTTCGGCCACCTCGACCCCAAGCGCAACACTCCCAACTACAATATCTGGATCATTGCCGTCCTGGCGTTCGCCGGCGGAGTGTTTTTGTCTCTCAACGGGCACGGCTACGAGAACGCCGCGGAATTGCTGAACTTCGGCGCGTTTATTGCCTTCATGGGAGTCAATTTTGCAACCTTCTGGCAGTTTGGCATCAAACGCGCCACCGGCCGGCAACTTAATTGGCTAGGCGACATCATTCTTCCGCTATTCGGTTTTATCTTCTGCGGCTGGATTTGGCTCAACCTGAGCCCCGTCGCCAAAATCGTCGGTGGGGTTTGGTTTGTCATTGGAATAATCTACCTCGGCTTTAAGACGAACTGGTTCCGTTCAAAGCCGGTCATGATCGATTTCACCGAGTCGTGACCGCGACAACCCGGCAGGAGAGACCCCGATGCCGTGGATTAAGGTCATCGAGCCCGGAGATGCCACGGGCGACCTGAAACGCGAATATGATGAGGCCACCCGGCGCGCCGGCAAGGTCTTCAACATCCTGAAGGTGCAGAGCCTGAATCCCGGGGCCTTGCGGGCCTCGATGCAGTTGTATCGCGCCACAATGTTTGGCCCCTCCGGTCTGTCACGCGCGGATCGGGAGATGATGGCTACAGTGGTCTCCTGGGCCAACCGCTGTTTCTATTGAATCGAAGCTCACGGGGAGGATCTCCGTGCCGAATCGAATGATGAGAAGCTGGCGGAACACGTGAAACACGATTACAACCGCGCCAACTTATCGCCGCGCCAGAAGGCGTTGTGCAAGTTCGCGGAGATGGTCACGCGCGCCCCGGGGGCTTTGGCTCCTCGGCACCTTGAAACCTTGCGGCGGCATGGGTTGAGCGACAACGACATTCTCGACGCTGTCGAAGTCGTTTCCTACTTCAACTACATCAATCGCATCGCAGATGCGTTGGGGATCGACCCGGAGCCCGAAATGCAGCAGTCCTACGAGAAATGGCAAGAGGGGGCCGAGGAGGAGTGACGCGCCGGCCGCGCGCCGGGGGCAGTGCCACAGTTTGGCGTAGAGGCGGCTTTACGCCGCCATTTGGCGAGATGAACTCGCCGCTACGGGTTCAAACTGAGGCGCGGCCGGGCGCCGAGGTTTTTGTTGACAACCGAAGGTAATGCGATTAAGAGATTTACGAAGATAATATTGCATCCCAATGACTAACGCAGGACAATATCGATCACCATGCTAAACGAAGAACGACGCCGGAAAATCCTGGAAATCATCAACGAAGAAGGTCGTGGCTTGGTCAAAGAGCTAGCGGTGCGGCTCCACACTTCGCAAGTGACCATTCGCAAGGACCTGGAGAATCTTCACGGCGAAGGCTTGCTTCAACGCTCCCATGGCGGCGCCCTGCCGGTGCGGACCGGCGCGCTGCTCGACCCCAGCCTGCGGGAGAAAGAGAAACACCATCGCAAGGAGAAGCAGCGGATCGGCGAGGCGGCCGCGGCTTTGGTCAATGAAGGCGAGTGCGTTATTCTGGACTCCGGAACCACCACGACCGCGGTTGCCCGCGCGTTGCGAAGCCGCGGCCGGCTGACGGTCATCACCAATGCGGTCAACATCGCCGCGGAGCTTGCGGGCACATCCGTAGAAGTGATATTGACCGGAGGAATCCTGCGTGAGAACTCCTTCTCGCTGGTCGGACCCCTCGCGGAAGAAACCCTGGGCCGACTGAGCGCCGATATTTTCTTTCTCGCCGTCGATGGATTTGATGTTCACTATGGCCCTACCACGCCTAATCTGCTGGAAGCCAAGGTGAATCGCGAGATGATCAAGATTTCCCGCCGGACAGTGTTGGTGTGCGACTCGAGTAAATTCGGGCGCCGGAGCCTGTCCCAAATCGCCGGCGCCTCGTCGATTCACCACGTGATCACGGACAACAGGATTTCCAAGACGGATCTTCAGGAACTCGCCGACGCGGGGATTAAGGTCACGGTGGTGTGAGGGGCCCGGAGGGCCGAAAGACGGTAGCCCACGGCGTAAGCCGTGGGGGCAAGCGCGAGGGATGACGGCCAGCCCCGGAGGGGCGAAAGAAAGGGTGCATTGGCCGCAAGCATCCTCGGGGGTTCGCCCGGCGTTACGCTATTCACTTCTTTCGCCCCTCTGGGGCTCGCCAAGGTGGCGCTCAATTGACTCACGGCTTACGCCGTGGGCTACGGTCTTGCGCCGCTACGCGGCTGGCACACTGCTCCCTTCCGCGCTTGCTTCGCCGGGTCCTTCCTTTTGAATTCTTTTGTTTGACACTCGATTCGAAATATTGTAAAAGGAAATGTAAGTTTAATCTTGAGGCAGGACTTATGGTGCTCATCGAAGTTTCTGCCACGACTATTTTTGCTGTACCCTGTGGGATGACGGTGACGTAACGCGTCCCCCTCCGCGGCGCCAACTTGTTCCCCGCCCGCGAGAGGATTCCCACGTCTACGGAGATGAACACAAGGAGATGCCCTTTATGAGTGTTGCCGCCAAAGTGCGTGGGGCAAGTACGCGCGCTGAAATCTTTTCCCAGCCCCGGTGCTGGAACGCCTGCTTCGAGGCCTTGGATAAATCCGGAAAGGCCAAGGATCTGGCCGCAAAGGTGCGCCCCGGCGCCGAATGCTTGTTTATCGGCTGTGGCTCGAGCTATTACATTTCGCTGGCTGCGGCGGCAAGTTGGCAACTGATCACAGGGAACCCCGCGCACGCGATCCCCGCGTCCGAACTGCTTCTCTACCCGGACCTCGTTTTGAATTCTCACCACTCCTACCAGCCCATCCTGATTTCGCGGTCGGGGAATTCTTCCGAAGTTGTGCGCGCAGCCGAATACCTGGAGACGCGGCGCGACATTCGCACCCTAGCCATCAGTTGCGGCGAGCATCAGCCGCTGGATGAAACGGCGAGCGACACGCTCTACGTTTTGCCCGCCGACGAGAAGAGCGTGGTGATGACGCGGTCGTTTTCCTCCATGCTGTTGGGAGCGCAATCGCTGGCGGCGCAAGTGGCGAACCGCGCGGACATCACGGAAGGCCTGCGCCGAATTCCCGCTCGCGTGCAGGAGGTTCTGGATTCGGCCAATACGCGAATTGAAGACTTCGTGGAGGGGCACACCTTCGCCGACTATGTATTCCTCGCCCAGGGCCCGCTGTTTGGCATCGCCTCGGAGGGGCAACTGAAAGTCAAAGAGATGTCGTGCTCCTATGCTCAGGTCTTCCATACCCTGGAATTCCGGCACGGACCCAAAGCGATTGCGAGTCCGGAGACCCTGATCACTTTCCTGCTCTCTGAAACCGGCTACGTGGAAGAGTGCAAGGTGCTGGAAGAAATGAAGGCGCTCGGCGCAACGACACTCGTGATCGCAAATCAAGCGGATGAAACGGCGCGGAAGAATGCCGACTTGCTGGTGGAACTCAACCTGGACGCTCCCGAATGCGTCCGGCAGGTCGGCTACCTGGTAAGCTGCCAACTGTTGGGCTTCTACACCGGCCTCAAGAAAGGTTTCGACATTGACTGCCCGCGTAATTTGTCGCGAGCGGTCATTCTGGCCGACGACTGAGAGCCCCGCCCATGCCCCAATTTGATGTCACCGTCGTAGGCGAGTTGAACCTCGATTTGATCCTTTATGGATTGCCGCAGCAACTCGAGCTTGAACGCGAGTTGCTGGCCGACGGCCTAGCCCTTACGCTCGGCAGTTCTTCCGCCATCTTCGCGCACAACCTGGCCGTGTTTGGAAGCAAGGTCGGATTCATTTCCCGCATCGGCACCGATCCCCTCGGCGAAATCGCCATCGCGCGTTTGGCAGCGGGGGGCGTGGACGTCTCCCAGGTGCGCAAGGTCCCGGGCCCGGTCAGCACCGGGCTAACGGTGATCCTTCCCCGGACCGGTGGCCGCAATATCCTGACTTATCCCGGCACCATGAATGAGATGTGCTTCGAGGACCTGAACCTGGATTATCTCGCGGACTCCCGCCACTTTCATCTCTCGTCTTTCTTCCTGCATCGCGCCTTGCGCCGGCGCATCCCCGAATTGTTCCGTTTCATGAAGCAGCGCGGCCTTTCCACCTCGCTCGACACCAACGACGACCCTGAAGGCAAGTGGGGTGACGATCTATTCGACGTCCTGAAATTCGTCGATGTGTTCCTTCCCAACGACCGCGAAGTGAAGAAGATTACCGGCATTGACGATCTGGACGGAGCCGTCTCCAAGCTAAGGCAGTGCGTGCCGGTGCTCGCGGTCAAGCTCGGGCCGGAAGGCGCCATGGCCTTCGGTCCGCAGGGTTCCGTCCGATGCCCCGCACGGCAGGTTGAGGCCATCGATCCCGTGGGCGCGGGGGACAGTTTTAACTCCGGCTTCCTTCACGCCTACGTCCACGGCGCTGATTTAGCGGCGTGCCTCGCACAAGGCAACGCCGCCGGCGCCTTTTCCACCACCCGCCCCGGCGGCACCGAGGCGTTTCGCGACCGCGCGCATTTTGCCCAGTTCTTTTCCCGCGAGGGATCAACGGCTAAACCTCACGATTGATTTCACCCTCACCCGGTTTTGATCCGCGGGCTTCGCTGAGGAATAGCCGTACTTTGGCGCCCCTGTGGATGTTTAACCTCTGGCCTTTAACAGGGTAGCTATTTCATCAGCTTGCCTTTTCGTTCTGAGCCGCAAGGCCAAATCGTATTGCCGCCTCAAGCGTATCGATGTTGATGTCCTTCAGAGCCTTGAACCGAATGCAATATCCGGTCACGCTCGCCTTGCCGAGTTTTTTTCCATACGTTTTGGCGAGGTGCTTCTTATCTTTGAGACCCAGGATATAGACCGAGATTCCTGTTTTGTTTCCGCTTACACCAATTTGAAAGAAGTCTCGGCTTTTCCGCCGGCATACTTTAGGGTGTGAAACCCATACCCTATCGTAGGGTTAGAAACGGTCCGGTTTTCACTGTTTTTGCCATCGAAGAACCATAATCTGCATTCTGGAGACACTTGCAGTGTCAGCCGGTGCAACGCTTGGAGGTCACTGTGTTTCGGTTCAGGTTGGCTGGTAATATACCTCTCGATTTCTTCTTGGACGCTCATATGTTTTTCTCTGTGGGGCCGTGCACGGGATTATACGACGTTTAGTCCTTTCCTCTGCGCCCTTTTTCTGTCGGGCAGAAGCTGGAGCATCTGCACCCCAAACCCGGTTGATGTTCCGGGCGGGGCCGGCCACCCGGAGGTTGCTCCACCCCTGTCACTCCTGCCTTATCGTTAATCCTTACCAACCCTCCCGGAGCGCTCCACCCCTGACGCCGCGCGTAAAACGCCCCTATTCTGTCAGCATCGGCTTAAAAGGGGGCCAAAACTATCACCCTTCAGGGGACCCACCCTCGACGGCCTCATCGGCGGGGACGCGGCAAAAACTCTACAACCGACTCTACAGATTCTTCGGAGCTGGGTTGGTCCGAACTGAATCGCCCGGCAGGTGTTCATCATCGACCCGAACCGGCCGTCCGGGGTATCCTCCGCGTGGCCGATGATACACCCGGAACATCCCTTCGCTTCCCCGAACCCCGTATCTGGGGAGTTTGGATAATTGTTGATGGGAGGTGCTGCACTCGCCGGCTGTCGTTTTCCGGTCGAGGCTATACGCCACTGCGGGCGCCAGTGCGTGCAACTTCCGTGCGTCACGTCAACGGGCCAGTGACCCAATACGGCCGACCTCCGTGACTTAGAAAGTTGCGGATTTCTCAACACTTGACCTTGCTGCGCTTCACCAGCTCCAACTTGTGAGCGGCCGGCGATAGATCCGGGATCGGTCAAACCCGGGGGCTTATGCACGAGGTGCCTGCGATCCAAGCGGAAACCCTCCAGCGACCCGGAACAGAGTATTGATTGCGGCAGGTCACGACTCAGGTTATATTTAGAAATAAACGCCCGCGGAATTGCAGGAATATGTACCATGGCTAGCCCGCACCGAAATCGCTCTCTAGGCCGAATCCCCCTCTACGCTTCAATCTCCCTTATCGCTTTTCTGTGCTGCTTCGCACTTCTGATTGTCTTGTTCGCAGGCGCTGACAAGCTCGCAGGTCTCGGCCTGATAGAACATGTCTATTACCTCGTTCTGATACTGATGGGTTTGACATCGGCCGTGTTTCTATTCGGAGTCCTCCCGTCGGCCGCGACTTACGAGGGCACTCTTCTCGGCGGCACTCTGAAACTCGGCGGAGCAGTCGTCGGCGCCGCGCTGGTGGTCGTCGGGGGGCACTTATTCGTGCCAAAAACTTTCACGTTTCCGTTCACTGTGTATGTACACGGTCGTGCCGGGCCACAAGATATAGTCCTGCGAAATTCAGGCCGGGTAGTGCTGAAACTCGGCGCTGAGCCAAGGAGCGCACCCATCGGGGAGAGTGGCCAAGCTTATTTTCCGGCCATCCCCGCGAATTTTCGCGGACAGGAGGTCTCTGCCTGGGTCGAATCAGACACCTACGAGTCGGTCGACGCAGGCGCCGGGCATCGGTTGATACCACCCAGCATCGAGCTGGCAGTTCAAAAAAAGACCTTGCACTACCCATTGGGAGGCACGGTTTCGGACGAGGCCGGAAATCCGCTCAGCGGGGTTACGGTGACATTGCCCGAATACCATGTCGAAGAGGCAACCAACGACCAGGGAAGGTTCGATCTGGAGGTAGTGGCCGACGGCCAGCGCAGGGTTGATCTGATGGCCCAAAAGCACGGATATCAGACATTGCATCTGAGCCCCACGCTGGGGGACAAGGGAGTCAATTTCTCATTAAAGAGGGCCAATTGATGCGCTTCACCTATGCCCTCTTTCTGGCAGCCTGCCTCACTTGTACAGCGAACGCGCAGTCGCCACGGGAACTGTTAGGTAAAATCGTAAGAGGTGATGACCCATCACAGAGGCCCCTCGACCACGTCAAAGTCGCGCTCGACGAATCCGGAAGTCACGATATCAGCAAAGACGGCGGGCTGTTTCGGCTATTTATTCCGGAGGGGCTCCGGGCGGGCGACGAAGTGACGATTTCCGTTACGGCGCCGGGATATGCGATCTTTGAGCCCCCTGGAGGAAAACTCAGAATCCCTGCCGAACTCCAGCGGACCCTCGAAACGATTCAGCTATTACCGCGGGGCTCGCTGAAGTTTCTTTCCGATGTCCAACTGCGTGCGTTTGTTGAGCGTACAGCGAAGGAGTCGAATCGTTTGTCGGCTGAGCCGGGCTCGGAAAGCCAGCCCGACCTGGGGCGCTACCTAAGGGATTGGGCGGTTCAGTACGGCTTCAGCCCCGATCAGGTTCGTGCTGAACTTGACCGCTGGGCTGCAGAGGTGGAGTCCCGCAAGGCCAGCTCATATGACCTGGCGCTGGCCGCCTTCGCTCGCAACAGCTTTCAGGAGGCGAACGAGCGGGCCCTGGACGATGCCGAGGAGGCCGAAGCCAATCTCCGGAATTTGCAGAAACAACAGCAGGAGAATACTGATCGAGCGATTCGAGCCTATCGGCTGGCAGGCGACGCTGCCTACAACGGGTTTGAGTTTGAAAAAGCAGCAAGCGCATATGGTAGGGCAGTTTCTTATACAGCCCGGGACCGCAACGCTACCCAGTGGGCCGACCTCCAGGTTCGAATTGGCAATACGGAAAGCGAATTAAGCTCGCGCTCCGCGGGTGCGGCGATTCCCCGTCACGCCCAATCGGCAACATTAGCCTACTCTCTTGCCCTGGAAGTCTACAAAAGAGAAACCTCAGCGCAGCATTGGGCGGCGACGCAGAACAATCTGGGCAACGCGCTCCTTCAGCTGGCGAGACGGACCGAGGGGGCGCCAGCGTCAGCTTACCTGGGGCAGGCAGTGGCCGCCTATCGCCGCGCGCTGCAGGTTTACACCCGCGAGCAACTGCCGCAGGATTGGGCGACGACGCAGAATAATCTGGGCAACGCGCTCGCCACTCTGGCGAGTCGGAGCGAGGGTGCGCTGGCGTTAACTTCCGTGGAGCAGGCGGTGGCCGCCTATCGCCGCGCGCTGCAGGTTTACACCCGCGAGCAACTGCCGCAGGGTTGGGCGCTGACCCAGAACAATCTGGGCCTCGCGCTCCGTGATCTGGCGGGACGGAGCGAGGGGGCGCTGGCGTCAGCTTACCTGGAGCAGGCGGTGGCCGCCTATCGCCGCGCGCTGGAGGTGAGGACCCGCGAGCAACTGCCGCAGGATTGGGCGGCGACGCAGAACAATCTGGGCATCGCGCTCTGTGATCTGGTGGGACGGAGCGAGGGGGCGCTGGCGTCGGCTTACCTGGGGCAGGCGGTGGTCGCCTATCGCAGCGCGCTGGAGGTGAGGACCCGCGAGCAACTGCCGCAGGATTGG
>CAZCVY010000021.1:0-30696 GCA_964501985.1 uncultured Acidobacteriota bacterium | reverse complement strand
ATCGCAGCGCGCTGGAGGTGAGGACCCGCGAGCAACTGCCGCAGGATTGGGCGACTACGCAGAATAATCTGGGCAACGCGCTCGCCACTCTGGCGAGTCGGAGCGAGGGTGCGCTGGCGTTAACTTCCGTGGAGCAGGCGGTGGCCGCCTATCGCAGCGCGCTGGAGGTGAGGACCCGCGAGCAACTGCCGCAGGATTGGGCGGCGACGCAGAGCAATCTGGGCAGCGCGCTCCGTGAGCTGGCGAGACGGAGCGAGGGGGCGCTGGCGTCAACTTATCTGGAGCAGGCGGTGGCCGCCCATCGCAGCGCGCTGGAGGTGAGAACCCGCAAGCAACTGCCACAGGATTGGGCGCTAACACAGAACAATTTGGGCAGCGCGCTCGATGAGCTGGCGGGGCGGAGCGAGGGGGCGCTGGCGTCAGCTCTTCTGGAGCAGGCGGTGGCCGCCTATCGCAGCGCGCTGGAGGTGAGGACCCGCGAGCAACTGCCGCAGGATTGGGCGACGACGCAGCACAATCTGGGAATCGCGCTCCGTGATCTGGCGGGACGGAGCGAGGGGGCGTCGGCGTCAGCTTATCTGGAGCAAGCGGTGGCCGCCTTCCAGAATGCACTACAAGTGCGCACAGAAAACAATTTTGCCCCTTACTGGGCCGGAACGATGCGGAACCTGGCTCCGACCTACGAAATGCAACGCGATTGGAGCAGTGCTCGTGAGTGCTATGAAAGACTCCTGCGCCACGACCCCACAGACACTCACCTACAGGCCAAGCTCGCCGAGCTATCCAACAAGCAATAACACTAGGATGCCCTTACGCTTTTTCGAGCACGGTCGAAGTTCGGGCCGAGTATACACGTCTAGTCAAAGATTGTGCTTGACTAAAGTCATTACATACATGTATAATTCTCGCGTTTCTAATAGTAGTTGAGTATTAAGGAGCACTTGTGCCTGCCGGAAGCACTTCGCAATTATCCCAGGCGCACGAGCAGGAAGTGAACGCCGCGAGCGCTCCGGCGGGATCGACCGCGGGAGCCGAGGTTACCCCCACCGTGACCCATTTCCGCAAGGGCTTGATAAGAGACTGGCAGTTCGAAGTTCTCATGCGGATGGGAGTGGACGCGCGAGAGCACCAGCACATGATGGAATCTCAGCTGGAGGATTTGCGACCCCGCCGGGGTTTCCAGAGCCATCGGGCGGAGCAGATGGGCGAAACGTTCTGGCGGATGCGGCGCGCATCCGTGACGGCGTGGCGCTCAAGAACATCAAAGTGCCGGGTGAGGACATGGCGGCGACGGGGCGATCCTCCCACGCCGTTGGCGCGGTGGAACCCTTCGAGCGCCTCAACAACGCGGGGTAGGCCACGATATCTTAGAAAAAGAAGGTACTTAGGCGTTGAACCCAAGAAATACAGAAAAGTGTATGTCTATGATAAAGAACAATTTCGTTGGATTCGCCGAGGCGGGCGGAGGGGAAAAAAGGGAATTAAAAAATGAGGCTACTCCCACGATGTTATTGAAAACACATGTAGAAAAAATGTCAGTTTGGGCTACTCCCACGATATTCATGAAAACAAGCGACTTAGGTCGGGATAGCCACGATATTCATGAAAACAAAGGTAGTTGTGCGCCGAGGCGAGTCGCGGGGAGCAGAGGATGAGAATCCTCGTAGGAGCGCCGAGAGCCCGATGGATCGCGAGAACAACACGGGATTGTCGAGCCTCCCCGCGAGTAAGACAAGCCGCCGCGGAGTCCCCGAAGCGTCAATGCGGAGGCCGGAGTCAGTCCCGCCGTGCCGCCGCTCCGGCAGGGAGGAAAAGAAAAGATGTCAGAAAAACACGAGCGAAGCCGGAATGAACAGGAAAGCGAAGAACATCATGCTACGGCGGCGCAAGCCGCAGGTCGTTGGCCGGTGGCCCCGCCAGCCCCCACGCAAATGCTAATCCCCGTTACAACCCTTTTGCAGGTACACTACCGCGATGAGCCGCCGTTGGATTATCCTAGCGCTGGTTTTTGCCGGCATCGTGATCAGCTATGTCGATCGCGGCAATCTGAGCATTGCCGCTCCGTCCATCATGCAGGATTTTCACATCGCGCCCGCCACGATGGGGGTCGTGCTCTCCGCCTTCTTCTGGACTTATGCTCTGTTTCAAATCCCCGCCGGCGCCATCGTGGACCACTTTGGCATCCGCCGGGCTTACACCGGCGCCTTCTTCTTCTGGTCGATCGCTTCCGCCTCCATCGCCCTCAGCCGCGGCACTCGCGACATCATCGGCCTGCGCATGTTGCTGGGGCTCGCCGAGTCGATTGGCCCGCTGGCCAGCATCGCTTTCATCCGCAACAATTTCGCGGGCAAGGATCAGGGACTGCCCACCGCCATATATATTGCCGGCCAGAACGCCGGCCCCGCGCTGGGGGCGATTGTGGGCGCCTTTCTGATCGATCGCTACGGATGGCGCATGATGTTTGCGATTACCGGATTGGTGGCGCTCGTTTGGCTGCCGTGCTGGCTGTTCGCGGTCCCGTCCGACGGCACACGGGCTGAACGTCACGCGGAGAGAGTGGCTAACGATCTGGCCGCGCCACGGCGGTGGGCGTGGCGCACGATCCTAGCCACCCGAACCTTCTGGGCCATGCCGGTGACCACCTTTCTTGCCGCCTATTACTGGTTTTTCGTCCTCACCTGGGTTCCGAGTTACCTAGTCCTCTCCCGGGGATTCTCGACTCTGGAAATGGGGAAAGTGGTTTCGATGGCGCTGTTCACCATGGCCGTCGTCAATATCCTGGCGGGCGTGGTGGTCGACCGCTTGGCGGCCCGAATCGGAGTCTTCCCGGCGCGATTGCTGTTCTCGGCGTCGGGGTACCTCGGCACGGCGTCCATCTTGCTGATCCTGGTGACGGACAGGTCCTGGGCGCTCCCGGTCCTCACGTTCGCGATGTGCGCAACGGGAATCGGCAACTCGAACTACTGGGCGCTCTCGCAGCACGTGCCGCCGAAGAATATGGTCGGGCGCACCATTGGATACCTGAACACCGTCTCCGTCGCGGGCGGAGCGACCGCGCCGATCATTACCGGAATCCTGCTCGGGCCGCAAAAACATTTCGGACCGGCAATCGTTGTCGCGGGCGTGTGCCCTGCCCTGGCCGCCGCCTGCTTGTGGGCCATGGGGTCCAAGGGGCTCGACCGGATGAAGGTGCTATTGGCTGGAGAAGCATGCGCGCAAGAGACGTAGCGCGCCCGCTGGGGCGAGAGCGTCCCGCTCTCGCGAATAGCGCGGGCAGGATGCCCACGCTCCAGCGGGCGGGACGCCCGCGCTACATCCACCCTGGGCATGTTTCTGCAGCGAGTTTCGGGAATTGCCGATCGTCGATTGCCGATTGGCGGTAATCGATTTTTGATTGCCAACTAGCAAACTTTGAACCTCAATTTTGGACTGGCAACTCGCCGGATTCGATGGTTCCAATCGGCAATCGAAAATCGGCAATCGGCAATGCAAGGCTGGCAATCGGCAATCTTCAATCGACAGTCGGCAATAAAAACGGAGGCTCTCCGATTTCAACCATCTCACTCGAATCTGTCATCGAAAGTCCCGACCCGGGGCTCAACCGTGTGGCAACGCACGCGCGGGGGCCGGCCGGGGTGCTGCCGCTGACGCCCGAGATGTTGCTGCGCGAACCTTCGGGAAACCTCTTCGGGTTGACCCAAAGCGCGGGCATGGGATGGGACCCGGCACGGCTTCTCGACCCCGGATTCCTGATTCTGAGCACGCACGGAGGCTTGCGCGCGGAAAACGGCGAGGCCATCGCTCTGGGTCTTCACACCGGACACTGGGAGGTAGGCCTCCTGGTCGCCGAAGCGGCCCGGGAATTGAAGGCGATGCGCGCGGTTCCGTACGCCGGCGCCTGCACCGACCCCTGCGACGGACGCACCCAAGGCACCACTGGCATGCTGGACTCGCTGCCGTATCGCAACGACGCCGCGATTGTGCTGCGCCGCCTGATCCGATCGCTGCCCACCGGCAAAGGCGTCGTCGGCATCGCCACGTGCGATAAAGGCCTTCCTGCCATGATGATGGCCCTTGCCTCTTCAGGTAAAACTCCAACTATATTGGTGCCCGGTGGAGTGACTCTTCTGCCGGAATCCGGAGAAGATGCCGCAAAGGTCCAAACCCTCGGCGCGCGGTTCGCCCAAAACCAGATTTCCCTCGAATATGCCGCCGATGTCGGCTGCCGCGCCTGCGCCACTCCCGGCGGCGGATGCCAGTTTCTCGGCACCGCCGCGAGCGCCCAGGTGAGTGGAGAGGCGCTAGGGCTAGCTCTGTTGCACAGCGCGCTTGCGCCTTCGGGCCAGCCCATTTGGCTCGACGCCGCCCGGCGGTCGGCCCGAGCGATTTTGCGCCTCCATCAATTGGGAATCGGAACGTCTGACATCCTGACGCAGGCCGCCATCAGGAACGCCATGGTGGTCCACGCGGCTTTTGGCGGATCGACCAACCTTCTGCTGCACATTCCCGCCATCGCCTTTGCGGCGAAATTGCAGCGGCCCACTGCTGCCGACTGGTCGGAGGTGAATCGCCAAGTGCCGCGCCTGGTGGACGCCCTCCCGAATGGACCGCGCAATTTTGCCACCGTCCAGGTCTTTCTCGCCGGCGGCGTACCCGAAGTGATGTTGCACCTGCGGCGGGCGGGCCTGCTCGACACCAGGGTCAAGACCGTCTCCGGCGAATCGCTCGCGGCCTGCCTGGATTGGTGGGAAGCGAGCCCTCGAAGGCGCGAGTTACGCCGCTGCCTACAAGAGCAGGATGGAATCGATCCGGACGATGTGATCATGACGCCAGACCAGGCGCGGTCGAGGGGAATCGGCTCGACCATCTGTTTTCCCGTCGGCAACCTGGCGCCGGAGGGTTCCGTCATCAAAAGCACCAGCATCGACCCCTCGCTGATCGACGAAAACGACGTCTACCGCCACGTTGGTCCGGCA
Source organism: uncultured Acidobacteriota bacterium (assembly GCA_964501985.1). Classification (GTDB taxonomy): domain Bacteria; phylum Acidobacteriota; class Terriglobia; order UBA7540; family UBA7540; genus Bog-366. Next base: position 25,720 of record CAZCVY010000021.1, on the reverse strand, counting down.
CGAGTTTTCACCACCGAAGCCGCGGCAATTCAAGCCATCAAGAACGGCAAGGTCGCGCAAGGCGACGTGATCGTGCTGATCTGCGGCGGTCCCGCCGGCGCGGGCATGCAGGAAATTTACCAGATCACTTCCGCGCTCAAACAGCTCCCACACTGCAAACATGTCGCCGTGCTGACCGACGCGCGCTTCAGTGGCGTTTCAACCGGAGCATGCATCGGGCATATTTCGCCCGAGGCGCTCGCCGGCGGCGCCATCGGAAAGGTCCTGGAGGGTGACCAAATCGAAATTGTAATCGACCGCAAACGCCTTGCCGGATCAGTCCAACTGGTGGGCGACGCCGAGAAACAATTCGGCGCCGAAGAAGGCAGTCGTCTTCTGGAGCAGCGGAAGCCACGGCCGGATCTGCATCCGCACCCTGCCCTTCCGGAAGATACTCGCCTCTGGGCGGCGTTGGTTCAGGCCAGTGGAGGCGTTTGGGGGGGCTGCGTTTACGACCCCGACAAGATCATTTCTTTACTGGAGAAGCAGAAGTGAAGCTGAGGCGCGTTGTTGGTAAGGAAGAGCGAGTGTAGCGCGAACCTGCTGCTGAGTTCTGCGGCTTGTACCCGTAGCGCATCGAACGCCGCGGACCGGAACAACACATCGCGCTACACCGTTGTTGTCTACTGCTCGGCGGGCTGTCGTGAATCCGCCCGTTGTGCAGGCGGATCGGGCTCGGCAGGCTGAACCGGCGCGCCGTGCAGCAGATCATTCGTCAGGAAGAATTTTCCGTCCGAGGGCACCATCATGATCTGGACCTTGTCGGAAAGCTTCTCGGCGATGATCTTATTGATGAGCAGGGGATTCTGCTTGAGCACTATCGCCTCACTCTTTAACCTATCTGCATCAGCTACTGCGGTCACGCGAATGCGGTTGGCCTCAGCGTCGGACATCATGTTGCGGCGCTCGAGTTCCGCCTTGCTGTCGATCACCTTGGCTTGCGCGGAGGCCTCGGCGGTCTTCACAATCGTTTCCTTGCGCGCGTCGGCTTCCAAGCGGCTTTGCTGAATCTGCTTCTCCTTGAGGGGCAGCGTGTACTGCATGGCGTCGGATTCCGCCTTAGCCTGAAGCACCCGCACCTGTGCATCGCCCTCGGCGTGTTGCACCTGCTGCGCCTTCTCGGCTTCCGCCTGGAGTTCGGCAATGCGCACCTGCTTTTCCTGGATCTGGGTGTCGAACACCAGGCGGTCGTTTTCCTGCTCCTTCAGCAGCAGCCCTTCGAGACCCTTGGCGTATTCGTCAGGCAGCTTGATGTCGCGCACCATCACTTCCTTCAACACGATTCCGTCGGCGCCAAGGCGCTTGGCGATTTCGTCGGCCGTCCGTTTTTGGATCTCCTCGCGCTTGGCGGCGAAAACGTCGCGCACCGTGTAGTTCGGCACAATCTCGCGGAAGGCGCTGGCCACCACTGGCGGAACGATTTCCTCTTCCACCGGCTGCGGCAGGTTGTTCTGGATGTAGTCGAGCCGACGAGCGTCGAGCCGGTAGCGAACGTTGACGGCCAGCCCGATCATCAGCCCCTCTTGCGACGTGACCCGCAGAATCTCCGCCTTCTTGGGGGTTTCCGCCGCTTCCGTTGAGAAGATGTGATCACGAATGTCAAACAGCACCACGCGCTCGATGAGCGGCTTGATCAGGTGAACGCCCGGATACAGGCTTCCCGGCCGGGTGCCGGAAATCTGGCTGACGCGGACGCCCGCCATGCCGCTGGGCACAACCACGATGGCGAGACCCATCAGCAACGGCAGCCACGCGATCATCGCGACCTTTTTCGCCGCCTTCCAACGAATGGGTTTGGGAGTTGGCCCTGCGACGCCTCGAGCCAGCAGGCGCCGGTGATTTTCCGCCACGTAAAGGTCATAGACCACGAGCGCGGCGGCGATGAGGTATCCGCCGATACCCGCGACGATCATGAGATATTTCAGTAGCAACATGTTCTCCTCCTTGGATTTTCGGTTTTCGATTGCCGATTGCTTGAAAACAGGACTCAGGGTACGGGATACGGGACACGTGCACTCGATTCGCTTGCCTTTTTGTATCCTGCCCCTGCCTACTGCTCAGTGCCTTCTGGTCTCTCCTTCATCCTTCAGCCTTCATCCTTCAGCCCTCTGTTTTCTGCCTACTCCCCGCCGGCCGCTTCCTCTGCCATTGCAGTCATCACGACCGGTGCAATTCCTCTCGGCGCTGGCGTGGATGGCTGCACCGAGGCGATGGCTTTCACGGCGCCTTCGCCAAACATGCCCGCAACCGTTGTGTCGCGCTCGTTGTGAATCTCCACTGCGTCGCCGACTCGCGCCAGGTTGAAGAGCTCTTCCACATCGTGCTTGCCCATCCGAATACATCCGTGCGAGGCCGCTTTACCGATGGAACTGGGGGCGTTCGTGCCATGGATGCCGTAGCCCTTTTGGCTCAGGCCCATCCAGCGGTCTCCGAGGGGATTGGATTTTCCCGGCGCGATGACTTTGCCCTGATGGTAATAGGTGGGGCCGACGACCTTGTTGATGATCCTCAGGGTGCCAGTTGGGCTGGGGCTCACGGCAGCTCCCACGGCCACCGAATAGACCTTCAGGACGCGGCCATCTTCCACTAGTGCGAGCTTCCGGTCAGGGATGCTGATCACCAGCACGTGGCGGGGAGCGTCTTCGTTATCATCACGACCAGGACCCACCACACTCAGGTCAGATCCCAAAAGCTGCGCCGACCAGATAACCGTGAGAGCTCCCAGGAAAAGGCCGACCCGGCTTCCCAGTCGACCCGCTACTATCGATTGCCACTTCGTAACGCCGCGCATCTGCTTGCCCTCCATAAGTAGTGCTTACGTCCAACGCCGCAAGAGAGAGCACGTCGCCGGCCTAGTGTCATGTGCGTGATTCTATGTTGGTTACACGCTAGATGGGAGGGAAGGAATGTGTCCCTGGGCAGACGTTGTGGCGGCTGGGACACGATAGGTGAAAGCGGCTAACCGCTGGTTTGATGGATGGCGGGTCCCTGGGGGATGGACGACATAATTTTGCGCATGGGGCAAGCCACGGGTTCAGACATCTCTGGGGGGAGTACTCGTTGGTCGTGCAACTTCAGAATTCGGGAGTAGCTCAGATTGCAAGAGCGGAGCTTAATGAAGGCCTACCACCAGAGAGTGACGGAGTTCCGAGGCCTGCGGCCGCCGAGTTTTCCTTTTAAGCTTTCATGGTCCAATCATGTAAGAGTCGGCCGTTGCTATACCATGAATATCGCTACTCTCCGAACGAGACGACAAGTCATCGCAAATCATCGTGATGACATCCGTCGCCAACTCAAAAACCTGTTTTGCGGTTTCCGGAGTCAGAGTCATCCTGGGATGCATGACGGGAATGCCATAGACCTTGTTGAGACGGAGGAGGGTGTAAATTATCAGACCGAGGGGACTATCGCTAACGTTAGCGCCCTCCTCCTGTCGCAACCGTTTTTCCAGTTCCGCAATGATTTCTCCGAGTGAAACGGTATCAAGCGCAGGCTTTCCCGTCGCTACCTGATAGTATTCTCTGCATATCGCCTCGACTGCTCGCATTGCGTGGAACCCCATAGCCGTCCACAATTCGAAGGCAAGACAGCGCCCGGCGAGGTTAACGTCATTTCGAATTACTTCTGGAAGGGCAGAGAGCGTTTTCTCTTCGATGATGTCTTCGGCGTGATCCGCGAGCTTTGCTGTATCGTAGAGACCCTTCGGCATTACGGCGAATACTCGCAAGTCGCCTCGTCTCTCCGATTCTAATGCTGTGCCAAAGTCGTCCACGGCCTCGCATAATCCATGGATCTCGTGGTCCTCGACGATCCCCTCCTCACGCAACGCTGCCTCCAGCTTGTTCAATTTCTTTAGAACGTTCTCGGCACTTCCCTTGGATCGTCTCAATCCAGATTCAGCAGACCGCAAGAAGTCGGTCAGACACGCCTTCGCGCGCACGACAGTCAAAAGCCTCTTGATTCCTGGGTTTGCCAGGTTTGTCTCCGCGGCGCATTGCAGGAGCTCCCCGAGTTTATAGAAACAAAATAGGTCAATTCTATTCATCGAAGACCACCAGAACCTGAGTGTGCGCACGCCGCGATCACACCTGCGCCCGGAGGAGATTGCAAAACCGGTTCTTGCGACAACCTGACACTACCGGCCACTGGTATTCATGGGCAAGCGAGAGTCCACGTCATCAACGCGGACCACTAAGCACGCACCTCACTTCCCTCCCGAGTCGCATTGGTCCGGTGAGGCCTGCGGGTGAACCGATCCTTGCGGGCGCCGGAGTGGAGATAAGCGCTATTGAGGGCGATCGGGATCTGCGAGCGTCGCGAGGAAAGACTGGAGTATTTCCACCTCGTGTTCCAGGGTCGTCGCGGCGTCTTGAGCGGCCGGCAGATCGCCCTTACACGCTCTCGCCTCGAGCTCCAAGGCAGACTCAAAAGCCCTCTTTGCCGAGACGTTTCGTGCGGCGGCTTTGGCCAGCCGCGCGGTCGTTTCCACGGCATGAAGGTTCTTCTGCGCGATGCCATTGCGGAGTTCAGCCACTAGCGTGGGCCATGCGGCTTGCGTGAGGCCAACAAGCTCGGTCAGAAACTCCTGGTCGCCGCCCACGCTGTTCAACGCCAGGCTCACATTGAAAACTTCAACATATTGTTCTGTGGTTTGCATCATGTGGTTTTACTCAACTCTTTCTCTGAGAGTTTAAGGTGCAAGTCGCCGGAAGCTCGCTGGGCTCAAATCGCTGCCGCCTCTAATAGGCCTTGCAGCACCTCCGCAACCTTGTGGAATTCGGCGGACTTGTCGAAATAGAACCGGGCACCAATCTTCAGGCATTTCTTGCGATACTGCCGGTGATGGCAATTGCTGAGCACGATGACCATCGGATTCAGTTTGTCCTCATTTAAACCCTCGAGCACGTCGATGCCACTTCCTCCGGGCATGCAGATATCCAGGATGACGATATCAGGGCGTACTTTGCGGATTTTCCTCGCCGCGTCGGCGACGTTGATGGCGTGGCCGACAACGTCGATGCCGGGCACTTCGGCCAGCCTTGACGTCAGCCGTTCAACCAGAACTTCCGAATCATCAGCAATTAGAACTCTCATCGTCTCTCGATGGCCATCTTGCCGCCCCCTGGGGGTGGGAACAATCGATGGAAATAGGTTAGTGGTGTAGAATTCTTCAGGAGTTAATTGTCGTCATTTATACTACACGACTGGTTTATTCGCCGAGAAGAAGCTTCATGAGGATGAGCTACGAACTACACCGCTTGCCCGGCGCAAAGGCCTGGGCGGCGCCACGAGGCATAGCCGCAACCCCTACGTTCTCGTGCGGGCAGCCGGCCCTTTGATTCAATCCACCAATTGATGGCGAACCACATAGTTCATCAGTTCGGCACTGGTGGTCATTTCCATCTTTTCCAGAATTCGTGCCCGATAGGTACTCACGGTGGTCGCGCTCACATGCAAGACTTCGGCGATCTGGGAATTTGTTTTTCCTGTGCCGATCAAGAGCAAAACTTCGAGTTCACGTGCCGAAAGGCTTTCGTGCAGAGGCTGCTGCGCTGGCCGGGCAAGGTCCAGGGCGAGCACTTCCGCCAAAGCCGGGCTTACATACCGGCCCCCCGCCAGAATCTTTCGAATTCCTCTGATCAATTCTCCCGGGGCGCTATCTTTGTTCATGTAACCAGCAGCTCCGGCTCTCAGTACGCGCTTGGCGTATTGATCTTCCGGATGCATGCTTAGGACGAGCACGGGAAGCTTCGGATGCAGGCGTTTAAGGTCCGCGAGAACGTCGATCCCGCTGCGCCCTGGCATGGTGACGTCCAGTATTACCAGATCCCAGCCGTGAATCTCAATTTGGGCCAGCACCTGCTCCGCATTCTCGGCCTCGCCGCAGACAGCGTCCTCGAACGCGCTCCTCAAGATCTCGATAAGCCCCCGGCGTAGTATGGCGTGGTCATCAGCAATGAGAACCCTAATCACTTGAGTTACTCCTTCCTGGCCGGGCCGCGCGCGACGGTTTTTGCGAGGCGCCCTCTATCGCGCGTTTCTTCGTTCTCCACCATGCCAGGCAATAGATAATGGCGGCAAGAGGGCCGCCCATCTCCGGTTTCTTGCCTACTATTCGGATTCCCTGCCCTCCCTACCGTTTGGTGAGAACAACAGACCCTGGCGAGCAATTCCCGCCAAATCTGACGGAACGATCGGGATCCGGACTCTCACCGTCGTACCACTTCCGGGGGGGCCGGTGATGGTTACCTCGCCTCCCAAAAGCAGCGCCCGCTCTCGCATTCCCAGAATCCCAAAGGATCCGCCGCTCGAGTGTTTCTCCTTGGGGATTCCTCTACCATTATCGTGAACTTCCAGCGTTAGATTTTCGTTGACGTTGGCAAGCCGTACGTCGACGGCGCTGGCATTAGCGTGTCGGGCGACATTGGTCAGGGTTTCCTGGAAGATACGGAATATCGCCGTGGCCTGCTCCGGATTGACCGCAATGTCGTCCCGGGGCAAATCCAGCCGGCACGTCGTTCCGGTTCGAGACTCGAAGTCTTCCCCCGCCCACTCTATCGCCGCCACCAGACCCAAGTCGTCGAGGATTCCCGGACGTAGTTCGGTCGAGATTCGCCGCACAGTTTGAATCGACTCATCCACCAGCTCCAAAATCGAGGCTGTTCGCTTCGTGTCTTCGTTCGCGCCGGGCGGCAACTCACGTAGCCACGAGCTGAAATCCATCTTAATGGCGGTCAAGGTTTGGCCCAGTTGGTCGTGAATTTCGCGTGCCACCCTTTTGCGTTCCTCTTCGCGGGTGCTTTGTAGTTGACCGGCGAGCGCCCTTAACTGTTCGAGGGATTTTTGACGCTCTGCTTCCGCTTGCTTGCGTTCGGTGATGTGTTCACTGAAGATGATGATTCCCCCGATGCTGTCGTCGATTCTCCGCCAGGGGCGGATCTCCCATCGGAGCCAATCGACAAGTCCGTCATGGCGTGTGAAGGGGTCCTCCTGGCAAGTCTCCACTTCACCGGCCAGGCATCGCCGGTGAATCTCCTTCCAACGCTCGGGTATTTCCGGAAACACTTCGTAGTGGCTGAGGCCTTGAATATCCCGGTCGCCCAGGCGAAAGTCCGTCATCCAGCGCTGGCTGACCACCAGATAGCGCATCTCCCGGTCGAGCATGGCAATGGCGGCAGGCGCGTGCTGGACGAAGAATCGAAGCATCGTCTCGGCTTCGCGGAGAGCCATTTCGCCCCGCTTGCGTTCAGTAATGTCTTCCTTGACCGCGAGAAAATGGGTGATGGCACCTCTGGAGCCTTTTATGGGGACAATGGAAGCGGATTCCCAATAAACCTCGCCGCTCTTTTTTTTGTTAGCAAACTCTCCACGCCATTCTCCCCCGCACAGCACCGTCTGCCAGAGATCGCGGTAGGTCGCGTCAGGCACCATTCCCGACTTCAGAATGCGCGGGTTTTTCCCGAGGGCCTCTTCCGAGGTATACCCAGTGAGTTGAGTGAATTTAGGATTGACATACTCCATATTACCCTGGACATCGGTGATGACCACCGTCGCCGGACTTTGTTCGACCGCGCGGGAAAGTTTCCGGAGCTGCTCCTCTGCCCATTTGCGCTCTGTGATGTCGCGCACAAAGGCGAAGCAGTATTCTTTCCCGCCGAACTCCACGTAATTCGCCGTTACCTCGACGGGAAAAACCGCTCCCGATTTGTATTCGTGCTCCGTTTGAAAGGTTCTCGATCCCCGCGCTTTGAGTTCTTCCCATCGCGCCCTCCATGCTTCTGGCGGGAGATTGCGATCGATATCCGAGATCGTCAAGGAAAGCAGTTCCTCGCGAGAGCGCCCCAACGATCGGCAGGCAGCCTCATTGGCGAAGACAACCCGGCCTTCTGAGTCCGCCCAGGTGATCGCGTCCGAGGCATGCTCCACGGAGAATTGCGTCAGCCGGAGGACCTCTTCCGCCCGTTGCCGCTCGGTGATGTCACGAATCGCCGCCACATGGATCTTGCGTCCCTGGTTGAAGAAGTAGTTGCGGGTAATCTCCACCGGGAATACAGTGCCATCCTTCTTGCGATTCCAGCTCAAATGAACGTGCGTCGATTCCTGGCTGATGGCGGCGCGAGTCCTTTCGGGCTCGGCCGAAATATCGTCAGTGGCCAGGCCAAGAAACTCGTCGTGAGTGTATCCATACAGTTCCGATGCCGCAGCGTTCACGTCAAGAAACCGCCATTTGGCAAAGTCGAAGACGAGGATGGCATCGGACTCCACTTCAAAGAGCCGCCGGTAGCGCTCCTCGCTTTCGCGCAGCGCTTCCTCTGCCTGGCGGCGGTCGGTGACGTCGCTGACCACTCCGTCAAGGCGGAAGTTTCCGTTGACCCGCCGCACCTGCACGCTGTCGCGGACCCAGCGGACGGATCCGTCCGCGTGAATGATCCGGTATTCTTCGGTCAGATGAGGCGTCTGGCCTGTTGTGATTGACTCGACGGCTAATTGAAGCCGCGGGAGGTCGTCGGGATGAAGCGTGCTGAGCCACCGTTCCGGACCTGGCAGGAAGAATTCGGGCGGGCGGCCGGTGAATTTTTCCACCACTGGCGAGTAGTAGCGATAGGTCACATGGCCCTGACCGTCGATATCCGCGCTCCAGAGGTAATCGGGAATGGAGACCAGCACACTTTGGAGTTCCTCCTGGCTGCGCCTCAGTTGTTCCTCCGCGCGCTTGTTCTCGGTGATGTCTTTTCCGAATACCGAGATTCCGAAAACTTTGCCGTCGCGCTTGAGAAGGTTGAGAGTCAATTGCAAGGTCAGGGCGCCCGATTGGGCAACGTAATCCGTCGTAAACGAACCTTCGGAGAGCGCGCGCCGATAGAGTTTGTGCCATTGGTCGGCATAATCCTGACTAAAGGAAAGGTCTTCCGGAGTCATGCCAATTTTGATGCTCATTCGGCGCCGGTGAAAGAAATAGCTGCGGAGGCTGCGATTGAATCTCAGCAGGGTGAAATCCTCGGGATCGACGGACCAGATCAAATCGGAGGTACTATCGACGATGGCATTGGCCAAAGCCTGCGACTCGCTCAGCTCGCGCTCGGCCCGCTTGGTGACGCTGATATCCACCATGACGCCGCGTAGCCGTTCCACCTTACCTTCGACCACGCGGGCCGGGTGCATGGAAACCCGGAACCAGCGATCCCGACCGTCCGCCTTTCTCATGCGGTACTCCACCGAGCGGGTCTTGCCTTTTTCGATCACCTCCCGCTCGCAGGCGAGAGCTTCCTCGCGATCCGCAAGATGAATGTGGTCGGCCCGGAAATCCGGACTCCGAAGCCACTGGTCCTTCGTGTAGCCCAGGTTTTTTTCCGCCCCTTCGCTCACGAAGGTCACGCTGCGCGTCGCCACGTCGGCTTCCCAAACGATGGCTTCGGTGCCTTCCACCACCTCGCGAAAGCGCGCCTCCGCCGCGTCGCGATCGTCGCGCAGCCGGTTCATTTCCAACGCCTGCTGGATCGCCGCGGGAAGCCGCGCCGGCCGTTCCTTCAGCACATAGTCCGCCGCGCCCCGCTTGAGGCACTCCACCGCAGCTTCTTCACCCCGCGAGGCGGCGATAACGATGAGGGGAATCTTCTTTCCCAAGAGCGCCAGGATCTCCAGCGCGTCCAGCGCGGTCCAATTGCCGAGGTTGAAATCGGCCAGAATCACGTCCACTTGGCCCGGGCCAAGGTGTTCGCGGAAGGAACTCGGTGAATTCAGGACGGTAAATTGGGCCTTGCAGCCGCCACGTTCAATAGCGGATACCAGCCGCCTTGCTTCGTGCGCGTCGTCCTCCAGGATCAGCGCCCGCAAAAGAGGTGCTGGGGAGGACACCTCACGTTGCATTGCCTCTGTGTTCATGGCCCATCATCCTTCCAACAGCGGGTAAGTATCGGGGGATTCGGCCCATTGACTCCCAGCCGGAATAAGCTCCAAAAAGGAATACCGGCTTGCATACACTTCGGGCATTAGGCCACGGGTCCACCTGGACGATGAGGAGGAGAAGCGCATTGCGAGCCGCCATTCCGTTCAGGGGGGCGAACGGAGGCGAAGCTCGGAGCTGTTAGGCTGAGCGTTGGCCCAGAGCGGGAGACGTGATGGAAGAAGAGCCAACACCCGCCTACTGGCCTAACATGACGGCTAAGGTTATACCCGATTCTTTATTCAACCTCAAGAAAGAATTCACAACGGCGATTATTAATTAGTAATGCGAACCGATTTTTGAAGGGCCGGAAGCTCTCCTGGGATCCAAGCCGGGGAATACCAAATCGTGCCCCAAATCGTGCACCCGCCTGCCGCCGCCATCTTTACCTTGCGCCCCTGCGTGCGCCCTTCGGATCACCGGCTTATTTTCAATAACTTAAGAGAGGTGCTGTTGGCCCGTCGATTGCCTGTGGAGGATGTTGGCGGTGTTCCCAATCAAGGTGGAATGATTCTCGTGTGGGCGGGAGGCGAAATGAACAAGCTTGCGGTGGTAATGGTCGTCGGGTTAGCTCTAGCCACAACCGGTGTTGCCAAGTCGCATGGCGGCGGGTCCCATTCCGGCGGTGGACACTCCGGCGGTCACAGTTTTGGCGGACATGGCTTTGGTGCACATAGCTCCGGCGGACGCAGCTTTAGCAGCAAGAGTTTCAGTGGGCGCAGCTTCGGCGGGGGGAGTTTCAGCGCGCGCAGCTTTAGCAGCAGAAGCATGAGCACCCGAAGCTACGGCGCTGGAGGCTACGGTAGGGGCAGTTACGGCGGCGGAAGTTCAGGCGGGCGCGGCTTTGGAGGCGGAAGCTACGGTGGTGGAAGCTCCAGCAGGAGTGGCTACGGCGGTGGAAGTTACGGCGGTAGCGGTTATGGCAACGGAAGCGCGAGCGCGCGTGGCTATGCAGGCAGCGGCCTTGGCGGACGCGGCTATGGCGCCGGAGGCTACGGCAACGGCTGGCGGGGATTCAGTGGGTACGGCGGTGGGCTCGGCTTCTCTTATGTCCCGGGTTGGTCGGGGTACTACGGTCCTGCCTACCCCAACCCTTGCTCCTACGATCCTTACGCTTATGCGCAGGTCTACTGCCCACCACCCGCAGTTGCTCCGGCCCCCTCGGCCGGCGGCGTGGCAGCGGGAATCGCTGGCGAAGTCGGCCGCGCGATTGTGAGTGGCATCGCCAGCGGCGGTTGGACTCATTTCGTCAAACCGTAAGGTGACGCCACGCAGGTGATATTCCGAACTCTCGACGTGGAACCTAATAGCCCACGGTGGAAATCGGCCCGCCGTGGGCTTTTTCCATTTCCGGCCGCTCGACCAGAGCAACGGTCGCGAGTTTGGCAACCGGCGTGCTAGTACCAATGTGCTATGGCCTTGTGCGTTCACATGTGTCCTAATTCTTGTGTAAGCTCAAGGGGAAAGAAATGGGAAGCTCATTAATTACGTTCGGCCGGATGGCACAGGCAGTTTGCCGGAGTCCGATCGCCAGCATCTCCGTAGCGCTCTTGGCCTTCACCGTCGGATATGCTGTTCATCACTTGACGGCGCGGCTTGAGATTCACCCGCACGGTCATTCGCGCACCCGGTGAAGGTAGCCGCAAAGGCGACCCCACGTAACGCAAGACCCGCTCGCGGGCCTTGCGGAATTTTCATGCGGCCTAATCTCCCTCCCTAATCCCTAGTTCCTAATAATCAGTCCCTATTCCCTAGGAAGGCGGGGATTGAAAGCCAGTAGCGACTTGGTATACACTAGCCTCAGGGGTTGACCTGATCTCAACTCGCAGCAAGGGGTGAAGAAATTCGCCCGAGTCTTCTTGGAGGGTAGCTGTGTCCACGCCGCCAACCCTGACTGCCCCGCCCGCGCCTGCTCCTGAGGCTGCCGCGCCACAGAAGCTTTCCCTGCCAGCCATTCTGGCGACCATGCTGCGCGCAGGCAGCAATGTGAGCGACCTCATCTTTTCGCCTGGCCGTCTGCCGCAGGTTGAACTGAGCGGACAACTGGTACCCGTAAAAATTGAAGGATTGCCAACGCTGCGTCCGGAAGACACGGCGAGCTTTGCTACCCAGTTGATCGGGACCAACAAGGTGGCGATGGAGAAATTGCGCTCGGATGGCTCTTGCGACATTTCTTACAGCCTCCCGCGGCAGGCACGCTTCCGGGTGAATATCTTCAGTCAACGGGGCTCGTGCGCCATTGTGATGCGCGTCATCCCCAATGTTATTCCCAATTTTTCGACCCTCAACCTGCCTCCGCAACTCACGGAGATTGTGGGTTTGAAGAATGGCATCGTGCTGGTGACGGGTCCGACGGGCTCGGGGAAGTCCTCGACCCTGGCCGCCCTGATCGACAAGATCAATGAGGACAAGGCTTGCCACATTCTCACCATCGAAGATCCTATCGAGTTCCTTCATCTGCACAAGAAGTCCACCATCCATCAACGCGAGTTGCATAGCGACACTCCCTCCTTCGCCAAGGCACTCCGGGCGGCGCTGCGGCAGGCGCCCAAGGTGATTCTCGTGGGGGAGATGCGTGATCGGGAGACCATCGAGATTGCCATGGAGGCCGCCGAGACCGGCCACTTGGTTTTCTCCACTCTCCACACCATTGACGCGTCCAAGACGGTGGAACGCATCTGTGGGGCTTTCCCCATGGGCGAGCAGGCAACCATTCGCAATCGTTTCGCGAAATCTTTCCGCTTCATCGTTTCCCAGCGGCTGTTGCCGCGCCTCGGCGCCAGCGGGCGCGTGGCCGCCTTCGAAATCCTGAAATCCACATTGCGCACCCGCGAGTATCTCGAAAAGGGCGAAGGAGAAGGTAAAACTCTGATTGACGCGATGCGAGACGGGGACCTGGAAGGCATGCAGCATTTTGACGGCGAAATCGAGAAGATGATCCGCGACCATGTCGTGGACCTGGAAACCGGCTGTGCCTACGCTACCAACCCCGGCAATCTACGCCTCCAATTGTCAGACTTTGCCGGGTAACTCCCCACCGGACCCGTGACGGCGGGTGCGCCCCCAAGGGGCGAGATGACGAAGCCCAAGCTGAAGGCCTACTGAGGCTCGCAAAATAGAGTGACGAGTTCTTCTCGTAGCGCGGGCAGCCTGCCCCGATGAATCGGGGTCTCGCCCGCTGGGGCGTGGGCATCCTGCAGGCGCGCCGACGGGAGCGGGACGCTCCCGAGACAGCGGGCAAGATGCCCGCGCTACGGACGTCATTGTCACTATATTTTGCAATCCTCAGTAGGTCGGTCAGCTTTTCAGATTCAGAACTGCGGAGCTCTACGCGCAGCCCACGACTGCACCAGGAGCGGCGCCCGCGGCGTCCATTCTTGCACGCTCGATGGCGGTCGGGCACGGTCGCGGAGCTTCTTCCAGAGGTGTTCGGAGTCATGGTCAAAAACCACTTCTCCCTCCGCGCGCAGGCTGTACCATCCGCCCCGGAGCGCTTCCCCTTGGAGCTGCTCGGGCGCCCACTGGGAACGCCCCAAAAACACGCGTACGTCTCCCTTTTGTTTGGGATCTTGCAGGAGCTTGGAAATGAAATCGGCATCGAAACTCAGATAAACGTCGTCGTAGAGCAGCAGCGCTTGCTTGGGACGCTTCTGGGCATGGAAAGCCAGCGCCGGAGCCGCGATATCGACGGGGCCGCCAAAGTAGGCGTTTTCGGTACGGTTCTTCAGGGCGGGGATATCCGAAAAGAGCTTGAGGAGCGGCAGGCGCGTCGGCTTGTTGACAATCAGCCCCACAATCAAAGGTTCCCCTTCCAGCGGCACCATCAGCACCACGGACTGTGCGAAAAAAGGATCAGCCATGGTACCGCGCGCCACCAGGAACAAAAGCTCGGATTTGGGTTTTTCTTCTCCCCAGCAGAGGTTCCCGCCCACTCCCGAGAGCGCCCAGAGCAGGAGCGCAGCTCTGCCCACGGCGGAAGCGGTCTTCTTCTCCCGGCCCCACCACCGACCGCCAGAGGCAAGATGGCCGCTCCGCTCCCGTGCGTGTGCCATGGCATTTCCCTACCCCGGAAGGTTGGTGTCCGTCGCCCGCGCCATCGACGCCGGAGTCTTCCCTCTGTGATGCTGCAAACTGCTTATCCCCTATTTGCGCCCCTACAGATACTATCCGATTTCGGGGAGGAAAGGGGGGAGGATAGGGCTTTGTCAAGGTCCCACAACTTACAGAAAACAATTTTGGATGAATCAGAGAAGGAAAGGGGGTCATCCAGTTACCCGTTTTTCCCTCCCGTTTCTCGCTCCCCTTTCTCCCTCTCGCTTACTGGCCATCAAACCGGAGGCCCGTCACATCATCGGGGCGAAGAATGACGGCCCATCCATAGTAATTGCTGGCGACGGCGATGGCCACTTCGTTTGCGCCGGCATTGAGCGGCAAATCAAAGGAGCCGTTGGTCAGCGCGCAGCGGCCTTCGGGAGGCTTTCGCGCGGTGGCAGGCATGAACAGATTCTTGTCGCTGTAGACCAGCTTTCCATTGACGAAAATCCAGATCTCGCGGACCCACCCGATGGCAGTATGGATGGACTGCGCCTTATCCGACGTGATGGTGGTCCTCATCCAAGCCAGGTTTCGGCGCGGATATCCCAGCGGCAGGCCGTATTGGCGAGTGACATTGATCAAGCCTCCCATTTCCGCGGTAACGGGCCGCCAGGAAGCCGACGGTCCTGGCATCTCCTCAAATGCCGGGCTGCTCTCCCCGGGCAGTTCAGATGAGGGCGAGAGTTGCCAGTTGCGAACGAAGTGGGCGTCCGGACGCGTGGGATCCGGCTCGGGATCGGGCAAGAGGCCTTCGGTGGCGCCGGGCGTGACCACGAAATTTGCGAAGTAGCCCGCGCCGGTTAACGCCAATCCCCCTTCTGCTGCGTCACCTTCCAAGCGTCCAACTTTCAGCGACGGCGACGCTTCATGATTCACATAGACGTTCATGCGTTTGCCCGACAGGACGATTTTGATGTGATTCCATTCGCCGTCACGAATGGAAGCGGGTGCCTGGTACTGGGGGAAGAGGTCCCACAGCAGAGTGTTATGAGTTTGCGGAGCGTATTGCAGGCAGCTCTGATTCGTGGCGCACCGTCCGTTGGGCCGGATGTAGAAGGATTCGAAGGTGTGCTCGTCGCGCCAGCGAAACGCCAGTCCCGCGCCCATCGCTAGCGGCTGCACGTCGAATTCTACCGTGCCGTTGCCGAGCGTCATACCTTTCGCCATCGCCGCGCTGCCGTCATGCAGCGCGAGAGCATCGACGCCTTGGATTTTTTCGAAGACGCCGCTCTCCGTTTGCCACTGGGCCGCAGCCATGGCGACGTCGGCGGGCGCCGCACACACCTCGATAGGACCAAACCCGACTAAGAGAACCCCGAGCACGGATAGCAACGCTGGGAGGAACGAGTTGTTGGTAGTGAGTTGTTTTTTCATGCACGGGAGGATAAGGGCTGCGGAATCTTCAGTCGACAAAAATGCTGTAGGACGGACTGCTGTGTTCCAGTCCGGTTCGCGACCTCGCCAGCCGCCCTGACTCAGACTGCGCAGGCTGGCGCATCAGACGCCCCAAGGCCCCCGGCGGGCGACGCCCGCTTTGGAGTGCGGCCGCGAAGCTGCCGCTTTGAGTCTTTGGATCTAAACAACGGTTTCTTGAGGAAGAGACCAAGCTGCAAATGCAAGAGCGACAGCTTCGCGGCCGCACTCCAACGCGCTCCCCGCCGAAACCCCGGCCTCCCGAAAAAGGTTCTTGTGACTCCCGAGGCATCTTCATTGCGTTTTCACGAGCAAGCGGAGGGGGATCTTCGAGGCAGGATAGATGCGGCCGTTGACTTGGAGCCGAACCCCAGCGTGGGGGTAGGCTTTCATGATCTTTGTCCATTTCGCTTCGATCCGCGCCGGCTCCGGGAAAGCGTCACCTCTGCCTCTGATGAAAACCCACATCCCGACGCTTAGTTGCAAGGCTCCGTCAATGGTTAGAGGTTCAAAACCGGGGGGAATTCTCATAGCTCGATTGCCAGTCATGGGTGCCTCCGTACGGGCATTCTAAGGTTAGCGTGCCGTATCGCCGATAACGTCCGGGTAGGTAGTAGTTATTCATACCAAAACGGCCTCCCCTTTCAGCTTTAGTGATTCTGTTGCCGCCTCCAGCAATTTGACAACTCGCAATCCAGCCATACCGTCATTGTGGGGCGTCTGGTCGCTCTCGATACAGTCTAGGAAGGACTCTAATTCTACCTTCAGCGCTTCTGTCTGCTCGATCTTGGGTGCCCACATGTCTCCCGAACGGTAGCTGACAAGCAAATCGTAAACACCTTCCCGGCTGGAGATTTGGGCGCCCTTGTCGTAGACCTTAACTTTCTCGTCGGCTTCGAGGTCATTCCATACCAGCATCTTCTTCTCTGCCCCGATCAGTGTAGTTCGGACCTTCACGGGAGATAACCAGTTCACGTTGATGTGAGCAATGGTGTTCTGCGGGAAATAGACCGTAATAAATGCCACGTCGGCATGGCCATTCAAGTGCGCTTGGCCCGTCGCCACGACAGCCTCGGGTTCCCTTCCAATAAGATAGTCCATGATGGACAAATCGTGCGGCGCGAGATCCCAGATCACGTCAATGTCGTGTTGGAAAAGGCCTAAATTGACCCTAGTGGAGTCGTAATAGTAGAGGTCGCCCAGTTCACCCTGATCGATCAGTTGGCGGATCTTCTTCACCGCCGCAGTAAACAAAAATGTGTGGTCCACCATAATCTTGAGGTTCTTCTTCTGAGCCAATTCGATCAAGATCTCGGCCTGGATCGCGCTCGAAGTAAAGGGCTTCTCGACAAAGACGTGCTTTCCGTTTTCCAGGGCAATCTTCGCCAACTCGAAATGCGTCCAGACAGGCGTGACGATGGCCACAGCATCGATGTCTGGAGAGCACAGCACTTCAGATGCCTCAGACGTGACGTGCACGCTCGGATGAGCATGCTTTGCCCGTCTTTGCGCTGCCGGGCTTTTGTCGCTTATGGCAACAACTTGTGCCGACTCGAGGCCGCAGAGATTTCTGACGATGTTTGGACCCCAGTAACCGTAGCCGATGACGCCGATCCGAATCATTGTTTCCCCCGCCAGTTTAGAATTGGGGCTACCTTCGCATAAGCAATTTCTGAAATAGAGAGAATGCACCTGATCCCGACAACCCAGAACCGGGTCATCTTTGCATCAAAAAGGAGGCAGGTCGCTTTCAGTGGGCACGGATGGAGCGGAGATGGGTTTGGGAGTAGGAACTGGAACCAAAAAGGACGCTGGGGGCATCATCGTCTTGGTTTGTTTCCATGGCATGGCATTTCCTTCCGGCTCAGTCGCCGTTCCGCTTGAACAATGAGGTTAGTAAAGCCATACCCTAACAAATCCGGTTCAACCTGTCTGGTCAAAACAGCACACCAATTCATCCTGAGTTGCTCGTCCCAGTTGAAGGGGAAGGAAGGATGTCAGGGAAGAAGGGTGTCGGAGGAAGGGTTTCAGGTACCCTTTTCTTTGCACAGGGGGAGGAAGGGTGTCAGTGGTCACAAATTGTGACCACCTCACGATGCCCTCCTTTCCGCCGCGAAGCCGATGTGTTTCCTCGGTTTCGCCGGCGGTTCCATCAACTGCCGAATGGCTTCAAAAACCACTCGGAACTTCGAGTCGTACTTGCTTTCCAATTCGTCGAGCCGTCGGTGCAGGTCCGCATGGGCGATCAGCATTTGCCGCAAGCGCACGAACGTTCGCATGATCTGGACATTCACCAGCACGGCTCGCTGGCTGCGGAGTAAACTGGAGAGCATGGCTACGCCCTGCTCGGTGAATACGTAGGGAAGAGCACCTCCAAAGCTGCGACGGGAAGGTATCACAGTCTGTGATACCAAGATCTCTGCTTCCTTTCTCGAAAGCTGGAAAACAAAACCCTCCGGGAATCGGTTGCGATGACGTTTGACGGCCTGACGTAGGGCGATGGCTTTAGCCTGATACAGCATCGCCAAATCGCGGTCCAACATGACCTTCTGGCCACGGTGGAGTGTTGCGGGTCATCGCGGGGCGGGCCTGCATGTCGGGCCGCCGCGGGCTTCATCACCTCTCACGCCCAGGCGCGTTCACGCTGTCCGTGGCGCTCCACGATTTCGCGCGCCAGGGACGTGTTGGCCGAGACCTGGAAGTCGTACATGCCCACGTTGATGAAGTCCGCGCCGTTCTTGAACGCCAGGTCGAACCCATCCTTCGGCAGCACTCGGCCCGCACCCAGGACCTTGAACGCGATCCAGGGCTTCTTGATGGTCTTCATCAGCGCGGCGACGTCGCGCGCGTCCTGGGTGTTGTAGCCCACCGAGTTGAAGGTCTTAAAATAGAAGTCGGGGTTGAACTTTTGCTGTTCGGAGATGATTGCCGTTTCCATGGTGTGCGACCCGACTCCCGCCACCAAACCGTTTTGCTGGATGAACGAGACAACCTCGCCGATGAGTTCAGCCTTGCCGGCCTTGACGAAAGTGTCGTCGGCGACGCCGCCCATGCAGTACGCTCCCACCGCGCCATTGTCAATCGCCAGTTTGATGTTGTCTTTCAGATTGTCCGGCGCCGGATAGGTCTGCGCGATCCACTGGATCTTTCCACCGCGCTCCTGGCGGTAGCGCTTGAGGATGCGCAGAATCTGCTCGTCCGTGCGAAGGATGGTGGTGTTGATCCCACTTTCCTCGCACAATTGCAGGGTGTCGAGTATCTTGTCGTCAGTGAAATAGTGTTGCAGCAAGCTGTGAACATAAAGCAGTTCGCCGCTGTGGGCAAAGCCACTAAACAGGTTTCCCCCGCAAATCAGACGCGTCACCTCAAGCTTGCCAATATGGCCGGTGGGCAATGCCCAGGAGGCGGGCTGGAGCTGGGAGAGTCTGCCCGCTTCCCACTGGGCCACCAGAGGGCGGGTGTCAAACGTCAGTCCCGCAGCTGCGGCTGTGGCTTTGAGAAAATGGCGGCGATTTCGGTCAAGCAATAGTGGCATATCTCACCTCTTTATCGGAGCATGTTCTGGTCTGTGACTTTTCGTCCGATCACGCCATCCGAGCATCGGACACGTAGCATCTACACCCGCGCACCCTCACGTGTCAACGTCCGACTCAGTCGACTGAGCCAACCGGATGATTCTCTCGCTGCTTACGAATCACTTCGTAGAGCGTTGACAATTCGGTTTGAAGCAATAGGCAGATTACAGGACTAAAGGGTCCGCGGCAAAAGGCCTGCGGTGAGCTTTTGTGATAGCGTTTCAAACTTCCTCATCAATGCCCACGGTCGTCCTGCGCCTGCTCCCCACGCGGCGTGTTATAATCGCGGTCGCGCAAAGGTCCGCGACACTGATGCGTTTTCCCATTCCCTCATTGCTTGGCGCTCCGATTCTTGCGCTGCTGCTTCTGACGTCGACTACGGCAAAACTTAGAACCGGTGACGCAAACCTGGTTTCGCGTACAGTGGTTCGTTTCCAATTGCCAACGGAAGACCGCAGACTTACACAACCAGTCTGCGCTACGACTGCCGCGCAGGCAGCGGGCAGTGCGGCTGCTTTGCCGGACGCAGCGAGCCAGACTGCGCCTGCGGCAAGCGCTGTCCCCACGGCGGCGGATGTTTGGAACGATTCCGCGGGTGCGCTAGCAGCCAAGATCCTCGAGCACGTCACTACCGGGAACGCGCTGGCGCTGAGTGTGAAGAGCATCTCGACCCTGGGAGACGATGAGGTCGCGCAAGTCCGCCGCATGCTGCGCGCCCAACTGCGCGGCCGCGGGGCCAGATTGACGGCGAGCAAGCAGGCCAACGCCGACGTTCAGGTCACACTCTCTGAAAACTCCGAGGGTTACCTCTGGATCGCCGAGATTCGCGACCACTCTTCATCGGGTGCCTCGGCTGCCGATGCCACAAGTGCTGTCGTGATGGTCTCCGTGGCGCGCGCAAATCCAAGCGAGCGCCACCCCGACGCCGAACCCCTCAGCATTCGCAAAACTCGGGTTTACCAACAGCCTGATCCAATGCTCGACGTCGCGTTGCTCGACAACCCCTCGGCTGTGCCGACGGGATCACCAGCGTTTGCGGCCGCGCCTGCGCGTATCCTGGTGTTAGGCCTCGAGAGCGTATTCCTCTACGAGGATGTGGATGTTCCAGAAGCCGGTGGCAAGAGTGAAAAGCAGTGGCGCTTCAAACAGTCGGCGCCAATCACTCGGACTCGTTCCTGGCCACGCGACGCGCGCGGGCGAATCATCATCCGCACCGCGAGCTTGTTCGACCTTTACCTTCCGGGAACGAAGTGCGCTGGAGGTCTCGATCCTGCCCTTTCCCTCGAGTGTCACGAGAGCGACGATCCTTGGCCCTTGTTCGCAGTAATGAAAGACGACAACAATCCTGGCACGAGCGTGGGACCGGCCGCCTACTTCACGGCTGACCGCAATTACTTTGACGGCCGCGTCAGGCTCGACGATGGCCACGAGGTGACCCTGGCTCCATTTTTAGCCATCATGTCCGTGCCGACGAACGCCGCCTCACGCGCCGGGATGCCGGTGACATTGGCGCGCGTTCCCGCCGGAGTTACGACCAACAATGCCGGGGCGAAACCTGGGGCTACCGATGCCAGTGCCGGCACGAAGGTCGCTACGGCGGACCCAGCAGGTTGGATCCTTGCCGGGTTGGACGGTCGCGCCATCCTTCTCAACAGGAATGCGCAGCCGGTAGCAAACACGGGCGGGTGGGGCAGCCAGATGGTCGGCCTGCAATCGGGTTGTAGTTCGGGCTGGCAGGTCTTGACTACGCAGGCCGGAGATCTCAGCGAGGCGGATGCGGTGCAGGCCGTCGAGATCGTCGAACGCAAGCCGGTGCCGGTGAGCCCGCCGGTTGAGTTTTCCGGCCCGATCACGGAACTGTGGCCGCTGGCCAACGGGTCGGAGGCCATCGCCATTGCTCGCAATCTCCAGACGGGGGCTTATGAGGCATTTCGCTTGTCGGTTATTTGCGGCCAGTAGCATCGCGTGCCTCGCCCTTGCCGCTGGCGCGGCGACCCGGCCGCATTACGGCGGGACTCTGCGCGTGGAGATTCAGGCCAAGCCCTCGACGCCCGATTCGGCAGATTGGCGCGACGCGGGTGAGGCGCAGGCGGCGCTCAAGCTGCAGGCGCTCATTTACGATCGCTTGGTCCGTCTTAATGCGCAAGGCCGGCCCGAAGCCGCGATCGCCCTCGCTTGGGAGCACGATGAGCAAGCGGCGACGTGGAGGTTCAAGCTTCGTCCAGGGGTAAAGTGGCAAGACGGCGCGCCCGTCGCTCCCGAAGAAGTGGCCGCTGCGCTCAAAGGCCTGGGAGCTGGCGCGTCGGTGCGATGGTCGGGAGATGCACTCGAAATCGACGCGGGCCGCCCCTCGCCTGATCTGCTGATGACCCTTGCCACCCGTGCGGACCTCATCATTCGCCGCGCTGCGTCGGAGGCATCGCCGACTGAGGGGGGCTCGACCGACGCACTCCCACTCGGAACTGGACCCTTCCGCCTGACCCGGTGGGAACCCGGAAGGCGCGCCGTGCTTCAAGCCAACGACGACTATTGGGATGGGCGACCTTATCTCGATTCGATCGAGATCCAAATGGGTCGCTCCAGCCGTGACGAACTGCTCGACCTGGAGTTGAGCAATGCCGACGTGGTGGAACTCGACCCGGTCGAGGCTCGCCGCGCTCAGCAGGAGAACAAGAAGGTCTGGATCTCCGCGCCAGTCGAATTGCTGTGCCTTCGCTTCGGCCCGAATCGGCCAGCGGTGCGAGACGCGCGAGTTCGCCAAGCCCTCGCGGACTCCATCGACCGCGCGGCCATCCAGAAGGTCTTGCTTCAGAACTATGGCGAGGTTGCCGCGAACATCTTTCCCCAATGGCTGAGCGGCTATACGTTCCTCTTCCCTGCCCTGATGAACCTGGACCAAGCCCGCCAACTTACCGCCCAAATCGGCGCGGCGCCGGCGCTCAAGGTGGGTTACGACTCCGGCGACACACTGGCTCGCGAAACGGCTGACCGTGTTGCCGTGAATGCGCGAGAGGTGGGCATCGCCTTGGCGACCGCGTCGATGGCTGCCGACGGAAGCCGCGGGGCCGATCGGGGAATCGACTTACAGGTCCATCGCGTCCGAATCGACGGGCCAACGCTGGATGTGGCGGCGCGCCAGGCAGCGACGTCCTTGGGGCTGCCGCTTATCTCCGAACCAGGCCAGCCCGAGCGAACCTACGCTGCCGAGCGGCAATTTATCGACTCCCTTGAAATCATTCCGCTGGTGCACATCCCCGAACTGGTCGGGATCGGGCCTCGGGTGATGAACTGGTCCGCCACCCCGTGGGGTTCTTGGCGGCTGGAGCGAGTTTCGCTCGGAGGGGAGAAGCCGTGAATCTTCGCGCAAAATTGCTCACCCTCTTCACGATGACCGTGATCCTCTCGGTCGGACTGGTTGCCTGGGCGGTTTCTTTCCTGATGCGCGACGCTTTCGAACGCCTCAATATTCAAAGAACCGACGCCCTCGTGGCCCAATTTCAACGCGAATTTCAGCACCGCGCGGAGGAAGTGACCCGCCGGGTGGAAGGAATCGCCAACGCCGACGAAACCTTGCGCATGGCCGGCTCTCTGGGTGGGGGGGCCCAGGACCTCTCCTCCCACTTCGATGACGCCTCTGGCCTCGCCGCCGCGCATCAGCTCGATTTCCTCGAGATCATCGCCGCCGACGGCACCATCATTTCGTCGGCGCAGTGGCCAGCCCGCTTCGGCTACAAAGAGGAGTGGGTGACCGTCCCCACGAATTGGGTCGCTCAAGGCGCGTTTTTGAAACGCGAGGATCTAGCCGACGGAGTCGCGCTGGCGCTCATGGCGGTCCGCGTGGTCAGCGTGGGCGAGGCGCGGCTCTACATTGTCGGGGGGAGCAGGCTGGACAAGGAATTCCTGGCCTCGCTGGTCTTGCCGGCGGGGATGAGAGCTTTGCTTTACCGGGAGCCGGGTCCGGCGTCGGCAGCGGCCGGTGGCGCCCCACCGAGCGCCGAGCTGCCCGCAGGCAGTGTTACCGCCGACGGCCGGCTGGTGGACAAGACCGGACCGTTTCCCTGGCCCAACAAGCTCATGCCGCTCATTACTCAGGTGGAGCGCGACCCCGTTGAAACCTCGGCCGATATCACTTGGACGTCCAATCCCGCGAGCGCCGAGGATTTTCATGTGATCCCCTTGACCGGCCGCAGCCACGATGTTCTGGGTATGTTCCTGGTGGGCAGCTCGATTCGCGAGCGGGTGGAACTAGAGAAACACATTCGCGTGGTGGCCCTGCTGGTGGCCGCGGCGGGAATGCTGCTGGGCGTAGCGCTGAGCGGATGGACGGCGGCGCGCGTCACCCAGCCGGTAGAACAGTTGGCGGCAGCCGCGCGGCAAGTGGCCGCAGGAAATTGGAACGCGCACGTGGAAACGCGGTCAAAGGATGAATTAGGTGAACTCGCGGCAGCCTTCAATCGCATGACTCAGCAGCTCACCGAGCAGCGCGATCGTCTGGTGCAGACGGAGCGCGTTGCGGCGTGGCGCGAGTTGGCTCGCCGCCTGGCCCACGAGCTCAAGAACCCTCTCTTCCCTCTTCAGATCACCGTGGAAAACCTGCTGCGCGCGCGCGAGGTCGATCCCGCCATGTTTGACGAAGTCTTTCGCGAAAGCAGCCAGACGCTGCTATCCGAACTCGCCAATATGAAGACCATCATCGGGCGCTTCAGCGACTTCGCCAAGATGCCCGCGCCCCAGCTTCAAACCCTGAACATTAACGAGGTGGTGCGCGGTGCGCTGAAGATCTTCGAGGCCCAACTCAATGCCCCGGGCAAGCCGCCCATCAAGTTGCAAATCCACCTGGATGATACGCTGGGTCCGATTCAGGCCGACCCTGACCTGCTTCATCGCGCCGTGCAGAATCTGATTCTGAACGCACTGGACGCCATGCCCGCGGGCGGTACCTTGACCCTCAAAACCGAGGCGGCTGCGACGGGCGTGCGCTTGGAGGTCTCCGACACCGGCAAGGGTTTGACCAAGGAAGAGTGCGAGCGCCTGTTCACGCCCTACTACACCACCAAGCACCACGGCACCGGGCTGGGACTCGCTATCGTGCAGTCGGTCGTCAGCGATCACGGCGGCAGGATTTCCGTCGAAAGCGAGCCCGAGAGAGGCACGACGTTCAAGATCGATTTGCCCGCGCGGCCGCCCCAGAGCGCGTAGGAGGGGCTAGCCCAGTTTTGAGCATCGTGCCGAGCAGCGCTCGGCTCCATTCTTCCTCGTCCCTGATCTCGATCCAGCCGATAACCGATGCGAGGGGTGCGGACCGCCGGTCCTGGTCTGGCACGCGGACGTAGCGCCCCGATTCATCGGGGCGGCTTTTCCCCGCCGTGTGTTTTTCCGTTGTCGATAGGGGGCTTGGGCCGCGGGCGTCCTATCCGTGCCGGGGCATGGCCGGGGCGGCCGGGGCACGACGTTGGTCGTGACGTGCGACTGCCGCTCGGGTATCGCGCATGAGAAAAGCCCACCGTCAGAAAACGCTGAGCGTGGCTACCCGCTTTCTTCCACATTCCCCGTGTCCCCTAAAGAAAAACCTAATCGCTTAGGATTCGTGGTAAGATTCCCCGGTGCCGACGGTTCTCAGATTTGACGGGCTGCGGGTCGTAATCTATCCCAACGACCACCGACCGGCTCATGTGCATGTGATCGGAAGCGGCCGCGAAGCGGTATTCAAGTTGAACTGTCCGGCGGGGCCGGTTGAACTTCGGGAAAACTACGGATTCTCACGGCGGGAAACTACACCCCTCCAAGCCGTGTTGACGGAACACTTGGAGGAGCTATGCCAGGCATGGGAGGAAATTCATGGCGCACGATGAAAATTTCGGACGGGCGAATCAGCGGGCTCGGGACGTTCAAGCGTCCATTCCCCGGGCCGTCTCGGCGCGTTACGACCGCAAAAACGGGCACATTGTGATTCATCTCAGTTCCAACCTGATTCTGAGTTTCTCACCGCGGGACGCGCAAGGACTCGAGAACGCCAAGCCCTCGCAGCTTGAAGAAATTGAGGTCAGTCCATCAGGCTTCGGAGTTCACTTTCCCAAGCTCGATGCCGACCTCTACGTGCCGGGACTCCTGGAGGGTTTCCTCGGTTCGAAAAAGTGGATGGCTTCGAGGCTTGGTCATGTAGGCGGCCAATCCCGCAGCCGCGCCAAGAGGGCGGCCTCCAAAGCCAATGGAAGGCTGGGTGGTAGGCCCAGGAAGGCAGTAAGCAGTAAGCAGTAAGTTCGTAGCCACGGTCAGCGTTTTTCTGACCGTGGGTTCTTCCCTTTTAATGACGAAGGCAGAGCACGCAGGAAAAGTTCAATCCCGCGCGGAAGCGGCGGGTGAGGCGGGGGTAGCCACAGTCAGTGCAGTCCTAAATGTGGGTTCTTCTGGCGGTGGTCGAGTTACAACAGTTTTGCTTTGGACAAGCCAACGTTGGCGGCGTGCCCCATCCAGATTGATGACGTGCGATTGCCATTGGTGTATCGTGCCTGAGAAACGCCCACGGTCAGAAAAACGCTGACCGTGGCTACCCGCCCGTGAAGCTGCGCCCGTCTGAGTTGCGCCTCACGGAGGTTCGCCCCGACCAGGTTCGGGGTCATCTTCGGATTCTCGTTTCGCCATTTTTTCCAGGCGT
>CAZCVY010000020.1:0-49780 GCA_964501985.1 uncultured Acidobacteriota bacterium | reverse complement strand
AGCGGGAGTTGCACCGTGAGGTGGGTCGAGGCCCCGCCCTGCCAGCGGAGGTGAACCAAGAGCTGCTTAGCAGAGTAGGCCTTGTAGACCGTAATATCCTTGAGGAGCAGCCGCAATATCCGCTTGCGGTCCTTGGCCGGCGTGGTGGGGGCATGCCACACCCGCGGTAGATCGTTGGGCCAGCGCGAGGACTTTCGCCTTCTGCTCGGGGGCCGCCACGCGGGCTTCTTGCCGCCGAAATTCGGCGGCTTGCTTTTTGAGGTCGTCTAACTGCAGCAGGGCATCGTTCCAGCGTCGCTCCAATGTGCTCGCCACCAGGCGCTGCGAGGCATCGACCTCCAGATGGCGCCGGCGCTGCGCAAGATATTCCACGACAACGCCGTCCGCTGGCTGCCGGGAATTGAGGGAGGGAAATAGGGTTCAGGTATGGCGCGTTACTTGCCTGCCGGCATGGCTTCGTCAAGCAGAAGGAAACATAAAAAGATCGCAAACGCTCATGACGGCGCGAACTTTGTCGGCGCGACATCAGAGGACGCGCGCGCCAGAGATTGCGAAGTATGGCTGCCGTTTTACCCGGTTCGAGATGGGGAGGCGGCGCCCGACACTCCCGTGGCCCCTCCGGCGGTTTGCCAAAGGGCATCCCTGTTTTTGGCAAAAAGCGCCGGTTCCTCTCCCAAGCAAATGGCTTTATGCACCAGGAGCTCATCAAATATTCTGCGTGCGAAGCTGGAAGGAGAGGTCAGGATGGCGGATGCCAATTTCCATAGGGCTTTGCCTCGGCGACCGCTGCCCAATTCAATGTTGAATCCGCGCAGGTGAGTTTTGAATTTCAGTCTACGGGGGCTGAGGAAGCGCGACAACTGCTCACAAGCCTGCTCGTAGGGCAGCGGCGCCAGATTCCAGAGGTGCGAAAGAAGCAGATATTGGATGTAGAGGGTGTTTAGCGCTTGTCTGGCGAGATTGGCTGACGACACACTTTTTAAGTTTTGCCTGAAGCCAAGAGTCACTTCAGGAATCAACCGAATGTCGTATTCAAGCGCCATGCGCCACCAAAGGTCGATGTCTTCTACCAGAAGGTCAAACCGATACCCGCCGAGCCCGAGCGTCCGTCCGACATTAAGGGCCACTGTGGGATGGCAGGCGATCGGTAGGTATCCGGACACAACGAGTTCGCGGAACTGATCGGGACTTCCACGCGTCGTGCGAAACTGCCCATAGCAGCCGTCCGGATAGTATTCGGCCAGCGAACAGAACATGCCGGACTCGGGGTACCGGTCGATGTATTCGGCGGTGCGGGCCAGACGGTGACGGTAGGCGACGTCATCGGCATCATGGCGCACCAGCCAGGGTGTTTGGGCTTCCGCAAGCATCCGGTTTAACGTCGCGGTCAACCCGCGGTTCGTTTGATCGATGATGCGCAACCGGCGATCCCGGAGAGATCGGAGATAACGCAGGCTGTCGTCGGTTGAGCCATCGTTTATGACCAAGACCTCGAAATGACTGTAAGTCTGCGTCAGTATGCTGTAGACGCTCTCGGCGAGGTAAGGCATGGCGTTGAAAACAGGAATGCCGACGGTTATGAGCGACACGGAGTTACCTGCCCTCCTGACGGATCCACCGCCGAGCTCCCGGAGGAACCAGCCACATCCCCAGGAAGAGCAGAATGTCGTGGGCCGAGGGCGCCCCGTCGGCGATCAACCTTTTGACCAAGAAAGGAAAGTCGCGCCAAGCGCGTTGGCGCGAGGCTTGGGGCGCCAAATATGTGGCAATGAAGCCGGCATAGGCCCGACGGGTAATCATCTCCCGGACGCTCTCTAGCCACCGGAAGGAACTTCTCCAGTCGGCAGATGTGCTGATGCTCTTGCGCTGCTCCGCCAAGTTCCACACCGCCAGAGGTTCGGGAACAAACTCGAGTCCCGCCCCCGCGTGCTCGGTGGCGCGTAACACCCACTCGAGATCCTGATGGCGCGCCAAGTCAGCTTGAAATGGCACTTGGCGGTACAAATCCTTAGGGAAAAGCAGGGTCGTGGTGCTCAAGAGCCCCTCGCCGTATGACCAACCCTTGCGGCTGAGCAAGTATTCGCTGAGAGGTTTCGAAGGCAAAGAACGAGGCCAGACCAGATCGTATTGGGAGTTTCGGGCGATGAGCCGCGAACTAACGATGGGATATCGATATCTGGAATTCAGTGCTTCTCTCATCTGTAACGTGGTTTTCTCACGGAACCACTCGTCATCATCGTCCAGGAAAGCAATCCAGTCCGCCCGAGCCGCCGCAACGCCCAGATTGCGGGCTCTCGCGGCACCCACTTGCCGTGGCAATCCGAGCACCCGAAGACGATCATCCGAAATCTCTGCGAGCACCTCCTCCGTGGCGCCGTCGGGTCCATCAATCACCACGACGACTTCCAGATCGGCGTAATCCTGTGCCAGCGCACTGCGCACCGCGCGCTGCACTAACTGACAGCGGTTTCGGGTGGGAATTACCGCACATACTGTGGTGTTGCTCCTCATTTGCTTCTTCCAACGGACGCGTGCGTCCCAGAGTCATTCGAGGGGATGTCAAGTCCAGTGGGCCTGAAATTGCCGGCTCCCCGCCAAAAAGTTGTCATGCCGCCCGGCCGCTCACGAGTGGTTACGCGGCTTCTGGCTGCCAGCACCCGGTCGTAAATCGCTTCCAGGGCCACAGCCTGTCTTTGAATATTGAATAGCTTTCTCATTCGGTGTTGGCCGGCGCGGCTGAATCGGACCCAGAGTTGCGGGTTCTGTAGCAGCACGATAAGGCTTGTGGCAAGCGCGTCGGAATCTCGCTCCTTAACCAAAAATCCGGTTTCCTCGTTAATTACGGCTTCAGGGATCCCTCCACTGGCGGAGCTCACTACCGGCAAGCCCATCGCCTGCGCCTCGCCAAACACCATTCCGAAACCTTCCGTGGCGCCTGACTCAGCGGTGACACTTGGCGCGCAAAGGACAGTAGATTGGTTCATCCACTGCCGCACTACCTGAGGGTCCCCGACACCCAAGAATTCCCAGTTCCTTAAACTGGAACACGCCTGCGCTTGCAACTCCTGCCGCAACGGGCCATCGCCGATGACAACCAGCTTGGCTTCCGGGACAACCGACTGTACGTGGGACATGGCGCGAATGACGTATTGACAGCCCTTTACGGCAACCAGGCGGCCCACGAAGAGGATAGTCGGCGAACGTGGAATGCCAGGATCCGGGCGGAAGAAGTCGACGTCGACGCCGGTGTAGTGAACAACGAGCTTGTCCGCCGGGAACCCCTTCTCGAGCAGAGATCTTCGGATGAACTCCGAGACGCAGAGGAAGAGGTCCGCGCTCGCCTTCAGGCGGTCCCGGCGCCGCAAATAAAGCTTCGGCAGGTGCTCGTCGGAGACAGTAGCGTCATAGCCATGGAACGTCGCCACGAGCGGAATGTCCAAGGCGTCAGCGACGGGCACCGCGTTGGATGCGTCCGGTCCAAAATGCGCATGAATGAGGGCGGGGCGCATTCGCGCGAGCATGCGAATTAACTCTGCGTTGGGCCCCAGCAGCTTGAATCGCGCGCGCTGGGCTTTGCCGATATACCCGGTACGGCTGATGATGTGAAGCCGGTCCTCGGGAAGGCTTAGCCCGGGAGTTCGACGCAACCCCACGAAAAAGGGGGAAAAGGAACGAAGTGACTCGGCTTGCGCCCGGATAAAAGTCTCAGAGGGGTGCAGCAGTTCATCACGATAGATAACTAAGGTCCGGTTTGATCTCATAATTCATAACCTCCTCCGCCCGCGCAACGACCGGCGACTCACACAGAAAAAGGTTGACAGCGGTCGAGGTGTACAACGCCCAGAAAATCGTGTTCTCGCGGACGAGCCAGCCCTCCGACAGGTTGTAGAACACCGTAAACAGCAGGTACAAGCAAAGCCAGATTGCCGTCGGGTCGTCGCCAGCCCTGAGCACCTTCAATGCGCGCTTCCACAGATGTAAGTAGCCCGCGACAAACGTGACGACCCCGAGAATTCCCAGCTCGAGGCAGAGGTCCAGGAAGCCGTTGTGAGCGTACATGGGCGTCCAACGGAGGGAGAGTATGACGTTCGCCGCTTCTCCCTTCATGCCGAGCCAAAAGCCGTGGAAACCGTAGCCGAGCAAAGGATGCCTGGAGATGGAGACGAGCACGGCGCTCCAGATGTCCGTCCGCCCGGTCAGGGTCGAACTTCGATTCGCCATTTCAAGCAGTTCTTGAAGCGACGGAGTAACCAAACGGACAGCCACCAGGAGCATCGAGAAGATCGCGAGGCCCACCGGGACGGCAAAAGTAATCCTGGTTCGAAGGAGCTTCAGTAGAGGGAACGTCCCGAGCAGGAAGGCGAGGATGAGCAAGCCGCTTATGGACCGCGAAAGAATCAGGAGGCCGAGCGACCCACAGAAGCCGGTCCAGCGGACGACACGATTGAATCCCGGCCGCGCGAACAGGAAGACGAGGCAGGAAAGCACCATGGCTTTGGCCAGGCCGTTCTTCTGCGCGAAAATTCCATGCCATTCACCGTCGGAGAGGCTGCCGCCAATTCCGATTTGGGGAAAGAATAAACCCAGTAGGAAACTGAGGCACACGGTAATTCCCAGGGCCCAAGCCAGCAACCGCGATTGCTCAGAAATGTCAAAACGCGTCGCGAAATAGATCGCGAATGCCGTCGTTGCTATGAGCAGGACGCTGCGCCGCAAGGTCTGGGCAGGATCCTGTGACCACGCGGAGGAGGCCACGGCCAACACCAGCAGCGCCATAATCCACCGAGTCTTCAGCGCACCGCGAAGGAACGGCTGCCATCGCGTGGCGATGAAATAGAACGTCAAAGAGTAAAGCGCGATCTGAATTCCTATCGCGACGAGGCTTCCCTGCGCCGGCACAAGCGGGTCATCGTTTCCAGCAAGGAATTGTGCCAACGCGTCAGTGATATAGAAGAGCATCGCGACTGCGAACACTTGTTCAATCAATTTGCGCATAATAGTTTCACTTAACCGATTCGGCGGTTATGCCAAGAGAGCCGCGAGCGCCCACCGGTGGTTTCGCGGCAGCGATTGGATAAATGCCAATCGTGGCTTCTATTCCGTCGTTAAGCCCTTGCATTGACAAAGAACTCTGCAAACGAGCCTTCCGTCGCTCGGAAGGCTTCAATCAAGCCAACGTTTCCATTTCGGCTTCACCGCGATTCGTCAATAGGACCCGTGCCGGATATCCGCGCCTGTAATGGATAACTGTCACGGTGAGTAGAAGGCTTAACACCAGCAGTCCGTCGCTGGCAATACTTGACCACGCAGCCCCTCGCCAGCCGTGCGCCGGGATGATCCACAGATTGATGAGAACATTGAAGAGGGCGACGCCGATTTGGATGAGCGTCCGGGTTCCCTGGTGCCCTGCCCCGGTCAGCGCATCGGCCATGAAGGAGTGCAGCGTCTTCAACATTGGCAACAACGCGAGCCAGCGCAGAGCTTCGGTAATGTCGGCGTACTGGCGGCCGAGGATGTGCGGCACAAGAGGAGCACCGACGGTTATTCCTGCAAATGCACAGAGAGAATACGGCATCACCTTGGTCAACATCCGCTTGCCGTAGCTCATGCTTCCGTGCAGGCCTCCCAAGCCCGACCGGAAAAATCCGGGCAGCGTCGCACTCAGGAGCGCTCGCACGGGTATAAAAGCAACGTCAATCAGGCGGTACGCCGCGGCGTAGACGCCCGCTGCCTCGAGGGTCGCAAGCCTTGCCACCATCGTTTTGTCGATATCGTTATAGATTGTCATGGCCGAAAGACTGACTGAAAAATAGAAGCCCTCGGCGCCTTCCCGCCGGATTCGATGGAGCGCGAGTTTGGGCCTTCCAAGACTGAAGGTAACCCAGACGACAGCCGTCAGTCCTGCCACGATCGACCCCGCAAGGTAAACCGCCGACCAAGCCATAACCGCGGGATGCGGAATGGCGAAGGCCAAACCCATAATGCCGGCGAGACGGGTCAGGCTGACCAACACGTTCAATTGGGCGTTTCCCGAGAGACGCTCGACGCTCTGAAAGGCCCACGCCCCCACATCCAGGAGTTTCACGAAGATGAGGTCGGATATGCTGAGGAGCACGATCACCGGCGTGGGGATTGAGCGAGGAAGCACCAACCGGCATACGGTCATGGCAACGAATGTGAGTACGCTCCCCGAAACCACCGTCATGAACAGGCCATTGCCCCAATACTCGGCAAACAGCCGCCGTTCCCGCGACACGTTCTTGATGAGCAAGAGCCCGCATCCCAGGCCGACAAACGGCGACATCACAGCGCAGAGCGCCGTAGCGGCAATGAATCCTCCGTACTGTCCCGGACCCAGGGAACGCGCGATGACGATAAAATAAACAGCCTGAATCGAGAGGCGCGTCCCGGCCCCTCCCAG
Source organism: uncultured Acidobacteriota bacterium (assembly GCA_964501985.1). GTDB lineage: Bacteria > Acidobacteriota > Terriglobia > UBA7540 > UBA7540 > Bog-366. The sequence goes on along the minus strand of CAZCVY010000020.1, from coordinate 43,359 downwards.
CGCCCACAGGGTGTTCCGGACCAGCGGACTGGCTGACCGCTTGCTGACGAACTCGCGGCACGAGGTTCGGAAATTAATGAACGAAGACATTGAAGTATCAGTTCTGACCCTTGACTTTGTTCGCAGCCCGGACCGGCTATTGACCCGTTCCGGCGACGACGACTCCCACTGTTTTCCACAGAATCTTGCAATCCAGCCCGAGATTCCATTCGTCCACATATTTCTTGTCCAGGCTGACATAGTCCTCGAACGAGGGGCTTTTGCGCGCCTCGACCTGCCACAAGCCGGTGATCCCCGGCACCACGTCCAGGCGGCGCAGTTGGTCGATGGTGTACTGCTTGTATTCGCTCGGCACGCATGGCCGCGGCCCGACCAGGCTCATGTCACCGGTCAGGACATTCCAGAGCTGGGGCAATTCATCCAGGCTGAACTTGCGCAGCACCGACCCTATCCGCGTGATGCGCGGGTCGTTGGCGATTTTGAACAGAACGCCGCCTCTTTCGTTCAGATGGCGCAGGGATTCCTTTAAGTCGTCAGCGTCTTCAACCATGGTGCGGAATTTGTAGCAGGTGAAGGTCTGACCCTTTTTCCCCACACGAACCGATTTGTAGAGAATTCGACCTTCCGAGTCCAGCTTGATGATCGCGCCGATGATGGCGAATAACGGCAGTAGCGCAGTGAGGGCAATGCCTGAGAGCGCAACATCCAGCAGGCGCTTGACCAGGAGCTGAAGCGTGGCGGTGGATTGCCGATGTAGGGTCACCGTAGGAAATGACCCAATAAACTCGACTGGCTGATCGACGGCGAGTCCCTCACTAAGCGCGGGGACCACCCGCACGCTTACTCCGGTTGCAAACGCGTGCCGTGCAATGTCCTCCACAAGGTCCCGATCGCGGGGTAGGGTGAGGAAAATCTCGTCGATGAAGTGCGCGCGTACGATCGACGCAAGATCGTCGATTCCGCCCAGCAGCCCTTCCTCTTTTTGCTTGGGCACCCGGCTGGCCGGTCGGAACCCCTGCCGGCGATCCAGGTACCCCTTGACGACGAATCCCAGGTCCGGGTTGCGTTCCAGGTGCGAGTGCAGGAGATGCGCGTTCCTGTCGCAGCCGGCGATCAAAACGTTGCGCTTCTCGGTCAAGCCGGCAATGGGTTGCGCTTCAATGAACTTGCGCCATACAACGAGCGAAACCAGGCTCAAGAGGATTGTGGTTAGGAAGAGTCCCTCCGACACCGCTCTAACGTTCCACAGGTACATGCTAGCGCCCACCACCACCGCGGCCGACGCCACGGAATTGGCTTCCGAGCTTAGCAACCGGCGGAAGTTGCTTCTCCACGGCTCGATGTAGAGACCCCAAAAGCTCCCGAAAAGAACGATCAGCACGGAAGTCAAAAGCAAGAACCCGGCGAATGGCGCAAAAGCCAAGCGGGGAGGAGGTTCACGAAGAAGTGGCGACAGCGTACCGGCCAGCCAGTAAGCGAGAGCGCCGCTGGCCCACACCACGCAGAGGTCAAGGAGCAGGACAAATTTGTTGGCGGTCTTGTGGCCCGTTGCCTTGCGAACCTCCGCGGCCCCGCCGGAAAGCAGCGCTGCGGCCGGGCATCCTTCCCTCGCAACACTCGTCAGATTGCCAAGTTCCGCTACGCCCACCACGAACCTCCACGCCACCGTTACCTGCGCTGTAGCGGCGACTTTACGTCGCCACAACCTCTATCCCTGCACTAGTGAAATGGTGGGATAAACCCGCCGCTGTCCAAATTAGGGGAATGACTTACTTGGCTCACCCACCACTGCTGCCGAGAACATCTTGGAGTGCGGCGCGTGGGTGACTGTCCGGTTTGAAACATGGGCGAGTGTAGTAAGTCATTCCCCAAAATTGAGCCTCGAACACAGCCATTGAAAGATGTTGGATTTCCCCGGCGGCCGGGAAGAGGGCGGTGTCTTGGAACCCGGGAATATCCGATTGTCCAGGTAAAAAATGAGCATGCCAAGAGCGCTGCCCAGCGAGTCGATTCCGCAATCCGCCAGGGCCGGCGTGCGCCCGGGCACAAAACGCTGGTGAAATTCATCGGTCAGCGAATAGGCCGCCGCAAAGAAGAAGCACCACAGCGCCCGGCGGGGACGCCAGGCAAATGGCTCATACGCACTGGACGACCCGTATAGCAACATCGCGAATATCGCGTATTCGGCCGGGTGCGCCAGTTTGCGAATCAGGTGATGGAGGGCCGTAAAGCCGCCCGGCGAAACGGTTATCCGGAGATACTCCAGGATCAGGTGCACGAACCCGATCGAGAACGACGGGCCATAGGTGCTCGTGGAGAAATTGAAAATCAGGCAAGCCCACGCCACCGTCATGGTCTTCCACAAGATCGAATGGAGCTTATTCTTACTTTCGTTTTGATTCATGGGGAAGCCATTTCAGGGAATGCTGTGATAAACAGTGGCGCCAGCGGCCGCGCTAACAACGGAAGGCACCTGCTGGGTAAACACCGACTTCGCAGCGCTGTTCGGAACGTAGAGGATGTCTTCCGTCTGAAGTTGCGGAGCGGGTTCGTCGCCGCGGACGATCTTCTTCAAAACGATGGGCACTTCCGTGTAACCTGTCGCCGTCTTGCGGATCAGTACCGCGTGACCGAGAGAAGCCGTGCGATTGCTGCCACCCGCCATCGCCAGCGCTTCCAGCAGCGTAAGCTTTCCATCGTTTTCCATCACGAACCCGCCGGGCCTGCCCACGTCGCCAAGCACATACACCAAGCCGGAACGCGGAACAATGACCTTGTCGGTGGGATACAGGCGGACGTCCGAGGCCAGCGACGCCTGGGCGTCCTGGGTGAGGCGGACCGCGACCGTACTGCCGTCCGCGCCGCGCTTAATCGTCACCTCAGGGCCGGCAAAAGGAGTTGTGCCACCCGCCGCGGCAATAACGTCCAACAGGCTCTGGCTTCCCAGCACGTTGTAAACTCCGGGCTTCTTCACTTCGCCCACCACGGAGACTCCCTGGGTGTTGTACTCGCGAATGAGCAAAGAAACCTGCGGATTCAAGACGTAATTTCCGTCTTTCAATTTGACGGCGATGGCAGACTGTGCCTCGTCGGCCGTCAATCCCGCCAAGTGCAAGTTGCCGATCAGGCTGAATGAGGCGTCGCCGGAGTCATTCACCCGGACGACCTGGTTCATTTCGGGGACGTCGAATACGGTCATGGCGAGCAAATCGCCAGGGCCAATGCGTATCCTGGATTCCCCTGGCAGCGTCTTCTCCGGCGCCGCATCCGTGGGCCGCGGGGTGTTTACGGGCTCGCCTGCAATCAAGGCCGTTCCCGCCACTTCCACTTGCGCCCGGAGGCGGCCGGGATCGAGACTCGCCATCATGACGAGGGCGGAAAATACACAAACCAACTTCATCTGAATCCTTTTCATGCCGATCACTCCATTCTTTTTTTCAATTGGTCTCGGGAATGTAATATCCCTTGCCATTTTTGGGGGTCGACTCGCAGCCGAAATAGCGGGCGTATTCCGGCGACTCCAGGTCGAAAGCATTGATGACGATCCCGGCGATTCTGGTCTGCGCCCGCACAAAGAGATCGCGGACCCGCAAGAGGGACTGTCTGCGTGTCACCCCGGAGCGCACCACCAGTACCACCGCATCGCAATAGGAAGAGATCACCGAGGCATCCGTGACGGCCAGTACGGGGGGCGTGTCGATCACGACGTAGCTGTATTCCGCTCGCCATGCCTGGATGAGTTCCGCCATGCGCGGAGAGCCCAGCAATTCGGCCGGATATTGCGGTTTGGGCCCGGCGGGAATAATGGAAAGATTGGGGAGGGAGGGCAGCCTCAAAGGTGGAGCCGGGGCATCTCCGGAGCTTATCATCGAACTTAACGCCGTCGTGCCGGTCAATCCCAGTTTAGCGCTGAGGTTGGGGCGGCGCATATCCGCTTCCACCAACAATACCTTGCTTCCTTGTTGGGCGAGCGCCGCCGCACAATTGAGGCTCGTGACGGTCTTCCCCTCCCCCGGCAAAGCACTTGTGAAGAGCAAGACGTTGCTTCCGCTACTCCGCGTCATTTGCAGGATGGACGTCCGGAGAGTCCGGAAGGCCTCCGCCACTTGCGAATGGGGTTGATAGGCAACCAGAATTCGCGACTGGGCGGTGGGCCGGCCCTTCAGCAACAGGAGTCTGCTCTTATCGGAAAGCAGCTTCGATCGCGGGACGAGACCAATAGAAGGGACCAGCGACAGTTGCTCGGCCTGGTCGGGAGAAGTGATGGTTTCATCCAGGTTCTCCAGGGCAAAGGCGCCGCCAACTCCCACTAAGAGGCCTCCGAAGAGGCTCGCAGCAAGATAAAGCGGAATCGAGGGCTTGGCCGGCCGGTCCGCAGGCCTCGCCGGGTCAACGGTCACGATGTTCGTTGGGCGCAGGTTGGCCATGATCCCGGCCTCTTTGAGTTGTTTGGATAGACTGTCGTAGAGAGTGCGCTTGGACTCCACTTCGTGTCTCAAGATAGTGTATTGGACGGCGTTATCGTTCAACTTGTTGGCGTCGGCTTTCGCCACTTCAAAGGAGCCGCGCGCGGCGTCTTCGGTTTGCCTTGCGGCCATGTAATCGTTTTGGGCGCGGCTCCCCAGATTTTGGACTTCCGTCTTGATGAACTCGTCGAGTTCACTCATCTGGCTCTTCAACTGCACGAGGCGGGGGTAGTCCGAGCCGTACTTGGTGACAGCTTGCGCATACTCCACTTTGAGCTGGCTTTGCTGCATCCTCAGATTCTCAATCAGCGCCAAAGCGTTCGGCTCGCCTGCCGATGGCGCGCTCGCGGCCGGGCCGACCAAACCGGAAATGAGCTCGGGATTGCCGCTGCGGGCCAATTGCCAGACGGTTTGCGCTAGAATCCGGTTCGACTCCGCGGATACCAACTGCCTGTCCGCTTCTTCCAGTCGCGTCATTACGATGTTGTGGGTTTCGTCGGCCCCGAGGATGCCGGCTTGCTTCTGGTATTGAGCTAGCTGCTCCTGTGAGCCCTCCAATTGTTTCTTAAGGTCTTTCAGTTGGCCGGTCAGCCAGTCCGAGACCTGCGCCGTGGCGGCGTAGCGGATGCGAAACTGCTGGTCCTGGAAATCGTTCACCAGGGCATTGACAATTTTCGGCGCCAACTGTGCGTCAGGGTTGAAAAACGAAATCTCGATCAAGCGGGAGCCGGGCACGGCTTTTACGGTCAAGTTCTTTTCAAAGGCCTTCAATATGTTGTGCCGCCGGTGCGGGGCCTTTTCCAGAGGAAGCTTAGACTCGTCCGGGAAGGTGCGAAAATAATCGAGTAAGGACTGGTTGCGCGTGAATTCCTTCCGCCCTTCCAGGTTCAACTCTTGCGCCACCTGGAGAGCGAGCGTGTCGCTCTGCAAGGCGAGAATTTGGGTCTCTTGGGTTACGTGATAAACCAAGGCGTCCGGAGTCTCGGTGGCCACTCGCGTGTCCTCCGTCGAAACCACGTCGGCGTTCTCTAGGTTGTACTCGATCATCGATGTCGCCTTGTACTTGGGCGTGGCAATCAACACATACGCTACTGCCAAGGCAAAAATGCCGACCACCGATGCCAAAATGAATCCCTTGCGCCGGCGGAGGGTGTTCCGGATCTCGACAAAGGAGACCTCTGCTTCGGGGGGCTTCGGCCCGGTAAGGCCGGAGTTTCTTCGCTCGACTAGAACAGAGGGGTACTTGCCCGCCTTCGAGTCGCCTTTGGGAGTAATTTGATCAGACATTGCAGAATCCCTTCTTTTCAAGTTGTGTGAATCTCATCTCAGTTGCGGCCGCCCACACCCGCGTGGCTGCGCGAGTGCGCGGACTGCCAATACAATCGCGAGAGTTGCTTCATCACCGTCCAAGGTTCCAAGAGGTATCTCCGCCACAGGCGGGCCGGCTCGGAGATGAGCCGGAACAGCCACTCGAAACCAAGGCGGCCAATCCAACGCGGCGGGGTGGGGATCTCGCCGGCGACATAATCCATGAGCGCACCGCAGCAAAAGACCGTGCGCGCGACGATTTCCTTTCGATTCTCCAGAACCCACACTTCCTGCCGCGGCATCCCCATGCCGACCATCAGGACGTCAGGGGCGCAGGCTGTGATCTCCGCCAGCACCGCCTGGTTCTCAACCCCGTTTTGGTTCAGATCGAAATGTCCGTGATGGGTAACAACTTGAAGGCCTGGGTATCGTTTCCGCAGTATTTGGGCTGCCTTCTCGGCCACCCCCGGTCTCGACCCCAGGTAGAATATGCGCCATTCCTGCTTCGCCGCTTCCTCGGCGAGAAGTGGCAGAAAATCCATATAGCCCGTCCGATGCTCCCGCTTGAGCGCCAAGCCCAGTAGCCGCCCCAATAGGACCACCGCCATGCCATCAATATGGGTGTAGTCCGCCATGGAGTAGAACTCGCGCATCCGTGGTTCTTGAAACCACAGGTAAAGACTGTGCAGGTTATGATTACCGATGATGTACTGAGCCCGACCGTTCACTGCCCGGGACACAATGTCCACCAGTTCGCGCTTGGAGAGAGCGTGGATGCGGATCCCGAGTAAGTCGAATGCCGGAATTTTCATCATGACATCTCTGCGGATCCGCTTTTCATGTGTGCGAGGTATTCGCAACTCGTTCGAGTGGGCTAAGGCTGCCATGAATCGCGTGCTGTTCTCCATTTCCCTTCCACTGATGGTGGATCGCTGCAAAGCTTCGCCATGCTCACTTAGGTGAGTGGCTCCGAAAAATGAGTTGATCATGGAGCCTCGTTTGACAATTAACCCCGAACTCGCGACGAAAAGAAGGCAACGCGGTTGCCACTCTCAGAGAGCTGCGAAACATTTCTCTATCCATAGTCGGATGAGGAGGTTAGAGCGGGACAGAGGAGTTGGACAACGTTGATTCGAGTTGGCAATGGGCGTCCACTGGGCGGGCAGACGTCTCGATTCGATACACGTGCTTGAAGTCGGATCAAGAACCCAGCGATTGTTGAGGTTTAGCTACTACCACACAACGCCATTGCTTCTCGGCCAACATGCGGCGAAGAGAAATGTGCTTTCGAGCACTGGGTTACCGAGCCGTGATAATAAGCAAAAATATTGCTTGACGATTGAATGGCATCTTGTTAATTTCTAATCGTTGGATTCGGGTGCGTAGCATTTTCGGCGGACTGTCCTTCAGGGCTATTTCAGTTCACGTGCGAGGGCCTCCCAAACTCCCGGGCACCTCCTCAGTTCCAAGCAGCCGAAAGCAAACCCGATTCAAGTCTCGCAATTCTCGCCAATCGTCAAAGTGAGCGCCTTGGCTCCCTAGCCAGGGCCGTATCGCTTAGGGGTGATGGTCTTCGCAAGAAAGGAGGAACCTTGGCTGGAGATATGCGCATTCTCGCATTTTCATCGCAACCAGCAAGCTCCCACTCATGGGTTGAGCTTTCAGGCTCCCCACCTCCCGCAACGACTTCTCAAAGTTTCTCCAACGTAATGAATATCTTGGCGGGAGCCTTGGCCAAACTTTCAAACCCTGATACTGCGATCTACCCATGGTGCCGACCAGCCTCAAGCTATGAGAGGAAATCGATATGAAGAAGGGGATAGAGCCTTCCGAACCCTGTCGCGCGTTGGAGAAGACCCCAACAGGGATCAAGGGTCTCGACGAAATCACCAACGGCGGACTTCCCAAAGGACGGCCGACGCTAGTCTGCGGAACCGCTGGGTGCGGCAAGACTCTTCTGGCAATGGAATTCCTCGTTCGCGGCGCGACCGAGTACGGAGAACCAGGCATCTTTCTGGCCTTTGAGGAAACGGAGGACGAACTGGAACAAAACGTATCGTCCCTGGGATTTAATCTGCACGGTCTCAGCGCCCGTAAGCGACTGAAGATTGAGTCCATACAGGTCGAACGGCGCGAAATTGAGGAAACCGGCGAGTACGACCTGGAAGGGCTGTTTATCCGGATGGGTCACGCTATAGACTCGCTGGGCGCCAAGCGCGTGGCGCTTGATACCATCGAGGCACTTTTCTCGTCTTTTCCCAACGCCTCCATCGTCCGCTCGGAACTCCAACGCCTGTTCCGCTGGTTGAAGGAAAAAGGCGTCACCGCCTTGATTACTGCAGAAAAAGGGGGCGGCACGCTCACGCGTTACGGCTTAGAAGAATACGTGGCTGACTGCGTCATCGTATTGGAGCAGCGGGTGGTAAACCAAGTCTCCACTCGGCTGCTGCAGGTCGTCAAGTATCGCGGCTCACACCATGGCACCAACCAGTATCCCTTCCTTATCGATCAGGGTGGCTTCTCTGTGTTGCCCGTCACCTCGATGACGCTGGGTTACGAGGTTCCGGCCGGGCGTGTTTCGAGCGGAGTGTCCCGTCTGGACACCATGCTGGATGGCAAGGGGTTTTATCGCGGAAGCAGCGTTTTGGTGTCCGGGACCGCGGGCACCGGGAAGACGAGCGTTGCCGGCGCCTTCGCACTGGCGGCTTGCGGACGCGCAGAGCGATGCTTGTACTTCGCCTTCGAGGAAGCGCCCAGCCAGATCGTCCGCAACCTGCGCTCGATCGGTATGGATTTGGACTTCTGGGTCAAGAAGGGAATTTTGAAATTCCACGCCGCCCGCCCCACCGGCCAAGGTCTTGAGTCACACCTTGTCAATATGTGCCGCCTCGTCGATGAATTCAAACCGAAAGTTGTGGTGCTTGATCCGGTCACAAACTTCACTACGGTGGGAACCTCTGAAGAGGTCAGGTTGATGTTATCCCGCCTGCTTGATTTTCTGAAGGCCAAGCACATCACTCTGCTTTGCACCAGCCTGACCGCGGGAGGCGACAACGAACAACATTCAGAAGTTGGGATTTCCTCCCTGATGGATACCTGGCTGCTGTTCCGTAACCTCGAAGCCGCCGGAGAGCGCAACCGCGCTCTTTACCTTCTCAAATCCCGTGGTATGGCCCACTCCAACCAGATTAGGGAATTCGTGATGAGTCATAACGGGATCGAATTGATTGATGTTTATAAGGGTGAAGGAACCGTGCTGACGGGTTCGGCCCGCATCGCGCAGGAGGCCCGCGAGCGTGCCGAGGCAACAGCCGCAAAGCAAGAGGTCCAAGCCCAGCGCTGTGTGATCGAGCGCGAACAGGCAATCGCCGAAGCGGAAATCGAAGCCCTCCGGGCCACGGTAAAAGCTCGGGGGGAGGACCTGAAACGCCTCGGCGAGGGGTTCGCGGTGCGCAATCAAGGGCTGGCCAAAGTGCGGGCAGCCTTGTCCCGCCGACGCATGGCAGACGGGTCGAGCTTCGGCAGCGGACCCTCGTCTGGAGCCGGAAAGAGGAAAAGGCCGAGAGCGGGAAGTAGCGCGGCCCTCTAGCGCGCTACGGACAAGTTGAACCCGTGGGCCCGGAGAAGGGATGAAATGAGCGTTAAGGCGAACCGTAAACCAAGGAAGTCCGCGCGCGCGGCGCGGCAAAAGATGGCGTGGAATCTGCGGCTGTACGTGGCCGGGCCGACGGAGCGCTGTCTTGCCGCCCTTGGCAATCTCAGGAGATTGTGCGAGCTGCACGTCCCCGGCGTATACGACATCGAGGTCATCGACCTTCTCGAGAATCCCAAGCTTGCACAAGGTGACCAGATCCTGGCTATCCCCACGTTGGTGCGGCGGCTCCCCACGCCTGTGCGAAAAATAATCGGAGATCTCTCGAACACCGAGCGCGTCTTAGTGGGCCTCGACCTGCGTCCAAGGGTTTAAAGAAACTGAAGGAATCGGATGACGAAACCAGATTCGGCCAAAACCACCCGCCGGTATGAACGTGCTCTGCAAAAGCAGAAGGAAGAAGTCTATGTGCTGAGCCTTTTTGTGGCCGGCGCGACCTCGGCTTCACAGCGTGCGCTCAAGAATGTCAAGGCGCTATGCGAACAACGCCTGAAAGGGCGGTACCAACTGGAGGTGATCGATATTTACCAGCACCCGGGACTGGCGCGGGGGCTTCAGATCCTCGCTGCTCCGACTCTCATCAGAGTGCTGCCAACCCCTCTGCGCAGGTTCATCGGCGACATGACGAGGGCGGAACGCGTGCTCCTGCGCCTCGGACCGAGTAGTGAAGCGAGGGCTTCGAAGGATTAGTATGAGAAAAAAGGCCCCAAATCGGCGGGAAAAGCAACTCGATGTCCAGGACCTGCGAGCGCGCCTGGAAGAAGCCGAAGATGCCTTGCGGGCGATTCGCAGCGGGGAAGTCGATGTAGTGAGGGTGTCCGGCCCCCGAGGCGACAAACTGTACGCGTTGGAGGGTACAGATCAGCCTTATCGCATCCTTGTCGAGACTATGAATGAAGGGGCGTTGACGTTGGAGCCTGACGGTACGGTGTTATACAACAACTCCCGTTTCTCAGAAGTGGTGAGCACGCCCCGTGATCTGGTCATCGGGTCCCCATTCGCCCGCTTTCTTCCTTCGCATCAGCAGCAGATGTTCAACTCCCTCTTGGAACGAAGCCGCAATGGCAGTGGGAAAGCCGAGTTCACCCTTGTGGCCGGTGATTCAAGTCTGGTACCGGTACAACTTTCGGTCCGGCCGCTCGAAGACGCGCCGACCGACGGATTCTGCGTGGTGATTACTGACCTGACCGAACAGAAGTGGGCCGAAGCCGAGCGGTTGTACCTGGCCTCCATCGTCGAGTCCTCTGATGACGCCATCATTGGTAAAAGCTTTTTGGGCATCATTCATAGTTGGAACCGTGGCGCCGAGAGGCTTTACGGTTATGCAGCTTCGGAAATGATTGGGCAATCGATTTATCTCTTGGCGCCGCCGGAGTGTCGGGCGGAGCTTGCGGGGTTCCTCCTTCGGATCAAGCAGGGTGAACGGATAGAGCCCCACGAGACGGTGCGGGTCACCAAAGATGGCCGACGGATCAATGTGAACGTCACCATTTCTCCTCTTCAAGACGCTAGGGGAGAGATCATCGGTGCCTCGTCAATCGCCCGCGACATTACTGAGCGCAAGCGAGTTGAGCAAGAATTGCGCGAGGCCAAAGAGGCTGCAGAAGCTTCCAACCGGGTCAAGAGTGAGTTCCTAGCAGTGATGAGCCATGAGATCCGGACTCCCATGAACGGCATCCTGGGCATGACACAATTGGCCCTCGACACGCATCCGACGCGGGAGCAGCGAGAGTATTTGGAAATGGTCAAGGAGTCCGCTGACTCCCTCCTCACCTTGGTCAACGACATCCTGGATTTCTCTAAGATTGAGGCGGGGGGGCTCTCGTTGGAGGTTGACGAATTCACGCCGCAAGACACGCTCGGCAACACGATGCGCGTCCTCGCACCCCGAGCTGGAGAAAAGGGACTGGAGTTGACGTGGGAAATCCTGCCCGACGTTCCGACCCTCTTGCTGGGAGACCCTGGACGGCTGCGACAAGTCCTGGTGAACCTGGTTGGAAATGCCGTCAAGTTTACTGAGCACGGGGAAGTGGACCTGCGAGTCGAGATCGATTCGCAAGGGGAAAATTGGATCACCCTACACTTCTGCGTCACGGATACTGGCATCGGCATACCACCGGAAAAGCACCAGCGTATCTTTGGGGCCTTCATGCAGGCGGATAACTCAACAACCCGGAAATATGGCGGGACGGGCCTGGGCTTGGCAATTTCAGCCCTGCTGGTGAAGATGATGGAAGGCCGGATTTGGCTGGAAAGCGCGCCGAATAAGGGAAGCAAGTTCCATTTCACCGCGAAGTTTGGCCTGGTGAAAGGGCGGCAGTCGGTGTCCATGCCTTTGGCAAAAGTTGACCTGCGGGGCCTTGCTGTACTCGTTATCGACGACAATTCCACAAACCGCCGGATTTTGGCCGACATGCTCAAGGGCTGGTCGCTGCAGCCAACTTTGGTGGCGACGGGAGATGAAGGTCTCATCGCGTTGCGGCGGGCAAAGGACATGGGCACAACTTTCCCGTTGATCCTCCTCGATGCCCAAATGCCCGGTATGGGCGGTTTCAAGGTCATGGAGAAGCTCAAGGAGGATCCGACTCTCGCCGGAAGTTCGATCATGATGTTGACCTCTGGTGGACAGCGTGGCGATGCCGCCCGCTGCCGTGAGCTGGGCATATCGGCATATCTCGTCAAGCCCATCCGGCAGTCTGACCTTCTGGAAGCAATCTTGATGGTCCTTGGCCAGGGGACGGAGCAAAGGGCTGCTCCCGAGCTGGTAACTCGCCACACGATTCGGGAAGCGCGTCGCAAGCTCTGCATCCTTGTGGCCGAGGATAACGCGATTAGCCGTGAACTCGTAACGCGGCTCCTTCAGAAGCGAGGGCACACCGTTTTGGAGGTCACGACCGGCCGTGAAGCCGTTGACCTTTTGGATAAAGACGCGGCAAATTGCGACCTCGTCCTGATGGATGTAGAAATGCCTGACATGGACGGCTTCCAAGCTACCGCAATTATCCGCGAGAAAGAAAAGATCAGCGGTAAGCACATTCCGGTGATTGCCATGACCGCCAACGTGATGAAGGGGGACCGTGAGCGGTGTCTGGCGGCAGGCATGGATGGCTACGTACCCAAGCCCATCAAGCACCAAGACCTGTATGAAACCATCCAAACATTCGTCCTCGAGGTATCTAATAAACCCGTTCATGCGGCTCCAGAGAAACCTCCATTGGAGGTTCTGGACGAAGACCAGCTTAGGATGCACGTTGACGGTGACCCGCAATTACTAACAGACCTTATTGATCTATTCCTGGCGGAAAGCCCGCAAGTTGTGAACGAAATGCGCGCAGCGACATCCAGCCAAGATGCCGACGCCGTACGAAAGTGCGCACATAGACTTCGAAGTTCCACAAGTAACCTGGGCGCGAGATTGGCCTCGGAGGCTGCTCTGAAGCTTGAGAACCTTGCGCGTGCTGGGGACTTGCCGCAGGCCGCAAGTGCGCTGCAGGAGTTGGAGGGTGAGTTGGATCGCTTAATACCAGCTCTGGTTGCCGTCAGGGCGGCGACCTAGAGATTACCGTTCTGACGGGGCCGGAAATAAGTTGGAAGCTCCCACCGGCTCGGTTGTTCACCAGGGTTGCAGAAACGTCAAAGGGCCATCTTTGACCAGAACCCTGGTTTTTTTTGAGTTTCACAAGCGAGGTAGCTCGGGGCGATGTCCAATACAAGGATATTGGTTGCGGAAGATGAACCCAACTTCCGCCACATGCTTGAAAATTTCCTGACCAAGTGGGGGTACCCGTTTGTCGTCGTGAATGACGGGTTGGAGGCGTGGAAGCTGCTTCAGGCGGAGGGTGGACCGCGCCTTGTCCTTCTGGACTGGATGATGCCAAAGATGGACGGAGTGGAAATCTGCCGCTCGATCAGGGAGACAAAGCCGGAGCCGTACGTCTACCTCCTCCTCTTGACGGGCCGGGACCAAAAGCAGGATTTGGTTGAAGGCATCGAGGCCGGGGCTGATGACTACCTGATTAAGCCCTTCGACCCGCAAGAATTAAGAGCTCGGATCCGCGCGGGGGAACGCATCATCGAGCTGGAGGACCGGCTGATCCGTGCGCAAGAGGCGCTCCGGGACCTGGCCACTCATGATTCCATGACGGGTCTCTTGAATCGCCGCGCATGTCTCAACACTTTGATGGCGGAATTAAACCGGGGATGTCGCACGGGAAACCCTGTCTGCATCGTTATGGTTGACATCGACCATTTTAAGAGAATCAACGACACCCATGGTCACCAGGCGGGCGATGAAGTCCTTTGTGAAGTTGCTCAGCGAATGCACAAATCCCTGCGACGATACGACACCGCCGCTCGTTTCGGGGGGGAAGAGTTCCTCTTGGTTCTTCCCGAATGCAGCTTGGAGGAAGGAGTGAAGCTGGCGCAGCGAATATGCCGCCTCGTTCACTCGGAGCCGGTCAAGATCAAGGATTTGTCGATCGAGGTATCGATCAGCTTAGGGGTGGCGGTTGCCGACAAGCATGCGGGGGTGGACCTCGAAGCGTTGCTGGCATCGGCGGACGCCGCTCTTTACCGCGCCAAGGTGGCAGGACGAAATCGAGTGGAATTCTCGGCGAGTTCCCGCCCGTCCTAGGGGACCCGCTGGTTAGACGCCTGGCATTGACGTAGGCGCCGCAGACCCGGGTGGTTTTGTATGGGGAAGAAAATCTCCAAACGGCATCAACAGGAACTCGAAATCGAAGAACTGCGCGCACGCCTTAACGAAGCCGAAAAAGCGCTGCGGGCAAATCGAAGCGGAGAGGTGGATGCAGTTGCCGCGTCCGGTTCTCCGAGCGACCAAGTCTCTCCGAATCTGACCGAGCAAAAGCGGACAGAGGAGGCTTTGCGGAAAAACGAAGAGCGGCTCAGCCTCGCGATCACCGCGGCTCAAATGGGCATCTGGGAATTGGACCTCGCGACCGACTCGGCGGTTCGATCAGCGCGGTACGACGAGATCTTTGGCTATTCCACACCGAGGCTCGATTGGGGATTTGAGACCTTCATGGCGCACGTTGTTCAGGAGGACCGGGGCAGTGTCAGGGAGAGATTTGAGGAGGCCTATGCCACGGGCCATTTGCACTTGGAGTGCCGCATCAGGAGGGCAAACGACCATTCCCTCCGTTGGATTGCCGCTCAGGGCCGCATTATTCGCAACGAAAAGAACGAACCCGCACAGATTCTCAGCACGGTTGCGGATATCACCAACCGCAAGTGGGCGGAGACGGAACTGCGCCGCGTGAACCGCGCTCTCCGAACCATCGGCGAGTGCAAGCAGGTCCTGGTGCGTGCCACGGATGAATCGGCTTTATTGAATGACATTTGCGGAACTCTGGTGGGGGTGGGCGGCTACCGCATGGCCTGGGTAGGAATTGCTGAACACGATGAAGCCAAATCTGTTCGCCCCGTAGCTCACGCCGGATTTGAACAGGAATATCTGCAAAAAACTGCCATCAGTTGGGCAGATGCCGGCGGGGACGGGCCCACGGGGAAAGCAATCCGCACGCGGGAGTACGTCACTGCTCGAAACCTCCCGGCCGAGTCCAATCCCGATCCCTGGGTCGAAGAACAGCTCAAGCGCGGGTACGCGTCCACCATAGCCTTGCCGATTCTCTTAGACGACAAGGTCCTGGGCGCAGTGACGATTTACGCCAAGGAGCCGGATGCTTTTGATCGGGAGGAGTTACGGCTGCTCAACGAGCTGAGTGATGAGCTTGCGTACAGCGTCAAAGCCTTGCGGGCACAGGCTGAGCACAAGGAAATGGAGCGCAAACTGCTCCAAGTACAAAAGATCGAGGCCGTGGGACGGCTGGCCGGTGGAGTCGCCCACGATTTCAATAACCTTCTCACCATCATCAATGGGTACACCCAGCTCTTGATCGAAGAGACTCCTGTCGACGACTCGCGATTTGACTATATTCACGAAATCCTGAGAGCTGGCGAGAGGGCTGCCGCGCTGACGCGCCAACTTCTGGCCTTCAGCCGCCGCCAAGTTCTGGAACCACGACTGCTCAATTTAAATAGTGTCCTTACCGATCTCGAAAAGATGCTTCGTCGTCTGATTGGTGAAGATGTGGATCTGGTCATGACGCTGAAGCCCCATCTGAGCCTCGTCAAGGTCGACCCCGGGCAAATTGAACAGGTGGTCATGAATCTGGCCATCAACGCCCGTGACGCGATGCCGGGGGGTGGAAGGCTCCTTATTGAAACAGCCGTCATTTACATTGATAATGACAACGCGCAGGGCAATGTTAACTTCACTCCGGTCAAATACATCATGCTGGCCGTGAGCGACACGGGCTGCGGGATGGACTTGGAGACACAAGCGCATATCTTTGAACCCTTTTTCACCACCAAGGAAAAAGGCAAGGGAACGGGCCTGGGGCTGGCTACGGTCTATGGAATCGTCAAGCAGAGTGGGGGCTTCATCTGGGTCCAGAGCGAACCCGGAGGTGGTTCGAGGTTTAAGATCTACTTCCCCTGCGTCGAGGAAGTTGCGCCACTGGAGCAACGCGACAAAGTTCAAGTCCAGCACGAACGAGGTTCCGAAACGGTCATGGTGGTTGAAGACGAGGAGCCCGTCCGGACGCTCGTGTGCCAAACGCTCATTTCGCATGGATACAACGTGCTGGAAGCGAGTGGAGTCGAAGGCGCGCTCGATATTGCGGCACAATACCTAGAACCCATTCACTTGTTGCTGACCGACGTGGTGATGCCAAATGCCGGGGGCAAAGAACTGGCTACGGGCTTGGCCGCACTCCATCCAGAGACCAAAGTCCTCTACATGAGTGGATACCCGGACGACGCCATTGTGCGCCACGGAATCTTATTGGGCGACATTGCCTTCCTCCAAAAGCCTTTTGCCAACAATGCGTTGTTGCTGAAGGTCAGAGAGGTGCTGGAATCCAAGCGGACGACCCAACAAGAGTCATGACTACCGGACTCTGTGCGCTGTCGGCTATTTACACGCGGAGAAGATGATCAATAGGGCACAACAGCTCCTCGTCTTCAAGCTCGACGGGTTACGGTTTGCGCTTCACCTCGCGGCGGTGGAAAGGATCGAGCGTGCCGTCGAGATCACACCTTTGCCTGGAATTCCTGAAAACGTCGTTGGCATTATTAATTTGAAAGGTCAAATTGTGCCCGTCTTCAACGTGCGCAAAGGGTTTCACCTGCCTGAGCGCGAGGTCGACCCTCGCGACCAGCTCATTTTCGCGCACACATCTCGCCGCCCGGTGGCTTTGGTGGTGGACGCCGTAGGCGAGGTCATCGAGCGCGGAGACTCGGACGTAGTCGCCTCAGGTGAGATTCTCCCCGGCTTGGAATATGTGGAAGGCGTGGCGAAGCTCGCGGATGGAATCGTGATGATCCATGACCTCGACCGCTTTCTTTCTTTGCAAGAAGAATCTGCCTTGGCAGAGGCCTTAAAGCCTCATGACTGAAACTTTTCCCACAGCGCTGCTATCTTCCCTCAGCGATTTCCTGGTGGCGAAGATGGGACTGCACTTTCCGCCCAACCGCGCTGCCGACTTGGAGTGGGGAATCCGCGCTGCTGCGAAAGAGTTCGGCTTCAATGACCATGAAGCCTGTGTCGAATGGCTCCTCTCATCTTCTCCCACAAAACATCAGATCGAGACCTTGGCCAGCCAACTTACTGTAGGCGAAACATATTTCTTCCGAGAGAAACCCACCTTTCAGGCTATGGAAGAGCAGGTGTTACCCGACATAATCCGGCGCCATGCTAGTGATCGCCGGTTGAGGATTTGGAGTGCCGGATGCGCAACAGGAGAGGAACCTTTCTCCCTCGCGATCCTGGTATCCAAAGTTATTCCGAACCTGGATGAGTGGAATGTTTCCATCCTGGGAACCGACATCAACCCACGCTCTTTGCAAAAGGCCTCCGCCGGGGCCTACACGACCTGGTCATTCCGGGACTGTCCGCCGGGAATTAGCCAGACATACTTCAAAAACATCGATGAGAGTCGTCTCGAGATCAGGCCCGACATCCGGAAGATGGTGACTTTCTCTTACCTCAACCTGGTGGAAGACCTCTATCCATCTCTGCTGAACGAAACCAATGCCCTTGACGTGATCTTCTGCCGCAACGTTCTGATGTACTTTGGTTCCGAGCAGGTCAAGCGAGTAATTCAAAGGTTTCACCGTTGTCTGCTCGATGGGAGTTGGCTGGTAGTCAGTGCCACGGAGACATCGCACCTTCACTATTCCCAATTTAGCACGGTGAATTTTCCCGGCGCGATACTCTATCGAAAGGACCGCCAACCACTTCGAGCTTTTGATTTACAAACACTCAAAAGTTATCAGGAGCCGTCACCTCCTTTGCAACCTACTTCCGCGTTGGAGGCCCAGCCGATCGCGCCGGAGATGACATTCCCGCCACCGTCGGAAACTACCCCTCCAGACATTGTGTTTCCGCCGCTGGAAGAGCCACCACCCGCGCCGTCGAGTGACCCTTCCGCACTCTATGAGGACGGCCGCTATGCCGAAGCGACAGAGGCTGCGGCCGCCCTATTGTCGGACAAGCCCGACGACATCAAAGCCATGGCCCTTCAGGCGCGCATTCTCGCCAACCAGGGCCTGCTTGCCCAAGCGCTCGAGTGGTGCGACAAGGCCATTGCGGCGGAAAGGCTCGATCCTGCCCTTCATTACCTTCGCGCCACGATTCTTCAGGAGCAGGGGGGCACAGGGGAGGCGGTGAATTCGCTCAAGCGGGCGATCTATCTCGATCACCGGTTTGTGCTGGCTCATTTTGCCTTAGGGAATCTCCATCGCTTGTTGGGAAAGTCCCGAGAGGCTGACAAGCATTTTCAAAACGTACTGTCGTCGCTGAAGGAGTATCGCCAGGAGGAAATCCTGCCGGAATCCGAGGGCATCACGGCAGGGCGGCTCCGGGAAATCATCGAGACACTGTCGACTGCCGAAGCTTGATGGTCGATTTTCGGTTGACCACCGGCGAATTGCGATTGTTGATTCTTCCCCCCCAATCGTCAATCGGCGATGAGGAATCGGTATGAGTGAGAAACCCACGGAAACATCCAGAAAGCCCGCGCGCGCCCTCGATTGGGGTGAGATTCACCGCCGTCTCGAAACCATTGAGCAGACCATCGCCCATGGCTGGCAGCTTACTCGTGACGAAAAGAAGGAAATCCTCCACGCGCGCGCCGAAGCACTGGCTACGGAATTACCCCAACAGCACACGTCGGAGCAAAGCCTGGATGTTCTGGAATTTCTACTGGCCCATGAGCACTATGGCATTGAGTTGCACTATGTCCGCGAGGTGTACCCGCTCAAAGACTTGACGCCATTGCCGGGGACGCCCGCGTTCATTCTCGGCGTCACCAACGTTCGAGGCCAGGTGCTCTCGATCATTGACATTAAGAAGCTATTTGGCCTTCCGGATAAAGGGCTGACAGATTTCAATAAAACCATCATCGTTCACACCCCCGGTATGGAACTCGGCGTCCTTGCCGATGCGGTCCTCGGGCTGAAGTCCATACCGTTGAGTGAGATTCAGACTTCACTGCCGACGCTTCAGGGCGTTCGGGAGGACTTTCTGCGAGGCGTCACTCAGCAAAGCATGGTGCTGCTGGACGCCAAGAAGCTCTTGTCTGCTCGGCAAACGGGCTGGCGGCAAGGCCTTTAGCGACGGTCAGCGGCGATCGACTGAGCGCGTCTCGAAAGGAGATTATCGAAATGAAAGTCTCGTGGTCTGTGGGCACGAAGATTGGCGCGGGCTTTGGCCTGGCGTTGATTATCCTGATTCTCATCGGAGCGACTGCGTACCGAAGCACGAACGTCCTCATCACCAATACCCGGTGGGTGGTCCACACCGACGAGGTCATGGTGAACCTGGAACGGCTGCTCTCCATAATGCAAGATGCCGAGACCGGGCAGCGCGGATTTGTTCTAACGGGAGCGCAGAGATATTTGGGTCCTTATAACGACGCCGTTCCACGCGTGCAGCCGGCGATCGCCGAGATCAAGAAACTGACCGCGGATAATCCTAACCAGCAGCGACGGATTGAAGCATTGGGGCCTCTCGCTGCCGCCAAGCTCTCCGAGCTCCAGGAAACCATCGACTTGCGAAAGCAGAAAGGGCTTGACGCGGCCGTCACAGTGGTTTTGACGGACCGCGGCAAGAAAGCGATGGACGATATCCGGAGTTTGATTGGTGACATGGAAGGCGAGGAGAGGGAGCTATTACAGCATCGGAGTGAGGAATCGGAGGCGAGCGCGCAAAGTACGCGATACACGATCATTTTCGGGACCCTGATCGCGTTTGTACTTTTGGGCATAACGAGCTTCGTTGTAACCCGGAATATCGCCTTGCCGCTCCAGCGAGTCTCGCGGGCGGCGGAGGCCATGGCCGAAGGCGATCTCTCGGTTAGCCTGCCTGCCGAAGCCCGGCAGGACGAAGTCGGAGTCGTCACCCGAACCTTCGCCAAGATGGCCGCGTCCTTAAGGGAACTGGCCAAGGCCGCGGATAGGGTTGCGGGCGGTGATTTGCGGGTCACGGTGGAACCCCGGTCAGACAAAGATGTGCTGGGCAAAGCCTTTGCCGTCATGACCGACCGTCTGCGGCGGATCACCAGCGAAATGAAGGAATCGGTCAACGTGCTGAGTTCTTCCGCCAGCGAGATTCTGGCCACCACGACCCAGATTGCCACCGGGGCCACCGAGACGGCGTCAGCGGTGAGCGAAACCACGACCACGGTAGAAGAAGTCAAACAAACGGCGCAGGTTTCCAGCCAGAAGGCGAAATACGTGTCGGAGACGGCACAAAAGACCGCACAAGTTTCCCAAGCCGGGAAGAAGTCGGCGGAAGAAACGATTCAGGGCATGGACCGAATCCGGGAACAGATGGAGTCGGTGGCGGAGAGCATCGTGCGGCTGAGCGAGCAGGGGCAGGCGATTGGGGAAATCATCGCTACGGTCAACGATCTTGCCGACCAATCCAACCTGTTGGCGGTGAACGCAGCGATTGAAGCGGCCAAGGCGGGGGAGCAAGGGAGAGGGTTCGCGGTGGTGGCGCAGGAAGTGAAGAGTTTGGCCGAGCAGTCAAAGCAGGCGACGGCGCAGGTGCGGGGAATATTAGGTGACATTCAAAAAGCCACCAGCGCGGCGGTGATGGCCACCGAACAGGGCAACAAAGCGGTCGAGGTCGGGGTGAAGCAGTCGATGCAAGCGAGGGATTCGGTACAGAAGTTGGCGGAGAGCATAACAGAGGCGGCGCAGGCAGCTTTGCAGATCGCCGCATCGGCCCAGCAGCAATTGGTGGGGATGGACCAGGTAGCTTTGGCGATGGAGAACATCAAACAGGCGAGCAATCAGAATGCCGCGAGCACCAAACAGGCCGAGGTAAGCGCCCAGAATCTGCACGCCCTGGGACAAAAGCTTCAAGGACTGATTGAGCAATTCACCGTCTAAATCGGGCGAGTATCATGGACAAGAAACAACAGGAGTTCCTAAAACGGCTACGCGAGACCTTTCGAGTGGAGGCAGACGAGCATCTTCGGGCCATGTCGGCGGGGATCCTGAAATTGGAGAAAGGACTGCCCCCGGACGAACAAGCCGCGATAGTGGAAGTCATGTTTCGGGAAGCTCACAGCCTGAAAGGCGCGGCTCGAGCCGTCAACCTCCTGGAGATCGAATCTGTGTGCCAATCACTCGAGAGCGCATTTTCCGCAGCGAAGCGCGGGGAGATTAGTCTTTCGCTCCCGTTTTACGACGGGCTCCATAGCGCGATCGCACTGATCGGCGCCCTGCTTTCTGCCACCGGAGCGGAAGTCGGAACCGCAGAAAAATCCCGAGTGGCGCAGGTGGCGCGTGACTTGGCCGAAGGTCTGCGGGATCTTCCCTCCACGCCTGCCCCGGCAAGATCGGAGAAAACGGCTGCCACGGCCCCACAGGTTTCCGAGCCGGAGGTGCATCCGGTGAAAGCTGGATTGCCGCCAGCCGCGATGGAAACTCGCCAGGCCTTCGCGTTGGCGGAGGTAAACATCCCTTCACAACCCGAGAAGGACATCCTCCCCCTACCTGAAACCGTGCGAATCTCAACGGCCAAACTCAACGCGATATTGCTTGAGGCGGAAGAGCTGCTGTCGGCGAAGCTCGCGTTGGGTCAGCGGGTGGCGGAATTGCGTGAAACCCGCGCCGTACTGTCATCCTGGGAAAGGGAACAGGCAAAAATTCGGCCGGAGCTGCGGACGTTCTTGCGGGAACTGGAGAAAAAAGGCAAAGTCAATGGATACAGAAGCCAGCCGAATGGGCGGACGGGAGCGGCCACCGGAATTGCCAAGGTGGCAGCCTTTGCCGAATCGACCGGGCAGGAAATGAAAATCCTCCAGGCCAAACTGACCGTCCTGGCGAAATCCGCCGAACAGGACCGCCGGACCCTATCCATCATGGTCGATCGGCTGCTCGAGGACACCCGAAAGGCCTTGATGCTGCCCTTTACGACCTTTCTGGAGTCGATCCCCAAGCTCGTTCGCGACTTGGCACGGGACAGCGGAAAAAATGTGGGGCTGGTCATTCAAGGCGGCGAGATTGAGGTCGACCGGCGGATCCTGGAGGAGATGAAGGACCCGTTGGTGCATCTCATCAGGAACTGCGTCGATCACGGAATCGAAAAACCGCTGCAGCGAGAACAGAGGAAAAAACCGCCCCAAGGCAACATCACCATTGCCATATCCCAAAAGGATGGCGGCAAAATCGAAATGCTTGTTTCCGACGACGGAGCGGGCATAAATTTGCCGGACGTTCGAGCTTCGGGGCTAAAGGCCGGCGCAATTTCCCAAAATGAAGCGGAAAGGATGAACGATGCCGCCACGGTCTCGCTCATCTTCCAGTCCGGCATCACCACCAGCCCCATCGTCACCGATCTTTCTGGCCGCGGGCTGGGGCTCGCCATCGTGAGAGAGAAGGTGGACAAACTCGGTGGAACCCTCGCCGTAGAAACTCAGGCCGATATTGGTACGAACTTCAGGATGATTTTGCCGCTGACTCTCGCGGCCTTCCGGGGAGTTTTGGTACGGGCCCAAGAACAGGCACTGATCGTTCCCTCGGTGCAAGTAGCGCACACCCTGCGGCTCAACCCGAATCAAATCAAAAGTGTGGAGAGTCGCGAAACCATCGAACATGAGGGCAAAGTGGTTTCGCTCGCCCGGCTTGGCGACGTGTTGGGGCTCCCCAGGACGAACGCTCCGAGCGTGGTAGGAAGTTCTGTCTACATCATCGTACTCACTTACGCCGACCAGCGAATGGCTTTCGTCGTGGATGAAATTCTCGACGAGCAGGAAGTGCTGGTGAAAAGCCTCGGCCAGAATCTGCCGCGCGTGCGGAATATCACCGGCGCGGCGGTTCTGGGGACGGGTAAGGTGGTGCCCGTCTTGAATGTTTCCGATTTGATGCAATCCGCACGAAACGTCAGGACCTTGCCCGCCCTGCCGGTGGGAATTGAGCCGCCTCCGCCGGAGAGGCGCAGACGGCTCCTGGTTGCCGAGGACTCCATCACCACCCGAACCCTCTTGAAAAACATACTGGAATCGGCGGGTTACACGGTGAAGACGGCGGTGGATGGCGTCGATGCGCTCACAACCCTACGGGCGGAAGAGTTCGACCTCGTGGTGTCGGACGTCGATATGCCGCGCATGAACGGCTTCGGCCTCACGTCGGCGATTCGCACCGACAAAAGGTTGGCGGAAGTGCCGGTCGTGTTGGTGACGGCGCTCGAATCCCGGGAGGATCGGGAACGGGGAATTGATGTGGGGGCCAACGCCTACATTGTGAAGAGCAGCTTCGAACAGAGCAATCTGCTCGAGGTCGTCGAGAGGCTCATCTAAGGAAGTTTGCAAAATGTAGTGCGGGCATCTTGCCCGCTGTCTCGGGAACGTCCCGCTCCCGCCGGCGCGCCGGCAGGATGCCCACGCCCCAGCGGGCCAGACGCCCTCGCTGCAAAAGAACTCGTCTGCGGAGCGAACAATGATTAGTGTCCTCATCGTCGAGGATTCCCCCTCGGTTAGGGAGTTGATGGTCCACATCCTGAGTGCCGACCCGGCGATCCGAGTGGTAGGAACGGCGAGCGATGGGGAGGCGGCGCTCGAGGCGGTGGAGCGCTTGAAGCCCGACATCATCACCATGGATGTCCACATGCCAAGAATGAATGGGCTGGATGCAGCGCGCCGGATCATGGAAACCCGCCCTACCCCGATCGTGGTGGTCAGTGGGAGCTTCGAGCCCCAGGAAGTGACAAAGACCTTTCGCGCCCTCGAGGCGGGTGCGCTGGCCCTGGTCCAAAGGCCGGCAGGCGTAGGTCATCCGGAGTTTCAGCAACACTCCGCGGAACTGATTCGTACAGTAAAGCTGATGTCGGAAGTAAAGGTCATCCGGCGATGGGCGCGCGTCACCCGCATCCCGGTGGCGCCCGCCGATCCTCCCGCGCTGGAAGTTGAACTCAAGCCTAGCCCGGTCGAGGTCAAGGTCATCGCCATCGGAGCTTCGACAGGTGGACCTTTGGCCTTGCAAGCGATCCTGGCAGACCTTCCCGCCGATTTCCCCGCCCCGATCTTGGTAGTCCAGCACATCGCCCCCGGTTTCCTCCGGGGGTTTGCGGATTGGCTGGGTCGGGCGACGACGCTCCCCGTCGGCATCCCTGCGCATGGTGAGCGGATGGTTTCCGGACGAGTCTACCTTGCCCCGGATGGCCTGCAAATGCAGATCGGCACAACAGGAAAGATCTTGTTGACCGCCGATGAGCCGGAAAACAACCTTCGGCCTTCGGTTTCGTGCCTCTTCCGGTCAGTGGCGGCCGCCTACGGTCCCCAGGCCATAGGCGTCCTACTTACCGGCATGGGAAAGGATGGTGCGGAGCAATTGCGCGTGATGAAGGAGAAAGGCGCCATCACCATTGCTCAAGATGAAGATACCTCCGTGGTTTACGGCATGCCCGGCGAAGCTGTCCGCCTGGGGGCAGCAACCTACGTACTCCCACCAAGCCGCATCGCCGCAGCCCTCACGGCCCTGGCGCAAAAGAGGGAGGTGGCACAATGAATGATCAAACTAAAGAACCCGGCCCTACCATTGAAATTCTGGCGGTGGAGGACAGCCCGACCCAGGCGGCAAGGCTCCGCTTTTTGCTCGAGGGAGAAGGCTACGTTGTGAACGTGGCGGCCAACGGCAAGCAGGCCCTTGCCATGCTCGATCAACAAAGGCCCACCCTTCTGATTACCGACGTGGTGATGCCGGAGATGGATGGCTTCACCCTTTGCAAGGAGATCAAATCCCGGGACAGTCTAAGGGACCTCCCGGTGATCCTCATGACCTCGCTCTCAAGCCCGCGGGATATTCTCATGGGCCTCGAATGTGGTGCTGACAATTTCGTCCGAAAACCCTACGACGAAAGGGTCCTTCTCGACCGTATCAAATCGATCCTCCTCAATCGGGCGTTTCGCAAGACTGAACGCACCCAATTCGGGGTGGAGATTTACTTTATCGGGCAGAGGTATTTCATCACCTCGGAGCGGCAGCAGATCTTGGATTTGCTCATTTCGACTTATGAGGACGCTGTCCATCTGAATGAGGAACTCCAGACCAAACAGACGCAATTGTCGGAACTGGCGCAAGAGTTGGAGAAAAAAGTCGAGGACCGCACCGCGGGCTTGAGAAGGGAGATGGCGGAGAGGACCCGGGCCGAGGAGAAACTGCGGGGAAGCGAGGAGAGATTTCGGGACTTGTTCGAAAACGCCAACGACCTCATCCATACCTTTACCCCGGACGGCAAAATTCTGTATGTCAACCGGGCGTGGAAAAATACCTTCGGTTACTCCGACGAGGAAATACAGAATCTCAATGTGCTCGAGACGATCCATCCCGACAGCCGGGATTCCTGGCTCAAACAAATCGACAACTTGATCAAGGGCGAAGGTGAGACCAAGTCGGAAATCACCCTGTTGACCAAGGACGGAAACAGAATTCTGGGCGAGGCAAGCCAGACTTGCAAATTTCTGGACGGAAAGCCGGCGTTCGTCCGGTCGATTATTCGCGACATCACTGAGCGCAAGCGGGCGGAAATCGAAATCCGCAAGTTTAACGATGAACTGGAACAGCGAGTCGCGCAGCGCACTGCCCAGCTTGAGGCCGCAAACGCGGAACTGGAAGCCTTCACTTACTCGGTCTCTCACGATCTGCGGGCGCCGCTGCGGCATTTGGATGGGTTTTCCAGGCTCCTCGAAGAAACGCTCGGCGCCGAAATTTCCCCCGACGCCCGCGAGTATGTCACTACGATTCGGGCCTCGGTTCAGCAAATGGCCAGATTGATTGATGACCTGCTCAACCTCGGCCGCGTGGGCAGAAAGCAACTGAGCGTGGAGGTGACGGGGCTTAATTCCCTGGTTGAAGAAATCAAGGCAGATTTAAAGCGGTCGAACCCGGACCGCACGATTGAGTGGCGGGTCGATACCTTGCCCTTCGTTGAAGCCGACCCCGGGCTCATGCGGCAGGTTTTCGCCAATTTGCTTGCCAACGCCGTCAAGTTCACTCGCCCGCGTAACCCCGCCGTCATCGAAGTGGGAGTGACCGACCAGGAAGGAGAGCGCGCCGTCTTCGTCCGCGACAACGGCGTGGGTTTCAGCATGAAATACGCGGAAAAACTCTTCGGGCCGTTTCAGCGGCTGCACCGAAGCGAGGACTTTGAGGGGACCGGCGTCGGCCTGGCAACGGTCAAGCGCATCATTCACAAGCACGGAGGGCGCATCTGGGCGAAAGCTGAGCTCGATAAAGGCGCCACTTTCTGCTTCACCCTGGGATCGCCGGATGATCGCTTGCCGGAAAAAACGGAGTGAGGCAGGCGAACCACCTTGTCCTGAGGCGCGCTCCTGACCAATTACCCCTCTCGGGGCCGCCAAACCCATGATCCCTTCCCCTCCGTACTTCCGACCGGCTCGATTCGATACATGCCGCACGTCATCGGGCACTTTCCGGACGACATGTTTCCCGTGTTTGCCCCCGCTGGACACGTAACCCATTGAAATCACAGGGGAAATCAAAAACTCCATTCGGCCGGAATTGGAACCCTGTTTGCTCCTTCAAGGCGCATCGGAGTTCAGGAGAAAACGCGATGCTCACAACCACCGACCTGGGGAATCTGCTTTGGAGCGCGATCAGCCATGGCAAGACCGTCGTCACTCAACTGCTCTCGGGATATGGGATCCTCCTTATTGGTATCCCCATGGTCTATCAACGCGTGCGGTGCCGAAGTCTCAATCATGCGCAAAAAAATCCTCGGCGCAGCCCTGTGAAGAATACATCTTGGGTCTAGGGAACCTGCTATCTTCCTTCCGTGAAACACAAGCCACCCGCCATCATATTCGCCCCTTGGAATTTCTATAACTAAAGCTATATCATATATTTAAAAGGAATGTCGGAAAGGCGCTGGGGCCCTTGCAGCCCTTTCGAATGTCCGCGGAGGGCATAATTCAAGACGAGCGTCAAGGATGGCTCAAGGTTTGACTGGCGTGCGCGGAATCGCGATGCCGATCGAATTCGGTCACGTTGCCCCCGAAAGGACCAGACCGATACTGGTCCGTTTGAAGCGTAACTGTCCGAGTGATGTCAGAGGCGTTATACATTTTTGGCTGAGGCGTTGTTTAAGCAGTTAAAATTGACTTATGTTAAGAAAATGCTAAAATTATTGTCATGTTGTGGGACTGCATCTTAGATAATCTCACAATATTAACGTGCGTAGAAACAGGAAACTAGGGATGTTAGCGGACGAAAAGGCGAAGGGGTTAGCATGTCGATCCGTCCAGGCTCAGCCTTGTTGCCACGACAGAAAGTCCGCTCCACCCCTAATCGGGGAGTTGCGGAATTTTTCGGGGTATCCACTTTACCTTCAAATGCCCCGGAACCCTGCGATGGCACAAAATTTCGGATTCTTCACGGCGAATTTGGCATCGAGCAAAGATGGTGGGCAGTAGTACCCGGCCGGAAAGGGTGACGTAATGCGCAGTGAAAACCTCCATGAATCGGACAAACCCATGGCCGTGCCACCCGCCCCAGGGGTCGCGGTCCAGGGCCAGCCCACCCCGCCGCTGGTGATCCTTGCCATCGATGACGACACCGGAATGCTGGAGTACTATCACGCTGCGCTGGTTAACATGGCGGTCCGTATCGAAAGTTCCACGGACCCACTTCGGGGAGTGGAATTAGCAAAAACCCTCAATCCTGATTTGACCTTGCTGGACCTTACGATGCCCGAGATGAACGGCATGGAGGCGATGGAGCGAATACGCCTTTCCAACCCGGAGGCGCGGGTCGTTATGATTACCGGAGATTATTCCATCGAGTCCGCCATCAGGGCCATTCAGGCGGGAGCTACAGATTATGTTTGCAAGCCCGTCAGCCCAGAGAAGCTGCGCAAAATCGTTCAGGAAGCTCGCGAGCAAGTCGACCTGACGAGGCGGGAAAACTCACTGGAGAATCAGTTCGCCGAGGTTTTCAGTTTGGAGGGGATGATTGGCCGCAGCCCAAAGATGCTGGAGGTATTCGACCTCGTTCGCCGCGTGGCGCCGCACCTGGGGACAGTCCTCATCACGGGGGAAACAGGAACGGGAAAGGAGCTCGTGGCTCGGGCCTTGCATAAGCTGAGCCCGCGGGCCCAGCAACGCATCGCCGTGTTCAACTGTAGCGCCCTCGTTGACACCCTGGCCGAAAGCCAGCTCTTTGGTCACCGAAAGGGAGCTTTCACGGGAGCAGTCAGCGATCAGACGGGGATCTTTGAATGGGCGAACGGGGGCACGGTCTTTCTCGATGAGGTGGGTGACTTAAGCCCGGCGGCGCAATCAAAGCTCCTGCGGGTACTGGAAAACGGCGAAGCGCAAAAACTGGGCCTTCCGCAAGCGATTCGAGTTGACGTGCAAGTGATTGCGGCGACAAGCCGGGATTTGAACGTGGAAATGAGATCCAACCGGTTCCGGCCCGATCTGTGGTACCGCCTGAATATGGTCCAGATTCGCCTCCCCCCTCTGCGGGAGCGCCGGGAAGACATCCTGCTCTTGGCCCGCCACTTTCTCCTGAGTTTTACTTCCCAGTATCGCAAGGAGATTCATAAAATCTCACGACGGGCCGAGTCTGCCCTGCTGGCTTATTCCTGGCCCGGCAATGTACGGGAATTGGAAAACGTCATCGGCCGCGGTTGCATGCTAACCCGGACGAGGATGCTCGATCTGGAAGACCTACCGGAGGAATTGGGAAAGCAATATATCCCGGCGGCCTCGGCGTTCTCGACCATGGGGGATGCGGAAAGGCAAGCGGTCATTCAAGCTCTCGGCGAAGAAAGGAATAAAGCCCTGGCGGCTCGCAAGCTGGGAATCAGTCGTGCGCGGCTCTATCGCCTGATGGAGAAGCATGGCTTGGCCGATGATCCTTCCGCCGAGGAAGGGTCCACCGAGGCCGGCGGAGAGTAGCGGATCGTCATTGCGTGCCGAGAATGTCACCTCTCACTTCTGCGTCTGTTGGGTGAAGTACGTTTGGACCGCTTTGTAGTCCTGGTCGGTAGAGTCGAGAAATTGGACGGCAATTCGATCGGGTTCTTCGAGCCGCACAGCCTTGGCGCGAATCAAAAGTGGGCGGCCTTGAGTGGGCATCCGAAACTCCAGTTCCATTTCCTGGCCCAGGGTTAGACCGCCCGGCGGTTTCATCAACATCCCCCCTTGCCCAAGGTCAAGGCTCTCCGCAAGCAGGCTCTGGTCGCCAGAGCAATTCCACCGGCAGTTCACTTGGGTGCGGAAAGGCAACCGGACCCGGGTTCTGCGGCTTGAAGAAACAGATCCCAGCATAAGTTGTGCAATGCTCCGGAGTTTTTCTGGCGTGACAGGCTTTCCGGCGAAACATGTGGCGCCCGCATCCGTTCCCTTGCGCCGGGTTTCAAGGTCGTCGTAGCCCGTGATCAGCGCAATGGGAGTTCGCCGATTCATAAATGACCTGCGAGCCAGGCGCGTGAGCTCCAATCCATCCGGTGACGGCATATGAATGTCGAAGATCATTGCATCGAACGGCCGGGTGGTAATTTGCGGAGCTGCTTGCATACCATCCGCCACGGGCATGACTTCAAAATCCGAGTGGTCCAGGAAGCGCTCCATCGCTTTGAGGATATCCTTTTCGTCGTCGACAATCAGAAGTCGCATTGAATTCTTCACCTCGTATTCCTAGAATGGGCGCCACTGCGCGCGGCTTACGTAACTTCAAGGTGGACCAGGTTATGCCCTCGCCTCGAGTGGCAAATGGCTATGGACCGGAAGGGCGAGTGGCATGCGTAGCTTTTCCTCACCCAGCGGCGACCTTACAACTCCCGTTCGGGCTCGGAGTTCATGCCAGGTTTCCTCTTTAATTTCCAGGAAGGCGGAGACCACCTCCGGATCGAACTGTTTTCCGGACTGCCAGATGACTTCATCGTGAGCCGCAGCAAAAGGCAATGCCCAACGATATGGCCGATCAGATGTCATGGCGTCCAGGGTGTCAGCCACACTGAAAATCCTGGCGCCTAGCGTGATTTCCGTCCCGCCCAACTCTTGAGGGTAGCCTTTCCCGTCAAATCGCTCGTGGTGCGCCAGGACAATCTGGGCAGCATCCGACAGAAAGGCGATGCGGCTCAGCAGGCTATACCCGATCCCCACATGTGCTTTCATCATGGGCCATTCCTCCTCTTTGAGGGGGCCTGGCTTCATCAGGATCGCGTCCGGCACACCGATTTTTCCTATATCGTGCAGCAGCGCACCCTGGGCGATCGTATTTAATTGCTCCTTGCTGCATCCCATCACTTTCGCAATTTCCATACTGTAGGCCATCACGCGCCCTGAATGCCCGGCTGTCTCGCGGTCCCTAAAATCCAAAGCTGCAGCGAGCACCTGCAGAGTCTCATCAAAATTCTGCTCCACTCGCCACATCGCTGCACGAAGCTTGCCGGTCCCCTCTTCGACCATTTTCTCGAGGTTCAATCGATATTTCTCCAGACCCGCATCCAGCTCCTTTTTTTCCAGTGTCTGGTTAACACTGAGCAGGACGGCCTCAGCGTTCAAGGGCTTGAGCAGGTAATCGTCGGCCCCTGCTTTCATCGCCTGAATCCCCACCCGGATATCGCCCTCGCCGGATACCATCAAGAAGGCCAGGCGGGGGTGTTTCTCTCGGACCCGGCGCAAAACCTCCAGGCCGCTCATTCCGGGCATGTGAATATCGCAGAGAACCGCGTCAAAACTGTGAGTGTCCATTAGGTGCAGCGCTTCTTGACCGCTGTGACACCCGACGCGGATGTATCCATCACGCCGCAGAATCTCACCCAGAAGCTTCACCATGCTCGGCTCGTCGTCCACAATCAAAACTCTGCCCTTGGGATTGGAGCTTGTTTGCGCTGAGAGTGAATCGGTGACTGTCATTTTATCGACCCTCATTCCCGGTGAAAGGTTCCACCTCATCGGCTTTCACTTCGACCGCGGCCGCCCGCCGGATCAACTCCACGGAGAGCACCACGCGAAAGCCGCCGGAATGACGCACGAGAATCCCGGTCAGATTTGCGAGTGGACCGGATTTGATCCGCACCTTCTGGCCGACGGCGGGATAGGGGTAAGGTCCTACATTGCACGACTGCAAGCTGGCGCGTAGACCCGCTATTTCTGCGTTCGGTATTGGCCATGGACCACTCGCCGAGCCCACGACAGATATCGCTCCGGGGAACCCCAAAATCCCGAAACGGTCGCGAGGAGCGATTCTGACGAAGAGGTAGCCGGGAAATAAAGGCAGCTCAACCCTCACCGGGCAGCCATTCTTCCACCGGTGTGCGGCGCCATATAGTGGAAGGAAGGACTCAAAATCACGTAACCCCAACTCCTTATGGACGCGTTTTTCATGTCGAGAATAGGTTTGCAGCGCATACCAATGCCTGGAGGATGTCTGGAGATGCGCGTGGCCTCGGTAATCATATCCAGTCCGATCGGGTTGGCCTAAGACATCGGCTTGTTCGCTCAAGTGAGCGGCTGCACCATTTAATGTCCGCATTTCAACCTCGCAGTGACACTCCTTCATTTCACACGTTGGACATTACGCACGGGGAATACCAGTCTCGCCTCACCGCTGGAATTTCTTGTAACCCCATTGAATTGAAAAAGTTCGGGTTAAACAAAGAGGCCCGTTTTCATCGAATTTATCTGCATGGACATGTCCAATGAGGTGGAAGTGTTACGATTTGAGGCATGGGGTCAAAGTAAGGCGCCCACGGCTTCTCTTTCCGCCAGGAAGCCTGTGGGTGGGATAAGATCGGAAGAGAATTCAACTCGATTGCGCCCTGCCTCCTTCGCTCGATAAAGGGCGGCATCTGCCGATCCCAGCAATTCCTCGAGGTCCGCTGGAGCAACTTGGTTGGCGACTGCCACCCCCAGGCTCATTGAGATCTTGATCGGCACATCTTTAATAATCACTGGCTCAGATCGAACCAAGCGGCATATTCGCTGTGCCAGTTTCACACCCTCTGTCAGATTGCATTCAGGGAGAATCATGATGAACTCTTCCCCGCCAAATCGCCCGGCAATGTCGTAAGGTCGGAGCGACTTTTGCATTCTATGAGCCACTTCGCAAAGGATTTCATCGCCGGTCTGGTGTCCATAGGTGTCGTTTATCGCCTTGAAGTGATCGATGTCCGCCATCACGACGCACACAGGATCTCCCGTGCGACATCCCCGATCTAATTCAACCACCAGGGAATCGACACATGCCCTGCGATTCAACAGACCTGTCAAGAAATCATGCGTGGCCAATTGCCGAAGCTCCTCCTGGGTGCGAATCAGCCGGTCCTCCAATGAGATGATGCGCTCTCCCACACGGATCCGAGCCCTTAACTCCTGCGGATCGAATGGCTTGACGAGATAGTTGTCAGCGCCAGCCTCGATACCATCCACGACGTCCTGTTTTCCGTCGCGGCTTGTCAAGAGAAGGAGGTACGTGTACGGATCGGGTTTCACCTCCCGGACCGTGCGGCAGATCTCCAATCCGTCCATGTCCGGCATCATCCAATCCAGCAGGGCGAGGCGAGGCCTATCTTCTCCCTGAAGTACCCTCCACGCTTCCCGGCCATCGCTTGCCGTGACAAACTCGTAGCCCCAGTTGGTAAGAAATGACTTGAGCATATGACGGAAATTGGATTGATCTTCCGCAATCAAGATTTTCGTTTTGCACATTTTCTTGCGCTACCTCGCTCTGATGTTCAGACAGCTTTTGACAAGGTCAAACCTGGGGGTTGCAGACTTCCAGCGCAATGGCATAACAAGGCATCCACGGGCGATGTCCTATTCTGTCCTCGCGCCAGTCAAGCCGGCCAACTCTCCGTCTCGGCCCGGACAGCGATGAGAGCCGGCCTTAAGGTATTGAGTTGCCATTCCAATGCCTGGAGCACACTTTCAGCGTTGGGCAAGTCCCCGGCGCGCGCCAGGTCTTCGAGCTTCAGTGCAACCCCTGAGGCCATCTGTGCACCAAGGTTGCTGGTTGAGCCTCGAAGGCTATGCGCGGCTTTCTGCACGGCCTTCGCATCGCTCCGGTCAAGCCCGGCTCTGATCTTGTTTACCAGGAGCGGGCATTCCTCAAAGAACATATCCACAAGATCCCTGAGCAATTGAGGGTCGCCGTCGACATGAGACACAAACGCCGCTTCATCGAAGACTTCCGCGGGGGGCCTCTTGCTTGGCGATTCGATGGGATTGTTGGGTACCTCCGCGGCGAGCGCCTGAATTGCTGCCGTAAGGTCTTGGTGCTGGATGGGTTTGGGTATATAGGCGTCCATGCCTGCCGCCAAGCAACGCTCTCGGTCACCCTTCATGGCGTTAGCGGTCATGGCAATGATCGGGATGTGCTTGCCGCTGATCTTCTCCTTCCCACGAATGACGGCCGTGGCCTGGAAGCCGTCCATCTTCGGCATCTCCACATCCATCAGTATGAGGTTCCAGTGCCCCGCCTCATTCTCTAAGAGCTCGACAGCTTCCAGGCCGTTGGCGACTGCCAATACAGTGTGTCCGCACTTCTGGAGCAGGCGCGTGACCAACTCCCGGTTGATGGCGTTATCCTCCGCCACAAGGATGCGGAGCTTGCGACGCGCTTCGCGAATCGTATGACGGGTGACAAGCGCTGGCCGGTCATTCGCCTGGGAGGGCTGGCCGAGAACCAGCAGAATTGTCTCTAGGAGGTCCGACTGGCAGATAGGTTTGACGAGGTAGGCCGAGATGCCTAGATCGCGGCATCGCGCCGCGTCGCCACGCTGTCCCCGCGCGGTCATCAAAATGATCGCGGTTCCTGCGAGGGTGGAATCTTCCCTGAGCTTCTCGATGACGGTGAAACCGTCCTTGCCCGGCATTTGGGCGTCGAGCAGAATCAACGGAAAAGGTCTGCCCAACTCCTTAGCGTGCCGCATCGCTTCCAGACCCTCGTGCACCGTCGGCACTGACGTGGCCTGCATCGACCAACTGTTGAGCATCACCTTCAAAATACGCCGGTTGGTGGCATTATCCTCAATGACGAGGATGGGCGTACCTTCCAGATTGACCATCTCCATGGGGACGGGCTGCGGATGAATGTCCTTCACCAAGCCAAACTTCGCGGTGAAATGGAACCTGCTTCCTTCGTTCGGCACGCTCTCCAACCATATGCGTCCTTCCATCATTTTTACCAGGAGGGTCGAGATCGCCAAGCCCAATCCTGTCCCGCCATATTTGCGGGTGGTTGAGCTATCCGCCTGCATGAAGGCCTCAAAGATACGCTGATGCTTTTCCTGCGCGATGCCAATGCCCGTATCACTGACGCAGAAATGGAGGGTAGCCCAATTATCTCGTTGCGCCTCGATTTCGGCGCTCAAGGCCACCTCTCCGAGCTCGGTGAACTTGATGGCGTTCCCCACCAGATTCACCAGGATTTGCCGCAGCCGTCCAGGGTCCCCGATTAAGCGGGCAGGAACGTCGGGCGGGGTCTCCCACGTCAACTCAAGCCCCTTTTCATCGGCCCGGGGAGCAAGTGTGCGCATTGTATTGTTGAGCGTATCTTGCAGGTCGAATTCATCGACTTCCAGCGAAAGCCGTCCGGCCTCAATCTTGGAGAAATCCAGGATGTCATTGACCAAGGTCAGCAACGCGTCTGAGGACTCCTTAACCATGTCAAGGTATTCTCGCTGCTCGAGCGACAGGGGCGTCTCGAGCGCCAATTGCGTCATGCCAATGATGCCGTTCATCGGGGTCCGGATCTCGTGGCTCATGACGGCCAGAAACTCGCTCTTCATCTGGCTGGCAGCTTCGGCGGCCTCTTTGGCCTCGCGTAATTCTCGCTCCACTCGCTTGCGCCGGGTGATGTCGCGGGCAATGGAGGCGGCGCCGGTCAGTGCTCCCTGGGAGTCGGTGATCGGGAAGACGCTCAACGATACGTCAACGAGGCTCCCATCCTTCCGCACTCGTACGGTTTCAAAGGGGTCAATGCGGTCGACGCGGGTGAGCCGGGCAAGGATTTGCGTCACCTCCTCGGTTCGGTCGGGTGGAGCCAGGACGGAAATGTGCCGGCCCAAGACTTCCGCCACGGAATAGCCATAGATCTGCTCTGCGCCATTGTTCCAACTTGTGATGGTGCCTGCCAAGGTCATGCCAATGATCGCGTCACTTGACGACCCTACAATCGCACCCAGCCGGGAGACGGCTTCGAAAGCCCGTTTGTTTTCGTTGCGTAGCCGTCTCTCTTCGAGTGCCCGCCGGACTGCCGCCGGAAGTCGCGCCTGCCGGTCCTTAAGAACAAAGTCCGCTGCGCCGTGCTTGATGCATTCCGCCGCGGCTTCGTCACCGAGGCTCCCCGTCACTACAATGAGAGGGATGTCCTTCTGTGATTCCTTCAGTGTTTCCAGTGCATCGAGGGCGGTCCAATTGCGGAGATTAAAGTCGGCCAGGATCACGTCGAAATCAACTTCTTCCAGCCTTTTCCGGAAGAATTCCAGTGAGTCCGTCATCTCATATTGGACCGCGAAGCCCCCGCCCTCAAGGAGCCTCGCCACCAGCTTCGCGTCGCGCGGGTTATCCTCTGTCATGAGCACCCGAAGGGGGACGGCAGGTAACTTCCCTCCCTCGGACTTTGGTCTATCCAACATCTGAACATCCTCTCGGAGAATGACTCAAGCAGCGAAGCCTCGACCAAGCCGCCCGTGAACGTTCTCTTCGTTCCCGGCTTCCCTATAGGGCAAGCGAGATGCCAGTCTTCCGAGTCTCCTCGACATTACAATATCTATTTTAAAATGAGTAGATTAGACGTGAATTAAACAACCAGTCTTTTCGCACGGTACTTGCGCGGAGATGTCCGAAAGGCAAGTACTGATGCGATTCGATACATGGGTTTGGTTAAGCAAGTTTATCCAAAGTTAACCATGCCCGTCTGTCGGTAGCGCCTCGGTTTGAAATTCTCGGAACATACAGCTTACAGACCCGCATTTGGATTTTTCGGCGTGGGCCTAAGATTGCTTGCCGATGCGGTCACGAACGCCGGGGATGAGTTCGTCAATGGGCTTGAGTCTCTGTGCCCGCCGTTTCTCGAATAACCGGACGATAGGCGTAAGAGTTCATCAGGCCGGTACAAGGTACGGCCCAGTGAGGCATGGTGTGGCGTGGCAAGGCAGGTCAGGCCTTGGTCTTAGGTAATAAGGCCCCGGTGGGAACTGGGGCCTTTTTGTCTCGATCAGTCGCTTGTGTGAGCGAGAGTGGCGGGGACCTCCGCCGTTGAGGTCGCGCTACGAACTTGGCCTCCCTTGCTCGTGCGACAAGTCCGAAGGTCGCCAGCTTGTCAAAATGAGCGACCAACACAATCTTAGTGCTAAACCAGTGGTCCCAAAGCATACAGTGGCAAGCAGATACAATAACTCTTTACAAACTTTACAATTTTTCTTGACCTCGCTTTCCGGCGCATGGTAGTTAATGGACTATCGTTGATTCCGCTCCTGCGTGCGAGGGCCTAAGGGTAGTCAGTCGATATCCTCGCTATTGGACCATAAAATGCCAAATGACGCACTCAGAGTCGCGATTGGGATTTTGTTGTCGACGACCCTCCTCTTGGTCGGATGGGAAGTTCGGGTTAACCCTAAACTGAAATTAATGGGATGGGTGCTCGTTGCGCTTGGCATCTTGGGCCTCATGGAGATTCTGGTCTTCATCGCAGATTATTAGGCCCCGAGGGTTATACGCGGACGTGAACTCTGCGGCGGAATTGACCCGAACCGTAAGGGCGCTGCCAATTCCGAACGGTTTCTGCCGGCTTCTTTGCCGCGGTAGAGGGCGTCATCGGCGGAACGAAGTAGCGATTCGAGACTCGAATCTTCGGTATAACTCGCGACTCCCAGAGTCAAGGTCACCGGGACGGGACCAGCCAACGTGAGGACAGGGGTCGAGAGAACTCTCGCTCGAATTTTTTCCGCGAGACTCAACGCCGCTGAGCCGTCACACCCCGGAGCGACCAACAAGAACTCCTCTCCCCCATACCGCCCGACGACATCATAGGGCCGCAAAACGGATTGGATCCTCCTGGCCACCTCTTGCAGAACGGCGTCGCCGGTTTGATGTCCCATACTGTCATTAATTCTCTTGAAATGGTCCAGATCCGCCATCATCAAGCTCATGGGCAATTCCTCGCGGCTGCTCCGGGCGAGCTCGCGCTGAAGGATCTCCATAACGGCCGCGCGGTTCCACACCGTCGTCAGAGCGTCACGCGTCGCCTGGTCTCTCATCGCTTCCCGAGCGGCAATAAGCTGGTCCTGAAGCTCAATGATCCGGCAGCCACTTCGGAGTCGTGCGTGGAGTTCCAAAGGATCGAACGGTTTAATCAGAAAGTCATCTGCGCCGGCATCGAGGCCCTCCAGGAGATCGCCTTTTTCCCTTTTGGCGGTCAAGACCAACGTATAAATATATGTCCCCGCCTTGCGTTGGCGGAGTTCACGGCAGATTTCAATGCCGTCTGCTCCTGGCATCACCCAATCGAGAATTGCCAGTTTGGGAGCACCCTCTTGGAACAGGGCCTCTCGGGCCTGGGCGCCATCACCGACCGCAATGACCTCGTAATTCCATCTTTCAAGTGCAACCCGAAGAAGACGGCGGGTGACCGAATCATCCTCGGCAACGAGAATTTTCATGACATTTTCTTCCCCCAACGAATCATTTCCCCCATGAGCGTTTCCATCACCACATGCTGGTTTTTGCGAAATATGCTAACGGTTATATATGTAGCGTCGTCATCTTGCCCAAGTCAAGGCGGTGGCTCACGTCAACGCGCTGATGGAAGCGCCACCGACCCGACTAAATCGGCCATCGCCGATTTCAGACGATCGATTTCCTTTTCCAATTCCGCATGAGCTCGCTCGGTTTCGGAGAGGATGCCGTCCCGCCCCAAGGTTTCCAGCTTCCAAGCAGCCTCCGAGGCCGGCTGAGCCGAGAAGCTGGCCACAGATCCGCGAAGCCTGTGCGCGGCGCATTCGATTGCCTTTGCATCTCCCGCGTTGATGGCCGCTCGGAGGGTCATCCGCAGGTCCGGAAGTTGCTCTAGAAACAAGTTGCCGGCCTCCTGAAGCAGTTCCGCGTCCCCTTCCAATCGCTCTAGAGCCGATGCAATGTCGAGGGGTTCCGGGTTTGCCGTTATCGCCGCTGGGGCCGCGCCAGGCCGCCCATCGAGGTTCTCCACGGCCTCGTCCAATTCTTCGGCATTGATCGGTTTGGCAAGATAGCCGTCCATGCCGGCAGCGAGGCAGCGCTCGCGGTCACCTTGCATCGCATGAGCGGTCATGGCAATGATCGGGAGATGCTTCGCGGTGGACTGCTCCTCTCGTCGAATGGCGGAGGTGACCTGAAGGCCATTCATTTTGGGCATTTGAACATCCATCAGAACCAAGTCGAATCGGGATTCTTCGAGCAAGGCCAGCGCCTCGTTCCCGTTGGCAGCCACCGTCACGGTATGCCCCCGCTTCTCGAGAAGACGCACGCCGAGTTGCTGGTTCACGGCGTTGTCCTCGGCCAGGAGAATCCTGAGCTTCCGCCGATCTTCGTGCAGAGTGTGCCGAGTGATGACCGTGGCACGCTCCTTCCCGGCCGATTTTCCCAGGGCAGCCAGGAGGGCCTCCAGCAGTTCCGACCGGCGGATGGGCTTGATCAGATAAACGGCGATTCCAAGCTCCCGACAACGAGCGGCATCACCGCGCTCTCCGGCCGAGGCGAGCATCATGATGGTTGCTCCCGCCAATTGGGGGTTTTGCTTGATTCTCTCTGCCAACGCGAACCCGTCCATTTCCGGCATCTGCGCGTCAAGAAGAACCAGTGGAAAAGGCCTCCCGGCAGAGGCGGCGCGTTCGAGTACGGCGAGGCCTTCCTCCCCGCTGGAAGCCATCTCCGGCCGCATCAACCAGTGTTTTAACATCGCATCCAGTATTTTCCGGTTGGTGGTGTTGTCGTCAACGACCAGAACATCGAGGTCGCGCAGCCGGTAAGAATTCCTGGATACGGATTCCGTCACCGGGGCCTTTGTCTGGCCGAGGCGCGCGGTGAAGTGAAACGTGCTTCCCTCCCCGACTACGCTCTGGACCCAGATTTTTCCCCCCATCATTTGAACCAGCCGCGAAGAGATGGTCAGGCCGAGGCCGGTCCCACCGTATTCCCGCGTCATCGAGCTGTCCGCTTGGGTGAAGGCGTCGAAGATCACCTTTTGCTTTTCCGCAGGGATGCCGATCCCGGTATCACGGATGGAAAAATGCAGCAGGAGATTCTCACCCTGGCGGGATTCGATATCGACGCCGACCGCGATTTCACCCCGGCGGGTAAATTTAATGGCGTTCTCAACCAGATTCACGATCACTTGGCGAAGGCGGCCGCCATCCCCAATGAGGTGCTCGGGGACTCCCGGCTTCACTCCCAAGACGATTTCCGGCCCCTTCATGCTCGCGCGCACTGCGAGGGGCTTCAAGGTGTTGGCCATCAGCTCGCGGAGATTGAATTCCGTTGGGTCCAGACTGAGCTTGCCCGCTTCAATCTTGGAAAAATCAAGGACGTCGTTAATGAGGGTCAGCAAATCGTTGCCGGAGTCCTTCACCATGGTCAGGTATTCGCGCTGCTCGGCGTTCAAGGGCGTATCGAGCGCCAGATCCGTCATGCCGATAATGCCATTCATCGGCGTCCGAATTTCGTGGCTCATATTGGCCACAAACTCGCTCTTGGCGCGGCTGGCGGCCTCGGCGGCTTCCTTGGCTCGCTGGAGTTCCTCCTCCGCCCGCTTGCGCTCAGTGATGTCGCGCGTGATGACGGATACGCCGGTGACTGCGCCCGATGGATCCTTGATAGGAGAAAGGGTCAGTGCGACTTGCAGCCTTGTTCCATCCTTGCGCTGGTTTTCATGCTCGTAATGCATCGGCGCTTCGCCCCGCATGAGGACCGCTTTGTTGGCCGCCAAGTCAGGCCGGCGGTCTTCGGGAATCAACAAAGAAAAATGTCTTCCCTTGACCTCTTCCGCCTTGTAACCAAACATGCGCTCCGCCCCGGCATTCCAGGTGGCAATATTCCCTTCGCGCGAGGTGCTGAAGATAGCGTCGTCGGACGAATTCACGATGGCCGCGAGGCGGGTATTCTCGGCTTCCGCCAGCTTGCGCTCAGTAATATCGCGTGAGACGCCGAAAGTTCCGATGATGTTCCCGGCGGCATCACGCAAAGGCATTTTCGTGGTCGAAGCCCATCTCACATTACCATCGGGCCAGGTTTCTTTCTCCTCCTTGCCCACCTTCGGCTGGCCCGTCCTGATGATTTCCTGTTCGTCGTCGTGGGCCAGTTGGGCATGTTGCGCGGCGAAGTAATCAAAGTCGCTGTTTCCCACTGCTTGGGCCGGATCGCTCAGCCCAAACAGTTTCGCCAGCGCCGGGTTGATCCGGGTAAACCGGCTTTCCCGGTCCTTGAAGTAGATCATGTCGGGCAGATTGTCCATGAGAGTGTAGAGGATGTGCCTTTCCTCTCTCAACTCCGCGACCATTCGGTTGCGGTCGGTTACATCCTCCACGTGGGTGATGAAATAGGCGGGGTTGGACCTTGCGTCCAGTACCAATGAGACCCTCAGGCGCACCTCAATGACATTCCCATTCTTATGGATATACCGCTTCTCGATGTCCGCCGTGGGAAGCCTGCCTCGAAGCATTTCGTCGACGGCGCGCTGCGAAATGCCGATGTCATCCTTGTGCGTTAGCTGCATCCAGGTGCTTGCCAACAACTCCTGCTCCGTGTACCCCACCATCTGGCACATCCGGGCATTGACTTGCACGATTCGGGTATCCACCGCACATAAGATCATGCCGAAAGGGGCGTTGTGAAAGGCTGTCCGGAACAGCTCTTCCCGGTCACTTAATGCCGCCGTGGCGGGCTTTGGTATGTCCCCTTTGCCGTTGCAGCACGCGGGGAGCAGACCCTGAACGTCCGCCACCCTGGCTGCAAAACCGTCGCCCACGGAATTCATGATGTGACCTCTATCTCCCTGAAAGATCTTCAACATGCGGGGATAAATCGCGCCCGTTCGGCATTCATGGTCTTGGTGCTGTCCTCGCCTGCCGTGCACCCCGGCGGTGAGCCACGCGCTTTATCCTAGGTAGGGCCTCAAGACGGCAGCCCTACCCTTTTCAGCGTGGACCTAAGGCACTGCAGGTGCCACTCGGAGCCGACCGCGGGACTTTCGTGTATCTCCTTTACATTGAAGATATTGTGGTTTATTTTTGGTGATGGTGCCTGGGTGAGTCGATGAAAGGAGGATGTCCAAGAACATCGGGATGTCTCGATTTGAGACAGTGCTTAGCCAAACCGATGCCCATTCCCGAGCAACACCGCGAACCTCTCGCCAGCCAAGGTTCAGTCCACCGAAGCATTTCTCACCGCACCGCGTGGCGAACCCTTCAGCCATCGTGAATTATGGGTGCGCCCGGGTTGATTCGAACACCCGACCTTGCGCTTCGTAGTCATGCGCGCAACCCGATGAAGCGGCTCGAATTGCCCCGAATCTCCCGAACCTCACAGGGTCGAAAATCCCTATGGTGAAAACAGGGCGGTAGCAGATCGCGCTGGGGTTTTCATGAGGTTTCGCGGGCCCGCGACCCTAGGTGACAGCCAGATTTCCCCGTAAGGCGAGGGATCTTCAGAGGACCAGCGTCCAACCCTCGCCCGCGTCGACTATCTGCAAATTGCGATTTCTAGCGGTATCTTCTTTTCCAGGACCGTCTTGCGAAGAAACATTCGGGGACTCGGCGCCTCGCGCCTGCCTCCTTGTGCCAGCCGGGCAGGGGATCTCAACTAACCGCGCCGATTTAAAGTAAGGTCGAATTTTCAGCGAGGAGTTTTCGCACAGTGGCTCTTGCTGCCGAGTTTTAGCACAATTTTTGTTCTTCTGTAGCTCATAACTTAAGCTACATATATCAGATGTAATTGTTGCTACGGTGGTTAGTGGTGGACCTGGAGAGGTTCGAACCCTCGGCGTCATGGTTGCAAACTATGTTTGATAAGGCAATCTCGTTGGTTTTGCGGCACGGTTGGCAACGCATTCACTGAAAAGTGCTTTCGGAACGCTCAAGTTGTACCGGTTTTGTTTTCATCCGCAAAAACTCGGAGGGGGCGAAGATGTAACGGTTACACCACAGCTGCCTGAACAGTGATTTTCCTCTTTCCTCATCTGCCGAGTGCCAGTAATCTCTATAGACCCAATGTGAACAGAGGCGTTGGTAGGAACAGGTGCGACTGCCAGCGTGTTCCGCTGGCAGTCTAGCTTGAGATGTCACTTGGAATGAGGCAGATGCATGGTCCTCAGCCTTTGTGAGTCCATTAAAACGTCGAAGAAGAAGTCGATCGAGGGCGCTGACCTATTGAAAAGATGGAGCGGGAGACGGGGATCGAACCCGCGACGTCCAGCTTGGGAATACGACAGTAAATTGGAAACAAAGAATATAGCGTTTCCTGGCACCTCGTTCTGGCGACAGAAATTACCGCGTTTTCACTCTGGGCTCTCTTCACGGCTCAAACGGAGCACAAACGGAGCACACGAACGGTATGGAAGCACAACCTGCAGTGGCTTGCTGAAACAACCGGATAAACATGAGCCGAGTCCACGTTCAACTGACCGCTGACGGCAGAGGCCTGCAACAATCTTACTTACCCCAAAGCCTGAGCAGCGCGCCTTGCTTACCCCACACCGGATCGCTTGACGGAAACGGCAGCGCGGCGATCCTTGCCACGGCCTCTGGACCCGGCGCCAGCCTGCAGATATCCCACTCCTGTCGCGGCGGGTACGCCCTGACCACGAGGAAATCCCGGCTGGCCTCCAGCCGGCAATGACCGGAGCCAGTGGGCAACACCGCAACATCGCCGGCCTGAACGACCACCTCTCGTCGGTTCTCTCCACCCAGCATCAGGCGCGCGGAACCGCCGGCGAACCCGAGTAGTTCATGCGCAGTCGAGTGATAGTGATGGAAGTCGTACACTCCGTCTCTCCATTGAGGCGGCCAGCCATTTCGTGTAAACAGCTCCTCGAAACGCGCCGCCGGATCTGCACCGCGCGGGTCCCAGACGCCCAAGAATAAGAAGGTAGGCGCCAAAAACATCGCGCCAATAGGTTCCAATTGCAATTCCTAAAGCCAACATTCCCAATTTAAAAACACCGGCCTGCCACC
Organism: uncultured Acidobacteriota bacterium; assembly: GCA_964501985.1. Lineage (GTDB taxonomy): Bacteria > Acidobacteriota > Terriglobia > UBA7540 > UBA7540 > Bog-366. The sequence continues at coordinate 164 of CAZCVY010000020.1, read as the reverse complement.
ATTTGAACGTGAACGCCTTTAATATGTTCACGGAGTGCCTTTCTTCGTCGAATCATTCACGGTTTGCTCCCAATTTCAAATTGATCCACGATCCACTTTGGGAGTGGTGTTCAAGCTCCCTTAACTTCAAGTGTGGACCGCAAGCACAGGGCATGGGCCCAACT